>DCUI01000320.1 GCA_002327785.1 Phycisphaerales bacterium UBA2218
TCAGCGGCGGCGCCAACGTCGGGGGTCTCGTGGGCTGGAACTATGGCAGCACCGACACGAGCTACGCCAGCGGCTCCGTCAGCGGGAATTGGGGTGTCGGCGGTCTCGTGGGCTCCGCCGATCATGGCTGTATCAGCAATTGCCACAGCACTGGCTCGGTCGCCGGCGGTAAGGCTGTCGGCGGCCTTGTAGGTGCCGACTGGGACGCCAGTATCCATTGGAGCTACAGCAGCGGCCCAGTCAGCGGCACTGAGGGCGTCGGCGGCTTCGTCGGATGGGGGGGCTCGTCAGATTGTGTGGCCTGCTTCTGGGACACCGAGACCTCAGGTCAGACCGCAAGTGTCGGTGGAACGGGCAAGACAACCGCCGAGATGCAGACGGCCAGCATGTTCCTTGACGCCGGCTGGGACTTCGTGGGTGAGACGGCCAACGGCACGGAGGACATCTGGTGGATTCTCGAAGGGCAGGACTATCCAAGATTGTGGTGGGAGCTGATTCGGGAGAACTGACCGCGTAGCCCTCTCAAATCACCGTCGATGTGGTTCGGCGAACGCTTACGGAGTAACGGACCGCGAACAAAGGGCTCCGCCCGCGTGCTCGCAGTGGCGCTGCGAGGCGTTACAGTAGCATGGGCGCGAGCGCCCATGATTTCAGGCCACGGGCAAGATGCCCATGCTACGTGGGGTCGTTGGCCGCCAGCCACAGGTCGGCGAAGAGGCGGAGGTCGAGGTTGTCGACGACGCCGTCGCTGTTGAGGTCGGCGGGGGTGCCTTCGGCCGGGATCGGCTGATCGAGGGCCTTGGCGAGGAAAGTGAAGTCGTCGCCGTCGAGGTCGCCGTCGAGGTCGAAATCGCCGGCCTTGGGCAGGCCGCGATAAAGGCGGACCTTGCCGTCGCCGTAGCCGACGAGCAGGTCCCAGTAGCCGTCTTTGGGACCGAACGTCCCGTCGCCGGTCCAGTGGCAGGCCGAGGGCCGGGAGCGCAGCGTGCTCGGCAGGTCGATGGCCATGCCCGCCGACTGCACGAACGTATAGGTCGTGAACTCGGGAGACGAGTTCGTGCCTGTGTTTTTGTAGAACAGGATCTGGCCGTTGGTGTTGCCGCTGAGCAGGTCCTTCGTACCGTCGCCGTCGAGGTCCACAATCTCCGGGCTCGACCGGCCGCTGAGAACGGTGAGATCCCCGCCGACGGCTTGGACAGAGAACCCTTTGGCCGGTGAGAAGTAGAAGTGCGGCGGGATCTCGCCGCCGCAGCCGCAGTTCTCGTACACGTGGATCAGGCCGTCGAGTCCGCCGACGACAAGGTCCAGCATGCCGTCATCGTTCCAATGCACCAGGGTCGGCGTCGCTCGGGCGCCGACGTTGACGACATAGGCATCGTCGCTGCCCGCCCTGACGAGCGTGCCGGCGTCGAAGGCCGGCTCGTTGTCGTCCGCGATATTCAGGAAGATTTTCACCGTGCCGTCGGCCAGGCCAACCAGCAGGTCCTTGTGGACATCCTCATCCCAGTAGACCACGCGGGGAAAGCACCCCATGCAGCCCTGGCCCGCACAGGTCAGATCCGCCCCATTCGCCTGGGCATAGAAGTAACTCACGAAGCACGGGTCGGACTCGATCCCCACGTTCAGATAGACCCGGACCTTGCCCGGCGAGCCGCCGCCGCCTTCGCCGACGATCAGGTCCCTCAGGCCGTCGTTGTTCCAGTCCTCGAATGACGGGAAGGAATAGCCCGGCACAACGATATCGCCGCCATCGGCCTGGATGAATTCCTCCGGCCCAAGATCGATGACGCTGTCGTCGGCCAAGCCCTGCACACACACAGCGAACCCAAGAATCGCCGCAACCAACAACCCGGAACAATTCATCTCCAAACTCCTCGATTCGTGCAGAGAAGACCTGTCAAGACAGGCTCTCGCGACCCCAAGAACACGCGTGAAGGGCTCTCGTCCCCAATATCCCTCCATGTTCCGATAGTATACCGCAGAACTGGGGGAATGTCAAGGGACAAGAACATAGGAAGAGCCCGCACGTCCCTACCCCCCTCGGGCATCGGGGACGCAACACAGCGGACATGCTCAGACGGCAACCTTTATGTGAGAAACTTGCTCAGGACCGCGGCCGTATGGGCGGCGATCAGCATCAAGTAGTCCAGATCGCCCAGCGCGTAGTGGTCGTGAATCATGGCGTTGTCGATGTAGATCACGCCATAGCATCCGGAGGGGCCGGTGATTGCGGCGATCAACGCGGAGCGGATTCTCGCCTTCTCCTCCACATCCGCCGCCACGCTCGGCAAGACCAGGGACTGACCTCGTTCGACGGCCTGATTGATTCTGTCGGCCAGTTTCAGCTCGCCGATCTCCACGGCCTGGCCGTCCCGTCGTTTGCCCGCATGGTAGGTCATGGGGCCGCTGGGCTGCTCGCGCAGTGCGCACCATGTGTGGAATGCGCTGAACTGCTTGAGACTAAGGTTCAACAGGGTCACCAGCAGTTCCTCAAGATTCTTGGACCGGCAGATCGCGTCACACGCGTGGGCGAACTCGGACAGCCGTTTAGCGGGCAGCCGCATCGCAGGGGCATGTCCCGCATCCGGCTTGCGGACGACCGTCTCATGGAGCGGGGTCGCCAGACCGGCCTCCAGGTTGAGCGTGTCCTCGAACTGCGAAGCGTGCGGCGCCGGCGCGGTCTCATCCAGGTTAATCTCGATGACGAAGTCCGTGATGCGAATCGAATCGCCCGTCTTGATCGGGGCCAGGCGGACCTCTTCGCCATTCAGATAGGTTTTATTGGCCGAATCGAGGTCCTGAACGTGCCAGGCCCCGTCCTCGCCGCAGGCGATCACGGCATGCCTCTTCGAGACGGTCCGATCCGGCAGGAACACGTGGCAATCGGCCGCCCTGCCGATTTGGATGGGGCCCTGAGTAAACTGGAACTCCTTCGTCTCGCCGTCTTTCTGTTTTAGTACCAGACGCATGGTCCGTACCTCCACACACACGGGTTTATGATCGTGCCCTATTATTGTTCCCAGCCACCGTTCTGTCAAGCCGGGATTCGTCGGTTTTGTGAAAAGGGTGCAACGGAATCCGGCGGATGGGTCCACAACGCAACCGTGCATGCACGCCAATGGGCGGCACCGACCGAAAATCCGGGACTGCCATACCTGCGGTTGCGCAACCTCGTTCACCGCGGACACAGGCTGCTAACCTGAGTGTGAAGCTCGGCGCGTCCGGTGGCGGTATTGGTCGAGGATCACGGCGGCAACAATGACGCAGCCGGTGATGAGCCGTTTGGTGTATTCCTGGGCGCCGACCTGGGCCAGACCCGCTCCGAGCACGGCGATGATCAGAACGCCGAAGAACGAGCGGATGACCGATCCCCGGCCGCCCATCAGACTGGTCCCTCCGATAACCACGGCGGCGATCACCTGCAGCTCGAAGCCAATGCCCGTGTTCGGGTTTGCCGAGGACATGCGGGCCGTCTGAATTACCGCCGCGATCCCCGCCAGCAGGCCGGAGAGCGCGAAGACCGCCAGCTTGTATGGCCGCGGATCGATGCCGGAGAGACGCACCGCTTCCTCATTCGTGCCGATGGCGATCAGATACCGGCCGAACACCGTGCGAGAAAGGACCAATTGCCCCACAACCACGACGGCAATCGCAAGGAAGAACGGGACCGACAGACCCAGCGCCACCGTCTCGGTGACAACGTCGATGGAGCCGATATACACTGTGCGGGAATCCGTCACGAGGTAGGCGCCGCCCCTCGCCGCTTCGAGCATCCCGAGAGTGACGATGAATGACGGCAGCTTCCACCGGACGATAACCAGGCCGTTGGCCCCTCCACAGATCAAACCGACGATCAGACACAGGACCACGCCCAGCGCCAGGGGCAGACCCCGGTTGACCACGGCGATTCCCAGGACCGCTCCCGCCAGCGCCATCACCGAACCGACAGACAGATCGATCCCGGCGATGATCAGCACAAACGTCATTCCCACTGCGGCAATCGTGATGTCGGCGATCTGATTGGCCAGGGTCTTGAACGTGGCCTCGGTGAAGAAATTGTCGGCGGCCAGGCCAAAGACAACGATCAGCACGACCAGCGCGATCGACATACCCAGGTAGTCGGCAAGCAGCCCCAGCACGTTTCCCTTCTTCGGATCATCCGCCATTTTGCAGAACTCCGCTCGTGACATACTCACTGAATGCGGCGGCCATGACCGCCTCTTCGCTCCAGGCGCCCCGCTCGAAGGTCCCTGCCACCCGCCCGGCGGACATGACGAGGATCCGATTGCAGATCGCCATCAGCTCCTTGAGGTCCGAGGAGACGAAGAGAATGGCCTTGCCCCTGGCCGCCAGGTCTGCGAGCATGCGATAGATGTCGAACTTGGCGCCGACGTCGATCCCTCGCGTCGGCTCGTCGAAGATCAGGATATCGCAATCCCTGTACAGCCACTTGGCGATGACAACCTTCTGCTGGTTGCCGCCGCTGAGTTGCCCGATGTCCTGCTCGACGGACGAGCACTTGATACCCAACGACCCGGCGTACTCTCGGGCAACTTGACGTTCCCGACAAGAGTCGATCCACCCGAGCCGGCTCAAGGCCCGCAAACGCGTGATCGAGATATTCGCTCGCACGGGCAGGGAGAGGAACAGGCCTTGCTCCTTGCGATCCTCGGTCAACAGGGCAATTCCGTGGCGAACCGCATCGCTGGGCTTTCGAATGCGGACGGGCTCATTGTTGCCGTGCAGGTAGATCTCGCCGGCCTGGGCCGCGTCGGCGCCGAAGATCGCCCGCATGGTCTCAGTCCGACCGGAGCCCATCAGACCCGCAACGCCAAGGACGTCGCCTCGAAACGCTTCAAAGGAGACGTCCCGGACCCGCTCGCCGCGAGTGAGCCCGACGACGCGAAGGGCAGCCGCCCCCCTGCTGCCGCTGGGGGCGAGGCACTCGTTGCCCAGATCACGTCCGACCATCATCCGAATCACCGCCTCCGGGCCGAGGTCGCTCGTTGCCTGCGTGCCCACGACTTGGCCGTCGCGCAAAACGGTGACCCGGTCCGCAATGCTCAGCACCTCCTCGATCCGATGCGAGATGTAGATGATCCCGACGCCCTCGGCCCTGAGCCGGCGGATCTGGGCGAAGAGCAGCGCGACTTCGCTGTCCGTCAGCGAGGCCGTGGGCTCATCGAGAGCAAGAATGCGACACTGTCTGGACAGGCCCGCCGCAATCTCGACCATCTGCTGACGGCCGATCCCGAGCGACTTGACGGGCGTGGACGGGTCGATATCGCCCAGGCCGACCTTCGCCATGGCCTCCCGCGCGGCCCCATGGAGCCTGCGGTAGTCGATGAATCCCAGGCGGTTCGGCAGCCGCTCGATGAAGATGTTCTCGGCCACAGTCAGGCTGCCGATCAGGTTCAGCTCCTGCATGACCATGCGAACGCCGCGAGTCTCCGCTTCGGTTCGGGATTGCGGCTTGTAGGGCCGGTCAGCCAGCAGCATCCGCCCGTCGTCGGGAATCTCGACGCCGGCGAGGATGCGCGTGAGCGTACTCTTACCGGCCCCGTTCTCCCCGACCAGGGCATGCACCTCGCCCGCGCAAAGATCGAAATCGACCCGGCAAAGCGCCTGCACGCCCGGGAAGGCCTTGGCGATACCCGTCACGACGAGTAGTCTATCAGCCGTGGGACTCATACCGATCCATAAGACACGCACGAAGCGCGAATTTCGGATTTTCCAGCTTTTCGCCTTGCCGTCAGAGCAATTCCGCCGTGATCAGATCGACCGGGGTCTCCTTGTCCGCCGGCCGGGCCTTGGTTCTGAGCATTTCCAGGGCGTATTCGATGCCGTATCGGGCGAGCTGGTCCGCGTGCTGATCGACGGTGCACAGGATCTTGCCCTCCCTGAGCAACTGCCGCACGGCCGCGATGTTGTCGAATCCGATCACGTGGATGACGCCGACCTTGCCGGCCTCTTTCACGGCCGTCACCGCGCCGAGAGCCATGCTGTCGTTGGCGCAGAGAATCGCCTTGAGGTCGGGGTGTTCGTTGATCACCGCGGAGGCAACCGGGAGGGCTTTGTCGGTTTCCCAGTACCCCGTTTGCGAACTGACGATGTCCATGTTGCTGCCGAGCATGGCGTCCTCGAACCCCATCTTGCGCTGGATGCCGTTGTAGGCGTTGGGGGCCCCTTCGATGATCGCGACCTTGTCGCCGGGCTGGAGTCTCGTGGCCAGATACACACCGGCCAGCTTGGCGCCCTTGCGGTTGTCCGGCCCGACGAACGGGATTTTCGCGTCCTTGTCCCTGAGCACGTCGTTGTCGAACTTGTTGTCGATATTGACCACGATGATGCCCGCGTCCATCGCTTTCTTGCAGACGGGAACCAGCGCCTTGGAATCGGCCGGCGCGATCACGATGGCGTCCACCCCCTGGGCAATGGTCAACTCGACGTTGCGAATCTGCTCGGCCACGTCCGTCTCGTTCTTCATACCCACCACTTTCAGCGCGTATTCGTCCTTGTGCTGTTCGTGATGGGCCAGCGCCCCTTCCTCCATCGTCTTGAAGAACTCGTTGGCCAGGGACTTCATCAAGAGAACGACCTTCGGCCTGTCGTCCCTCTTCTTGCAGCCGCCGATCTCCGTCGCGACCAGCAACATCGGCAGCACGAGCAACACCAGGCCGCGACACATCCGTATTCTTGCCTTGTCCATTCCATTCTCCTCGGCACTATGCGTCCAATGCCACAAACTCTTCCACCTCCCGCCGCGTCGGCATGGAGGGCTGTGCGCCCAGCCGCGTCACGGAGACTGCCGCCACATGATTGGCGAACAGGGCCGCCTCGCGAAGACTCCGGCCCTGCGCCAGACCGACGGCCAGGCTGCCCGTAAAGGCGTCGCCCGCCGCGGTGGCATCGACGGTTTTGACCTTTATCGCAGGGACAAACTCCATCGTGTTCTCGTCGGCCAGCAGGAACCCCTTCGAGCCCATCGTCACGATTACCGTCCTGACCCCGTCACTCAGCAGCTTCCTCGCGGCTTTGCGGGCCGAGCCCTCATCAACCACGGCAACCCCCGTCAGGATTTGTGCTTCGCTCTCATTGGGCGTCAGCACGGCCACCATGCTCAGCAGCGCCGGGCTCAAGGGTTGGGCGGGAGCCGGATTAAGCACAAAGGGGACGCCCGCCTCGTACGCGATCTCGGCGGCACAGTGCACCGTCGTCACGGGGACTTCAAGCTGTGCGACGACCGCCCCGGCGGCTCGGATTTGCGCCTCGGCCCGCCGAACATCCTCGGGCGAGAGCCTGGCGTTCGCGCCGGGGGCGACCACGATCGCGTTGTTGCCGGTTCCATCCACCGTGATGAGCGCCACGCCGGAGGGAGCATCCGAAGTCAACGCCACATACGTGGTGTCCAGGCCCTCCAGGCGGAAGTTGTCCAACGACTTGCGGCCGAACAGATCGTTGCCGAGCCGGGCCACGAAATGCACGCGTGCACCGAGCTTGGCCGCAGCCACCGCCTGATTGGCCCCCTTGCCGCCCGGGACCATCAGGAAATCGCCGCCCAGGATCGTCTCACCGGGGACCGGAATCCGAGAGGACCGGACGACCAGGTCCATGTTCGAGCTCCCGACGACGACAATTTGTGCAATCGCGTCCTTCATTTTTGATTCTTGATCTTTGATTTTTGATCTGAAGTCAGTCTCTCCACAAGCCAGTTCTCGTAGCCGTCGAGATCCTTCCACTTCACGGCGCAGTTCACTCTCTTGGCGCCATTTTCGACTCGCGTAAAACCCTCGTCGGTGATGCGAATGGGCACTTCCTTCATCTCGGCCAGGTCGTGACTCACCGCCAGGTAAACCGCGACTGTGTCGAAAAGGGTCGTGCTACTGCTGTTGAGCTTGCCGTCCACCTCGCGGGCGACGTCGGACTCGCTGAGGTTATTGCGATCCCGAAAACCGTCCTTGAACCACTGGCGATAATTTTCGAGCAAATTCCTGGTGATGACACTGTCCGTCTTGAGAATCCTTTGGTACTTCTCGCCGCCGAGATTGATGAGGCCGCAGGTGTCCAGCGGCGTGATCGTCATGGGCCATGGGGCCGTGAAGACCTTCTGGGCCGCCGCGACATCCTGCTTGACATTGTATTCGGCGTCGGGCTTTTCCCTGCCGCCGTACCCGACGAAGACGCTGCCGTGCATACCGATGAAGTCCGCCTTCTCGGCGATCCGTGGCTCACGCTTGAGGGCCTCGCGGATATTCGGCAGCGGGCCGACCGCGATCAACGTGAGGCGGGCCGGCGAACTCATGATCGTATCGATGAGGGCCTGCACGCCCTCCTTGTGGATCTTGCCCGGGTAGGAGGCCACGTCGTAGTCCCGGGCCCAGGCGACCTGTTGGTGTGGACCACCGCTCTGTTTGATCCCGATCCCGACGGGAATATCCGCCCGCCCGACCCTGTCGAGGAACTTGGCCACGACCCTCGCCTTGGCCTCCGTGTCCCCTACCGCGGTCGTGATAAGCTTGCAGTCCAACTCGGGCGACTGCAACAGTACGGCCAGCGCCCAGGTATCGTCGATGTCATCACAGATGTCCGTGTCGAATACGACCGGTCTGGCCCCGGCGGCTCGCGCCGATCCGGCCCCCAAGACCGTGACAGCCCCCAGAATCGCCAGAAAAACACCCCGCGAAAAGTGAATTCGTCTTATCATAGCCGGCCTCAACGATTTATCATTTACAACTCAGGATCCACGATTTACGATGGAACTCGAGGCCAAATAGTAAATCGTCAATAGGAAATAGTCAATCGCAAAGGTCTGACTCATGGATGTGATCCCAGCCATCGACCTACGGGACGGCAAGTGCGTCCGACTGATCCAGGGCCAGTACGACCGCCAAATCACCTACAACGACGATCCGATCGAGCAGGCGAGGCAGTTCCACGCCGAGGGCGCACAATGGCTGCACATCGTGGACCTCGACGGCGCCAAGGCCGGCCGGCCCATCAATACGAGGAGCATCACCGCGATTGCCGAGCTGGGCGTGCTCAGGACCGAAGTCGGCGGCGGCATTCGCGACGAGGCCTCCATCCGCGAGCTGCTTGACATGGGCGTCACGCGGGTCATCATCGGCACCAAGGCCGTCAGCGATTTCGAGTGGTTCTGTGACATGACGCACCGATTCAAACACCGGCTCGTGCTCGGCCTGGATGCCCGTGAATCGATGCTGGCGACACACGGCTGGCAGGAGAGTAGTTCACAAACCCTGTTGGGATTTGCCGCCCAGGCCGACAAGCTGCCCCTGGCGGCCATCATCTACACGGACATCAGCAAGGACGGCATGCTCACCGGCCCGAATATCGAGAGGACCAAAGCACTGGCCGAAGCTGTCAAGACCCCGGTCATCGCCTCCGGCGGCGTCAAGGAGGCGGCCGACATCGTGAAGCTCAAGCCCATCCGCGTCGCCGGCGTGATCGTCGGCCGGAGCCTCTATGAGGGCACGCTTGCCCTCTCCGACGCCATCGCCGCCGCTCAATGACGTGTCCTCAGCGGCACAGTCTGTACACATGCGAGTCGTGTGATCATTCAGCGTTCCTTGGCAGCCGTCGTACGCTGAAATCGTCGAACAGGACAGGGGACCCCGCAGCGGTAATCCACACAGCGCCGTTGGACAGCCGTGCGTCCGTCGCCTCCATCAACAGCTTGTCATCCAGATACCCTCGTAAATGCTCGCCGCGGACTTCGAAGGCGAGCTTATACCACTTGTCCGGGACCAAGGGACAGGGATTTACGCACAAACCGGCGTAACCACGCCCGCCTGATGGATTGTGGTACTGGAGTCCGATCCGCGCCGAGCTTGCCGGAGCATTCCTGGGACGGGTGAAGGCGAAACTGTAGCGATCCATGTTGTTGATGCCGGAGTTGGAGGGTGTTGCCCGCGTTTCGATACTGACGGGGGCTCCCCCCTCCTTCAGGCAGACACGAACGGTCACGAGGTAATCCGCCCAGTCTATCTGGCTGAGGCGCGCACTGGAATTCGAGAGCATCAACTGACCGTTTTCGACCGCATGGGCCGGCGGAGGTGATCCCTTAGCGTTCCAATCTACAATCTGCCAACACTTGGACAGCCCCTTATCAAAGTTGTCCGAGAAAACAGGCCCGGTGATGGGCTCCGGTTGCGGGGTGGATTGGGATTCGGATGGGGCCTCTGTAGCGACGGGTTCACCTGCCTCTGGCCCGCTGGGCGGAATGGCCCCCGCCTCTATCCTCTCCACGACATCGTCCACAGCCACTGCGTAGAGCCGCCCCTCGGGTCTGACCGGTACGGTATCCTCACACAGGTAGGCCACATGCGTGTTGTCCGGAGACCACGCATAGAAGTAATTGCCTCCATCCAGTTTCACTGTCGCGGCTTTCTGCAGGCGACTTCCTTCAACGTGGGCAAAAAGGAGTTGTCCCCAAGGAGACAGCGGGTCATTGGTGTCTTCCGTGCGGTGGGCCAGGGCCAGTCGGCTGCCGTCGGAGCTATAACCCAGCCATGTCACCGCCCCGATTCCGTGCTCCTGCAAGTCGACGATGGGCTCGGTCTTTCTCCCGGAGACGGGCTGGCGCGCCAGCCTGCCTTGCTCCGCTATGGTCAGAGACTTGCCGTCGGGCGACCATCCCCATGACGGTGCCTCTGCGCCAGACCATTGGCGGAGCACCACCGCTTCTCCACCTGCCGAAGGGACCACCTTCAGCTCCGCGGCACCGCCATCATCGGCGACGAAGGCCAACTTGTTCCCATCGGGTGACCACTGTAGGTCACGCTCAATTGCCGCCGTCCGGGTAAGACGGATCGGCGTTCTGCCATCGGCGAAAACGACCCAGACGTCTTGCTCGTCCGCGGGATCAGCCTTGCAGGTCAGTGCCGCCCGCGTGCTGTCGGGTGACCACACCGGGGCGGCCAAGCCGCCTCGCGCAGGGGATGCGACGCGGAATACCGCCGTGGCGGGTCCGCTCACCCCATGGTCGGCCATGGACAGCGGTATCACGTTCAAATTCAACGTGCTGCTGCCGGATTCCTGGGGCGCAGTGAACAGCAACCATTTGCTGTCGGGAGATACGGCCAAAGGTGTAGATCGAACGGGGACGGCCGGCCTGAGCGTGAAAGGAATCGGTTTCTCTCCCGAGACAGGACTCATAAGTAGATCCGTCTCCCCCTGCATCCCACCATACACCATATAATCAGTCTGAAACGTTGCTTTTCCATCTCGTGTCCATTGGAAGGCTCGAAACGCGTAGCGCACGTCGCTATCGACGTTCCGGAGGGGCGCGCCATCAGCCGAGGCGACCTTGACCCGCCACTCCGTGGCGTAGGCTGTCTGATAGAAGAAGAGCTTGCTCCCATCGGCAGATGGTCCTACGCAGCATGTCGAGACATAATCACTCTGACGTTTCACCAGTTCCTTGGGCAAGGAGACAAGGTACTCCTGGCCCTCAGGGTAGCGTAAAAATCGGACTACTCCGTTGTTAACGTTGAGTTGATCTCCGATCAGCCAATGCCCATCCTTGGACCAACACATGGGGGGGCGCGGTTCGCCCGGTGGCCGTGTGCCCAGTAGGCGTGCGGCGCCGTCGCCAATCGGTTTGACCCAGTATCCTCCGGTGGGGTCTGTCGGGGTCAGGGCAATGCACTTTCCATCCGGGGAGGGCAACCCCGCCGATGCGGCGTCCGGGTAACTGACGGGGACGCCGGTTTCCGCGGAAAAGGCGTACTGGCGTACTCCGCCTTCCGAGGTATAGGCCGCGAAGAAGATGGTCTCCGAGTCCCGTGTCCAGTGGAGGCTTCTCCCATTATTTCTTCCTGTCAAGCGTCCTTCTCCCAAGTCCACGAGCTTCTTCGCAGGACCGTCCGGGCGCAGCGTCTCCGGAGAGACCGGCTGTAACCAGACTGCCTTTTCTCCATGGGCGATGTATCGCCCATTGGGAGAGACCGCCCTGTCGCGCATGTCACCTCGTTGTTCCGTCCAGGGGTACACCCCCGTTCCATCGACCGGGACGACAAAGCCGCCACCAATCAGAAATCGTGCATCGGGCGACAGCCACAGCTTGTTGGTGAACTTGATCACGTTGTTGGCCCCGGAGAACGTCTTAGCCAGTACGAACTTGACTCCGGTGTTCGGGTCAACGATGTCATCGTCCGCTGAGGCAGAAGGCGACGCAGGGTTCTCCGGCACCTTGTCCGTGGCAGTCGTTCCGCCCGCGGACGGATCCTCGCGGGGCGGCGTATCGCGTGCGTCCGTCAGCGTGATCAGCCCGAGGCCAAGGAACAGGGCCACGGCCAGGATGGGCCAATGGGATGTCTGCTTGAATCTCACGATCATATGAATCCTCCGTTTCATCTGTGCCTTCTCTTCGAGAATCCCGACCAGGCCGGGCACGGCGGCCGGGTGGACGAATCCTTCCAGAAACTTGATGATGGTCTGGCCGTAGGGCCGGCGCTCTTCGTCCCGGATGAGGGACAGCGCCAATGCGTCACAGGCCAGCTCGCGGTCGGCCCGCATCCGCGCCGATGCGAGCCAGATCAACGGATTGAACCAGTGGGCGATCTGCAGGAGAGTCATCAGCCAGTTGGTCGGCACGTCCCACCGCCGCAGGTGCGCCAGTTCGTGCAGGAAGACGTGCCGCAACTCGGCCCGGGAGAACGTCCCGGTCAATCCCGGCGGCAACAGTAGTACCACCCGGAAACATCCGAAGAGCGCGGGACCGTCCACCTCGGGTGTCTCGATCACCGCCCGCGGTTGGGAGACCCCGACCAGACGCCGGCACTCGTCCAGCAGTTGCAGCGCAGCAGGATCCGCGAGGGGACGACGACGACGCAGGCACCGGGCAAAGCTCAGATTGCCCCAGAGCACCCGGCCCAGCAACAGGCCCATGCCTGCCGCCCACGCGCCTGCCAAGCCCCAGAGGACCCGGGGCAGGACGGACTCAGGAGCCGTCGGCGCCAAGGAAGGACTGGCGTCGGGAGGCGTTACGGGAACCGCCTCGTCGGCAATGACAGGAGTCCCCGCCGACAGCGCTTCCGGCGGTGTGGTCGGCAACACCAGGGGCTGGGAAAGACCGGACGACCTTTCGGTGGACGACGGGATTTCCGGGATCAACGCCGGACGTGGCGTTTGGGCCCGGCCTCGGACGACGTTGAAGATGCTGAAAGGAGTCGCCGGGACGGCGGGCAGCAGCAGCCGCAGCAGCACCAGCCACCACAGCGCATAGCGCCAGCGCGGCGCCAGCCGCGTCTGAAAGATCCGTTGCACCACGAGAACGAGCAACACCAGCACCGAGGCGTGCCAGGAAATCCGCCCGATCCAGACCAATACCTGTTCCAGGAACCCTGTCGTCACCATCTCACTGCCCCTTCTCTTCCAGGATCTGCCGGAGTTCTTCCAGGTCGGCGGCCGTCAGTTGCTGTCGCTTGGCATAGTGAATCAGCAGCGGCTTGAGGGAGCCGCCAAAAAGCCGTTGCAGGAAGGACTCGCTTTCGGCGTGGACGCAGTCCTCTTCGGACACCAGGGGATAGTAGAGATAGAGGTTCTTGTACTTCCGGACGCCCAGCGCCTTCTTCTGCCGCAGGCGGCTCAAGAGGCTCTTGATCGTATTGGGATGCCAGTGCTCCGCCTGGGCCAGAGCCTGCACCACGTCGTAAGCCGGCTGCGGCGCCCGGATCCAGAGCACTTTCATCACCTTCCACTCGGCCTCAGTGATCACAGGAATGTTAGCCATAGTCCTACCAACTCCTTTCTTAAGTGAATAGACTACAGCATTAGTCGATTGCGTCAAGAGGAAAAATCGGAAGAATTCCAAAAAACTCTTCCGGTTGGATATCTCGACGGGCTCCCTGAACATGGTCCGCTTCTTGTATGTCCGTGTCCTACCGGAAGTTATGGTCATTTCCGATGGGCAGCGGATCGGGCCGGGATACGGCGGCAGCGTGCCGGAATGGTCTCGACACTACGGCAGCCGCCGCACGCTGAAATCATCGAACAGGACAGGGGACCCTGAAGCACTGATCCATAGAGGGCCCTTGGACAGCCGCGCATCCGTCGTTTCGATCACAAGCTTGTCATCCAGATACGCTCGCAACCGCTCGCCCCGGACTTCGAATGCGAGCTTGTACCACTGCCCTGGGACCAAGGGGCAGGGATTGCCGCCCAGAGTGGTCCCACGGATCGCGCCGGATGCATCGTGATAATAGAGTCCGAGCCACAACCGGCTTGTTGGAGCATTGTTGGGACAGACCAAGGCGAGACTGTACCTCTCCATCTTGTTGGTGCCGAAGTCTGAGGGTGTTACCCGCGTCAGAATGGTTGCGATTCCCCGCCCAGAGCTTCCCTCCTTCACGCAGACACGAACGGTCACGAGGTAGTCCGCCCAGTCTATTTGGCTGAGGCAGGCACTGGAATTTGCCAGCATCAACTGACCGTTTTCGACTGTATGGGTTGCGTTGGCGGGCGCAATCTGCCAACACTTGGACAACCCGTTGTCAAAGTTGTCCGAGAAGGCAGGACCCGTGATGGGCTCCAGTTGCGGGCTGGGTTTGGATTCCGCCGGGCTTTTTGCGATGGCGAGTTCGGCCGGCTTGGGGCCGATAGGCGGAATGGCTTCTGCTTCGATTTTCTCCACGATGTCGTCCACGGCCACCGCGTAGAGCCGTCCCTCGGGGTTTGCAGCTACAAAAGCCTCGTACTCACAGGCCACGCGCGTGCTGTCTGGCGACCAGGCATACCTCCTGATCCAATTGGCATCCCCCAGATCCGTTGCCCCTGTTTGCTGCAAGCGACCTCCTTCCAGGCGTGCAAACAGAAGTTGTGCATAGGGAGACAGCACTCCTTTGTCATTGCGCGTGTAACAGGCCAGGGCGAGTCGTTTCCCGTCGGGGCTCCAACCCAGCCATCCCACCCACTCAATTCCGTACTCCTTCACGTTGACGATGGGCTCGGCCTGGCCGCCGGACAAAGGTTGTTGCACCAGCGCGCCTTCCTCCGCAATGGTCAGCGACTTGCCGTCCGGCGACCATCCCCATAACGGCGTCTCCGAGCCGGCCCATCGACGGAGCACCCCCGCTTCTCCACCGGCGGTTGGGAGCACTTTCAATTCCCCGGCGCCCGCATCATCGCAGACGTAGGCCAGCATGTTCCCGTCGGGCGACCACGTCAGGCGGTGCTCAATCGCTGCCGTCCGGGTCAGACGGACCGGCGTTCTGCCATCCGTGAAAACGACCCAGATGTCTTGCTCGTCCGCGGGATCGGCCCTGCAGGTCAATGCCACCCGCGTGCTATCGGGTGACCACGCGAAAGCCTCGCGGGTTCCTGCCGCCAGGCGTGTGGCACCGAATACCACCGTGGCTGGTCCGCCCACTCCATGGTCAGCCATGGACAGGGGCATCAACTTCAAACCCACCGTCCTGCTGCCCGATTCTCCCGCCGATAGAAACAGCAACCACTTGCCGTCGGGAGATACGGAAACGCCGTCGGTGGCGGGGACGGGATCGAGCGTGAACTGAGTCGGTGTCTCTCCGGAAAGAGCGATCCGGAATAAGTCCGTTTTCCACCCCGTCGTGGGTGTGAAGGTGTATCTCTTATGAAACACGGCCTTTCCATCGGGTGTCCATTGGTATTGGTACTCTCCTTTCCCGACGTTCACATTGCTCAGGCTCGTGCCGTCCGCCGGCGCGACCCAGACCCCGTGCGTGACCTTGAATCCCGTTTGATAGAAGTAAAGTGTCTCCCCATCGGGAGATGCCCCCACCCAATTTGCATTGTCATCCTTCGCCACGTCCTTCGGCAAGGAGACGGGGTACACCTGGCCCTCCGGGTAGCTCACGAATCGTACGCCTTTCAAGGAGCCAAACGGTTGGAATCCGATCAGCCATTTCCCATCTCGGGACCAACACTTCGGGTACGCAGCCTCTCCTTGGTCCGATTCCTCCCATAGCACGCGTGCGGCGCCGTCGCCCATCGGCTTGACCCAGAACCCGTCGATAATATCCGTCAGGGCGATGCACTTCCCATCGGGAGAGGGCAGCCCCGTGGAGGCGGCGTCCGGGTAAGGGACAGGATCACCGGTCGCCGCCGAGAAGGCGTACTGGTGGAACTGGCCGTCCGCGTAGGTCCGGAAGAAGACAACCTGAGAGTCCTGCGTCCAGCGTAAGCGTAAAGGTTCTGACCAGTTTGCATGGGTTCCGTGACCATCTCCTACCAAGTCCAGGAGCCTCTTCGCAGGGCCGTTCGGACGTAGCGTCTGCGGAGAAACGGGCTGCAACCAGACCGTATTCCATCCATGGGCAATGTAGTGCCCGTTGGGAGAGACCGCCACCTCGCGGACATCACTATCATGCTCGGTGTAGCGGAATGTCTCCGTTCCATCGAGCGGGATGACAGAGCCCCAATAGAGCAGGAATCGCGCATCGGGCGACAGCATTAGCCCGCTGGTCGTCTTGACCCCGTTATTGGGTCCGGAGAACGTCTTGGCCAATACGAACTTGACTCCGGTGTTCGGGTCGACAATGACATCGCCCTCGGCCATGGCAGAGCGCCTTCCGTCCGCTTCGCGACGGGTCTCCGGGCCGGTAGCGGATGCCTGCTGGTTCGATCTTTCGGCTCTGGCCATGGGCAGTAGAATGGCCGCGATGACGAGGATGACGATGGTGCCGAAGGTTCCGATCTTCGCAGTTTGCGGTATGGGTCGCGTCAACATGTGTTTGATCCTCCGTTTTAAGGCTCGTTTCGATTCTGCTACGCCGATCAGGCGCAGCCCGAAATCCGCTTTCCAGAACGCCATCTCGCCGATGTTGATGAGCGTGTTGCTGTAGTCTCTCGCCTGCCCGCCAAGGGCCACGAGGACCGTCTCATCCACCGCCTCCTCGCACGTCCTGCGGATCATGGCGTTGGCAAGCCACACAAAGGGATTGTAGAAGTACACGACCTGCAGGACCGTCTGCAGGGCGTTGACCCACAGGTCGGCCCGCTTGATGTGGGCCAGTTCATGGATCAAGGTCGCCTTGAGTCCTTCGGGTGAGAGCCTGTCAACGAGCGAACTCGGCATCAGGATGATGGGGCGCAGCAGGCCGCAGACGGCCGGGCTGGACAAGGCATCCGAGGTTCGCAATTCGACCCCCCCACGGACTCCGATCTGTCGGCGGCACGCATCGAGTAGATCGAGCAATTGACCCTGTGCCGCCGTACCCGCCGCGACAAGTCCCCTGACAAACCGCATACGCTGGGCGAGCACAACCGCGAAGGCAAGCATCCCGGCAAGCCAGGACAGCAGGAAGACTGCCTTCCAGGTGACCGGGGTCAGATTCACCGCAGCAGGTATCACAGGGCCATCCGGCTCCACTGCGGTCACGGGAGGCTGGACCGGAGGGACTGCACCTGATGGTTGAGGAGGCGACGGAAAACTCTCCTCCGCTGCTTCAAACGGCTCGACATTCGCAAAATGCTCCGGTACAACAAAACCGGCGGGCACACGGTCCGGAATCCAGTATCCGATCCCCGTCGGCAGCGAAAGCGTCGGCGGCAGGATCAACTTCACGAGTACAAGCGCCAGATGCAATAACGAAAGACGGCACGCACCCGTCTGCGCAACAGCAAGTCGATGCCGAAGAGCACGATGACCACCACCGCCGATTGCAGGAATGCCCCGACAGCGTAACGG
This sequence comes from Phycisphaerales bacterium UBA2218, assembly GCA_002327785.1. Lineage (GTDB taxonomy): Bacteria > Planctomycetota > Phycisphaerae > Sedimentisphaerales > Anaerobacaceae > PLanc-01. The sequence continues at coordinate 17,687 of DCUI01000320.1, forward strand.
CTGAATCCGTTGCCCAGACGATCCAGACTGCTCAGACAATCGTTGATGATCTCGATCATCGGTGAACCTCCCGCTCGCGTGAGCCTGATCGATCAATTGTTCTCCTTCTCGGCCTTCCTCACCAGCTCGCGAAGCTCTGCGGCTTCCGCGTGAGAGAGTCCCTCATGCTGGATCAGGAACTTGAGCATGGGGGTGAGCGTCCCGCCGAAGGCCCGCGTGAGCATCTTGCGAAGCTCGCCCCGCCGGGCCTCGACCTCGCTGACACACGACCGGAAAAGCTGCAGGTTGCGAATCCTCTCGATCTGCAGGAAACCCTTCTGGACCATGCGGTCCATGGTCAGTTTGACGGTGGCATAGCACCAATCCCTCGTGGCCGCCAGCGCCTCCTGGACGGTGCCGGCCGCACACGGCTCCTTCTCCCAGACGACCCTCATGATCTCCCACTCGGCTTCGGTGAGTTCCGCAACAGCCTTCTTGCGCCGGCCAGCCTTTGCTTGCTTCGATGTGCCCATAAGTCTGTCTCCATATTTGATTTGCCAAAATAATATTTGCCTTAAATCAAATCGTCAAGTGAAAAATCAAATTTCTTCAAAAAAATCTGCGTAGCCACGCTCGGCGCCCATGAACGGGGCGAGCATCGTCTTCTATCCAATAAACCCGACGACACCTATCTCGCGTCGCCCCCTCCTTTGTCCACTGGCAGGAAGTTCTCCATCACCCACAACTCATGACGACGGTGCCCCGCCATGAAGGCGATGCGCTGCCCGTCCGGGTGGACTCGCAGGCTGTAGCACCAGCCGAGCTTCGCTTCGGTGATCTTGCGGGGTTGGCTGCCTTTCGTTGGCACCTGCCAGAACTCAATCGTGTCGAAGTCCCTCTGAACCGTAGTCAACACCGTTGTGCTATCTCGTGACCAAGCCACTGCGGTAAGCTGGCCCCCGGGCTCATTGCGCCGGAGCAATTCGGTGATCTCACCACCGCCGGATGGCACAACGACAATACTCGTGACGTACTCCTTTGCCTCTTTTCTTGGCTCATTGAAGCCGACTGCGATGAATTCAGCGGTCGGCGAAAGGGCCCAAGTAATCCACCCTCCTTCGGCCTCCTTGGGGAAATCATAGATGCTCTTTTGCTCGCCGCCGGCGATCTGTCTCCGAAAGACAGCGCCTCCTTGCGAATAAAAGAGAGTCTTCTCGTCGGGTGACAATTCCGCCCGCCAGACTCCGCCATTCTTGCTGTCGGTCTGCAGCACAACGGTGCTCTCACCAGTATCCACATCGACGCGGCATACCCGGCCCGGCCATTCTTCCTGGCCGGCTCCGAAGACCGTGAGCCAAGAAGCCAGCACGGAGCGCCCGTCGGGACACCAGGACAGACAGCGGACCATCGGAAGCTCGTGGAAGAGCTCACGTTCCTGGCCTGTGGCCAGGGACCGGATGCGGATAACATGGGGCCGGCGGGCTGGCTCTGGATACGAGCAATAGGCGAGACTCTGGCCATCTGGGGACCAGTCGGCATACCCATTATTACCTGCGGCGGGCAACACCTCCGGCGCAGACAAGAGTCGGCCCGCCACCACGTCGATCGCCGCCGTATAAATATCGTCACCGTTGTACGCCACCTCATAGAAGTACGAGCCGTTTTGCGTGAACCCCTTGGGCGCTACCGCTCCCAGGTTGCGAGCAACCAGTTCGGGCACGCCTTGCGCCTTGCCGTCGGCAACGGGCAAAAGCCAGGCATCCCAACTCCCCATGCGATCGCTGGCAAAAAGAAGGTGTCGACCATCGGGGGTCCAACCGAGCGGCCTGTCATCTGCCGAGTGCTGGACGAGAGGCGTCTCTTGCTCAGAGGCAATTTCGACCACGAAGATATCCTGCTTGTCGGAACCGCCCTCGGCAGGCAGACCATAGGCAACGTACCTTGCATCCGGCGAGAGTCTGGTTCCCCGTACCCACGGGCCGGCGCTCGCTGTTTTGATCTTGTGGACGGACCCGTCGGAAACGGAGACGGACACGATGCTCATCGTTTTGTTCTCGTTCGGCACTTGACACCCCAGTATGCGGCTGCCGTCTGGGAACCATTGGATGGGATAGACGCCTGTACAGATGTCCCGTTGCCCGGAGCCGTCTGTCCCAATCACACACAGGAGTACCGTTCGGTCCCGCTGAGCTCCGTAGACAATGGTCTTGCCCTCAGGTGAAACAAGTGGAAACATGGGTCCACTCTCATCCGGAGTCCCTTTGGTCGGTTTGATGCTGCGCTTTCCGCCGGTGGCGAACTCACGAAGGACAATATCGTCACCTGGCATGCCCCCCTGGATGTTCACATCGCAGAGGTACTTTCCATCAGGCGATACACTGGCGTATCCGGTGCTATCCTTTTCCACCAGACGCATCGACACAGGGGCTTTGACTTGCGAGGCAGGACTGCCCGCGACGACGGCCCGTTGCGGCGTGGCCATCGAAGTCGTCGTGCTTGCCGCCTTGGCTGCCGGCAGGAAGTTCTCCATCACCCATAGTCCACCATGACTCCCGACACCTGCTGGAAAGGCGATCTGTTGTCCGTCCGGGTGAACCCTAAAGCCGCGTCGCGCAAGCATACCCAGATCCGTTTCCATGATCTTGCGGGGTTCGCCGCCGCCTGCAGAAACCTGCCATAGCTCATTGATCCCCTTCAAGTCCTTACCAGAGATGGACACTCTATGTAGCATGAATAGAACGGTCTTGCCATCTGGCGACCAACGTGTGTCGGTTAGATAGCTGGAAGGCTCCTGATCCCATCGTACGAGTTCAGTAGGTTGACCACCTTGAGACGGGACTAGCAGGACCTTCTTGACCCCTCCTTCCATCCAACCCTCTGGGCCCTTCTGTCCCGTGCCTTCATTGGAGCCAGTCACAACGAATTCCCCATTTGGCGACAATGCCCAGCTCACCCAACCCCCGTTGTAGAGATACGGGAAGATGGTCTTCTCCTGACCAGTAGCAATATCCCTGCGAACGATACCTTTTTGCCAATATAAGTGCCAGTAATAGAGAGTCTTGCCGTCCGGAGACAACTCGGCCATCCCCACCCCGTATTCGTCCTTGGTATCCAACAGAATTGTCGTCTCGCCGGTGGCTGCGTCAACGCGATACACACGCCTTGTCAATGGTAAATCCTCAGGCCTATAAGCTCTCAAACCTGACACCAGCAGTGAACGTCCGTCCGGCGACCAGCGCACGCAGTCGAACGGCGTCAACTTATTGGCAAGCTCTCGCTCCTTGCCAGTCTCAAGAGTGCGAATACGAATCGCACCGGATGAGCCGTAGGCAATATATTTACCATCCGGTGACCAATCAACCGTCTCATTGAAGCCGACGGTCCCCATGGGAACAGGTGCAGACAAGAGCTGCCCTGTGGTTACATTGATTCCCGCCGTGTAAATGTCTGCTGCGACGGCCCTGCTGCGATACATGTAGGAACCGTTCTGGACAAAACCTATGGGCCTCATGTCGCCTGCTGTGCCAGACGCAACCAGTTTCGGCGCGTTCTGCGCCTGGCCTTGGGCTACAGGTAAAAGCCACACGCCCCACGCTCCGAGGCGATCACTGATGAACAGGATGTGGTGCCCATCAGGTGTCCAATCCAACAGCTTGTCGTCAGCATCGTGCCCTACAAGACGTGTTTCCCGCTGGGAACCAATCTCAATCGCAAAGATGTCGTTTTGGGTGGGGTCGGTCCTGGAAGGCAATTCATAGGCCACATACTCTCCATCCGGGGAGAGTCTTATGACGGGGTCAGAAAAACCACCTGTGAGCTTCTTGATTACCTGCACAGAACCATCCGCGATTGCGACAGACATAATCTCGATATCTGATGCACCCATTGGATCTGGCCGCCTAAGGGCCAGAATGCGGCTGCCATCAGGGAACCATTGGACTGGCATGAGAATCGGAGGAATGACGTGCTTCCCGGATGCGGCGCTACGATACAGAACCCGCTGTCCAGAACCGTCAGTGCCAATGAGACACACATCACATGGCAAGAAGACATCGTTCACTTCCGTCGGGCGTGCCACAAAATACGCGATCGTCTTGTTGTCTGGCGACATGATGGGATTTTGGGGACCGCACTCCTCCGGCGTGTCTTTCGTCGGCCTTATGGTGCGTTCCTCACCGGTAGCCACCTCGCGAATCACAATCTCTCCTCGCACCTGCCATGTGTCCCAGCCACAAAGATATCTCCCGTCTGGTGATGTGCTGCCATACACGGCACCGCTATCCATCTGCACCTGATGCATCGTCACGGCAGGTTTGGCTGACGCTTCCGCACTGGACGACGCCGCGCCTTGTACGGGGTCGATCAGGGAGATCGCACCGAGCACCGTGATGAGACCGATTCCTACCGCGGACCAGCGATACGAGTTGCTCTTGAATTTCGCAATCATGGTCATTCTCCTTTCGATGTGAGAGGGGCTTTCGAGAATCCCGGCCAGGGAGGGCAAGTACTGCGGTCGGGAGAATCGTTCGAGAAGGTTGACGATGGTCTGGCCGTAGCCGGATGACTCGTCAGGCTCGCCCATTGAGAGGGCCAGCGCGTCGGCGGCCATCTCCTGGTCGGCCCGCATCCGACGGAACGCAAACCAGATCAACGGATTGAACCAATGCAGGATCTGCAGAATCGCAGCCCACCAGCCGATGTAGACGTCGCGGCGCTTCAAGTGCGCCAGCTCGTGCAGGAATACATGGCGAAGTCCGTCCGGCGAGAGCGCCTCGAGCAACCCCTCGGGCAACAACAGACGCGGCCGAACAAAGCCAAGCAGGGCCGGACTTCTGACCTTGTCGGTCACCACGACTCCGAGGATGGTCTGGATTCCCATCTGCAACTTGGCATCTTCCAGAGTGTCCAGAACCTCTTGATCCGTCACAAGCCGCTCTGATTTGACAGTCCACCAGAGCCGCAAGCTGCGAGTGAGGATGTACGCCCCCAGGCCGAGTACGCCGATCAGCCAAAGGGCCGGCCCGATGGCCCACAGCACTGCTATATCGAGGGTCGCGCGGGTGCCCACAGTGGTTTCAGTGGAGTCGATCTGTGCCGGACTGGCCGGCTGCGCGTCTCGGACGGACTTGCCGCTCTCTCGCATCTTCTGCTCGTCGGCGCGCCCCGTCTGTTGACTCCGCGCACCAATCTGTGGCGTAGAGACGGCCCGGCTCTTCACATCGGATTTGCGCGCATCCGCCGTCGCCTTCTCCCGTCCGGCCGCGACCCATCCCGCCCAGCGCGACGGTTGCATGAGGCCGTACATGCTCAGGCGGCTCTGCGGCGCCCACGGTATAGACAGACGCACCAGAAGAACCAGCCAGAGCCAGCACAGCCACTTCGGCCTGAGCCGATCTCGAACAAAGAGCGTGACCAGGAGAATCAGACAAATGAGAAGACTGCCCTGCACGGTCGTCTTCAAGAGCCATGCAAACAACGTCGAAACGTGCATGCCATAGGTGCCCATATTATTTCCTTTCGCTCACTCGGCCCTGTTTCGCCCCGTGTCCCGCTTCCCCGGCGTCCTCGCCCGCGAGGATTCGCTTGAGACGCTCGATCTGTTCCGGCGAGAGCCGCTGTTCCTCCACAAAGGCGGCCAGCATGGGTTCAATGGGCGTGCCCCCGAACCGTCTGAGCAGGGACCGCGTCTCTTCCTTGATGCATTCCGCCTCGGCCACCCGCGGAGAGTAATGGTACTGCCGCCCCTCCTTCTGGAAACCCACGGCCTTCTTCCGCACGAGACGGTTGATCAGTGTCCGGATAGTCTCGCGCTTCCAGGGGGTCGTCTTCAGGAGGGATTCGACAATCTCGTTCGCAGTCCGGGGCGAGCGTTCCCACAGCACCTTCATCACCTCCCACTCGCTCTCAGAGATCTTCGGCGGTCTTCGCATGGCTATCTCCTTAAATTGTTACATCTGTAACACCGTTTAATGTTACAGATGTAACATGAAAGGTCAAGCGAATTCCGGTTTTTTCTGAAAAATCTTTTCTGGCTTGCCCCCAGGATCACCGTGCTGGACCGGGAACGCGGCAGTCCACGATAGCGCGATCACGCGTAGCAATCGGCCGGGCCGAGGATCGCCTTCTCCATCCCCATCTCGAAGAGGAACTGGCGGACGTGCGTGCAGAGGTGGCACTTGCCGGCATAGGCGGGCAGCTCCTCGTAGCCGCGACTTTTCGCTTGTTCGAGCAGGCCGAACGGACCCTTCTCGCAGAGAAGCCCGATGGGTCCGGCCATGCCTGGGTCAAACGCCTTCCAGATCTCTTCGAGCGGCGTCCGGTTGACGTTGCCGAGGATGATGCCGCTGCACGTGCCACTGAAGACATAACCGTAGGGGTCGATGTGGACTCCCTTGGCGCCGAGGAATCCAGATAAGCAATTCATGTGGATCAGGGCATTGGCCGGTTTGGAGGCAAGCAAGTGCGCCGGGTGCCCTGCCGCCCGGCCGGTGAAGCGGAAGGGATATTCGTGATAGGCCAGTGTGTACACCCGGTCGCGCTCGGCCGGGGACAGCCGCCGGATATCGACGGGATCGTCGAGATACTCTTCCCAGCGGACCATCACCCGCTCAGGCCCGAGGACCTCAACCGCCAGGGAGGCCAGCCGATTCACCGGCTCGGCGTCCACATACTCCTGGTGGAATGGATCGACGCTGATCTTGAGCCGTTGCACGCCCAGGAAGGCCAGCGTCGCGAGGCGATCTGCGACGAGTTGGTCGTCCGTCGCCCAGAAGCCGTTGGTTTCGATCAGATCGACCGGCCCGAGGCCCTGCTCCCCCGCCTTGCGGAGGATCTCGACGAGATGATCCCAATAAAGGAAGGGTTCGCCGCCGGTGAGATGAACCTTGGCGCCGTCGCCGGCGATCGCCTTCAGCGACCGCCAAGCCGCCAGACAAGTCTCAACGGGCATCAAGCCACCCTTGTCCGGCGAGCAATGATAGTAACAGAATTCGCACGCCGCGTCGCACTTGTACGTCAGCATCAGCCCGGCCGACCGCCAGAGCTTGAATTTCGGCTTATCCCGCGACAGGCCGCGATTGTAGACATTCTCACAAAAATCGAACATGGGCACAGCGTACCGGTTTCGGACGAGGGTGTCCAGGCGAGAGGGGAATCATTCGAGATACGAGCGACGGTCAAAACCCGCAACGCGGCCCCGGGCCGCCTCTTCAATCGCTTCTACGCATCTACGCTTTTACGCTTGTACGCCGCTTCGGCGCTCTTGACACCCCGCCCCCAACCCGCCATAATCAATCTCACTTTGGCTGGGCCGAAGGCTGTTTTGAGCGACGAGCGACAAGTCACGAGAAACGTGGTCCTTGGCCCCAGGCCGGCCTGCAACCGCCCCGCGAGGAACGAGAGGCGATGCAAAAAGGTCATTAGAGGTTGTTGGTATGCGGACGTAGTATGCCGGGCACCATCGCCTGTTGTTATGTGAGGTTCTGTGACGAAGAAGCGAAACCATTACATCCCTCGCGTACTATTGGCGCGATTCACATCGAGACGCGAAGGGGAAAAGGCATGGGTCTGGCAACTCAGACGAGACAAACGCCCTGCGGAGGTTAGGGTCCGTCAATATATTAACT
>DCUI01000218.1 GCA_002327785.1 Phycisphaerales bacterium UBA2218
GCGTAGGTCAGCTTGTCGAGGTTCACGACGTAGACGTCGGGATGCTCAGCGAGCACCATCCGGACGAAATTGCTCCCGATGAAACCGGCGCCGCCCGTAACCAGGATATTCTTCATTGTAGTTGCCTCAGATAGCGTTCCAGCGGCTCCTGCCAGGGCGCGATCGGCTCGTGGAGCAGGGCCTGAATCTTCCCGCAGTCAAAGCGGCTGTTCAACGGCCGAGCCGCCGGCGATGGGTAGTCCGCCGTGCGGCAATGCTGCAAAGGGACCGGCCGCGACAATCGCTCGAAGACGAACGCCGCCACGTCATAGCGGCTCGCATACCCCGCGCCCGCAAAGTGATAGACGCCGGTGGCTCTTTCCTCCATCACCCTGCACGCCACGGCGGCCACCTCGGCGACCGACGTGGGCGCACCGACCTGGTCATCGACCACGGAAACCGGCCCACCGGCAGCGGCACGCCGCAGGAGCTTGGTGATGAAGTTGTTGCCTTTCGGACCGTATGTCCACTCCAGACGGAGAATGCACTGCGAGCACGCGCTGGCCTCCAGGAGCCGCTCCCCTGCCAGTTTGCTCCTGCCGTACTCGCTGATCGGATTCGGCGCATCGGTCTCGACATAGGGCCGATCCAGCCGCCCGTCAAAAATGAAGTCCGTGCTGATGTGCAACACCCATTTGTCGCGCTTTTGGGCCAGCTCGCCCAGCCGGCCGACGGCTTGGCCGTTCACGCGATGTGCGAGTTGTGACTGGCTCTCTGCGCCGTCGACGTCGGTATAGGCGGCGCAATTGATGATCGCGTCGGCCGTGTCCACCGCCTGTCTCAGATGCTTGATCTCGGTGATGTCGAACTCGGGCAGATCGTACACGCGGACGTCGAACCCGCGATTGCGGCACGCAACGGCCAATTCCGTTCCAAGCATGCCTCGGCCTCCGAGCACTGCTACGACCTGTTTACCCATCTCGCCTCGTCCACTCGTGGGGAATAATGCCGCCATGAAGATGCAGACTTCGTCATTGCGGCGGCTCCTTGATGGCCAGCTCATTCGCCCGCACCAGCGATTCAAACGTTCCGGCGTCCGTCCACCAGCCTTCCAGGAAATCGCAGGTCAGCCGGCTCTTGCGAATGTACCAGTTGTTCACGTCGGTGATTTCCAGCTCCCCCCTGCCGGAGGGCTTGAGCATCCGGACAATGTCGAAGACTTCTCCATCATAGAAATAGATGCCGGTGATGGCATAGTCGGACTTGGGCTGTTCGGGTTTCTCCTCGATGCCGATCACCTTGCCGTCGCGGATCTCGGCCACGCCGAAACGGTGGGGATCAGACACCTGCTTGAGAAGCAGCCGGGCGCCGCCGCCCTGCGAGAGGAATCGCTCTGCATGGGGTTTGAGGCTCGACTGGAAGAGGTTGTCTCCGAGGATCACCGCCAGAGGCTGCCCATTGGCGAAGTTCTCGGCCAGCCCGAGGGCCTGGGCAATTCCGCCGGCTTCGTCCTGAACCTTGTAGGTGAACCGGCAGCCGAACTCGCGCCCCGAACCCAGTGAGCCGACAACGCTGCCCATGTGCTCGACCCCCGTCACGATCAGGATTTCCTCAATCCCGACGGCAGTGAGCTTCTCGATAGGGTAGTAGATCATGGGCTTGGGACCCACCGGCAGCAGGTGCTTGTTGGTCACCTTTGTCAAGGGCCGCAGCCGGGACCCGGTGCCGCCCGCGAGCACAACGCCTCTCAGACCCATAACGTTCTCCAGTCCACAATTGACCCGCCGGATTCTATGCCTCCATCACCACAACGTCAAGCCGCTCGACGGGAATCATCAGGGCAATCCCCTGCCGGCAAGAACTCACGGACGCATGCACTCACACAATCCGACCCGTACCCACCATATCGGCACCGGTACGGAATGACTCCACCGGAAATGCGATAAGACGGACCGTGTGCGTCGTCTCGTGGTTTGGCGTGTCCGTCGTCATTTCCTATCTTTTGAAAAGAGCGGCCCTTTGCAGCGTTGGACGTTCCACGAGGCAACGGGCCGATAACTTGTGCCGGAGGCGGTGGATCCTACTTTCACCTTGCGCAAGCCATTGCGAGTACACAGGGCATCCGCCTTTTCCGTTCTCGATATAGGAGGTCAGTCATGATGCCGGGTTTCGAAGACCGTCAGTTGGGCCAGGACGCAGTCACGGAGAAAGAGCCCCTGGTGGATATCAACACAGAGCCCGCACCCTCCAGCGAAGCGGAAATACAGCTCAAGCCGCGGCGCAAACGATTATCGGACACGCAGGGCCAGGCCGAAGATCCACAACCCGAGCCCAAGCCGCAACGGCGGCGTCTGTTGGAAAAGGCACAGACCGATATCGAGGAGCCTGCTCCCGAATGCCCGTCTCCTCGCGGCAGAATCCGGCTTAACAATACCCAAGGACAGGTCGCTGTAATGGAGGCGCCGGCGGATACGGCCGTCGTTCGCTCGCATGATGACATGCCGGCAAGCTCCCCGCCAGACGAGACCGATTTAATTGAATCCCAACCCAAGTCGGCCGGAATCGAACAGCGGATCGCAGAACTGCGAGCCAGGCAGAGTCTTCCCCTCGCAGCGGCCGGCGGCCTCCTGGCGGCCGTGGTCGGCGCAATGGTCTGGGCCGTAATCACCGTGATAACAAACTACCAGATCGGCTGGATCGCGGTTGGCGTGGGCTTTCTGGTGGGGGCTGTGGTTCGCGTGCTCGGTCGAGGCACCGACAAGTCGTTCGGGTATCTGGGAGCCGCATTCGCCCTCTTCGGCTGCCTGCTCGGCAACCACATGACCAACTGCATGCTTATCGCTCGCGAAACGGGACTCTCGGCCACAGCGGTGCTGACCCAGATCAACCCCGCCGCAATTCCCAGGCTGATGATCGCCACGTTCCATCCGCTGGATATCCTGTTCTACGGATTGGCCTTGTACGAGGGCTATCGATTCTCCTTCCGACGAATCACCGAGGCCGGACGTATTTGACCGTGAATCCTGAGTAGTCCATTCCATTCGAGGAATGCCGTCAAACAAGTCAGGCGGCGCCGCCCGGGCTGACAATCCGCTCAAGGTGGATACCCATTCCTCTCCGGAAACGGGATTCGTCCGCCAAGCACAGACGTGCCCCCCCATCGTCATGAGAGGCTGTGACGCACCCGTTCCCCCCTCCGGCAAAATACCTTGACACTGCAATTTCTGACACGGATAATGCGTCTGTACTCGTGGCGCTCGAGGTGGGTCGGATCCGCGCGGGGGGATGCTTGCAGAGCGTCAGGTTGGGTTCTTCCCGCGCGAGGTTCGTCGTGCGAAGGACCTCGTCATACTGGGAAAAGCCAATGCAATGCAGTTGAGATCGGACATCTCATTGAAAGGCCGCCGCATGGGTGCACTTCGCAGCACGCGCCGTGAGTTTCTCAAGGGTTCGGTGGTTTTCAGCGTCGGAATGGCGGCGGCCGGGTCGCTCGGGCGGATCGTGGCGGCCGACAAGCCGGGCTCGAAGATGAAGTTCGGACTCGTGACCTACCTGTGGGGCCAGGACTGGGACCTGCCGACGGTGATCGCCAATTGCGAGAAGACCGGCGTGCTGGGCGTAGAGCTCCGGACAGAACACGCGCACGGCGTGGAGTCGAGCCTGACGGATGCCCAGCGCCGCGAGGTCAGGAAGCGGTTCGCCGACAGCCGCGTGACGCTCGTCGGGCTGGGGACGAACTTCGCGTTTCACTACCCCGACTCGGATCGGGTCGCCAAGGAAATCGAGGGCGCCAAACAATACATCAAGCTGGCCTGCGATTGCGGCGCATCGGGCGTGAAGGTCAAGCCGAACGATCTGCCCAAGGGCGTCCCCTACGAGAAGACAATCGAGCAGATCGGCAGGTCGCTCAACGAGCTGGGCAAATTCGCGGCCGAGTACAACCAGCAGGTCCGCCTGGAGGTCCACGGCAGTTGCTCCCTGTTGCCCACCATCAAGGCGATCATGGATGTCGCGGATCATCCCAGCGTCGCCGTCTGCTGGAACTGCAATTCTCAGGATTTCGAGGGCGAGGGGCTGGCGTACAACTTCCGCCTTGTGCGATCGCGGTTCGGCGATACGGTCCACATCCGCGAGTTGAACCTCAACGACTATCCGTACCAGGAGTTGATCAACCTGTTGGTCGCGACGAACTACGACGGCTGGGTCCTGCTGGAGGCACGCACGAAACCGGAGGACCACGTCAAGGCGTTGGCTGAGCAGCGGGAGGTGTTCGAGCGGATGGTGGCCAAGGCCGGCGCCAGCGCCTCCGAAGGCGGGGTTCAGCTCACCGAGCGGGATGACCGGATCACTGTCGAGGTCAACGGCAGGCTGTTTACAGAGTATCGATTCAAGGAGTCCCAGCGACCGTTCTTCTACCCCGTCATCGGACCGACCGGCGCCCCCGTGATTCGGCACTGGCCGATTCAGGACGGCGGGCCCGACGAGGAACGCGACCACGTTCATCACAAGTCGCTCTGGTACACGCACGGCGCCGTCAACGGCGTGGACTTCTGGGCCGACGGCAAGGGCAAGATCGTCCACGACAAGTTCATCGAGGTCACGTCGGGACCCAAGGTCGGCGTGATCGCCTCACAGAACAACTGGGTCGCCCCGGACGGCAAGGTCGTTTGCACCGATACGCGGACGCATCGGTTCTACAACACGACGGATGGGCAGATCATGGACTTCGAAGTCACCATCCACGCCTCGAACGGCGAAGTGAGGATGGGCGACAGCAAAGAGGGGTCCATGGCGATCCGCCTGACCCCGACAATGCAAGTCAAAGGCAAGGTGGCCAAGGGACACATCATCAACAGCGAGGGCCGGACCGACGGGGACACCTGGGGCAAGCGGGCCAAGTGGTGCGATTACTACGGACCGGTCAATGGCGAGGTCGTTGGCGTGGCAATCTTCGACCATCCGGGCAACCCGCGGCATCCGACCTGGTGGCACGTGCGGGACTACGGCTTGTACGCCGCCAATCCGTTCGGCATCCACGACTTCGAGAAGAAACCCGCCGGCACGGGCGACCTGGTCGTCCCGGCCGGCGAGAGCGTGACGTTCAGGTACCGTTTCTACTTCCACAAGGGCGACGAGCAGCAGGGCAAGGTGGCGGACCGCTACGCGGAGTACGCCGCCGGGAAGTGAGACAATTGATTATGGATAATTGAAGGAGGCTGGTTCTTCCGAATCAATTATCAATCAGCAATCATCAATAGGAAAGGACCTACCATGAGCAAATTGACACGTCGTGATTTCATCCGCAGTTCGATGGCCGTGGGCGCCGGCCTGGCGATGGCCGCACCGACCGCCCGCGTGCTGGGCGCCAACGACGACATTCGCCTGGGCATCATCGGCGTCGGCGGCCAGGGCAGCGGGCACATGGGCTATTTCAGCAAGATCCCCGGCGTGCGGCTCGTGGCGATCTGCGACGCCGACCGCAACTATGTGGAGACCCAGGCTGCCAAATTCGAGAAAGACAACGGCGTCAAGCTCCAGACCTACGCGGATATGCGCGAACTGCTGGACAACAAGGAAATCGACGCGGTCACCTCCGCCACGCCGAACCACTGGCATGCCCTAACGACGGTCTGGGCCTGCCAGGCGGGCAAGGACATCTACATCGAGAAGCCCGCTTCCCACGAGATCTGGGAAGGACGCAAGATGGTTGAGGCCGCCCGCAAGTACAACCGCATCGTCCAGATCGGGACGCAGAGGCGGTCCTCCGAGGCCCACAAGGCCGCGTTCGAGTGGATTCGCGAGGGCCATATCGGCAAAATCAAATGGGTTCGCGGCTTCTGCTACAAGGGTCGCGGCCCGAACACCAACGGGATTGTCTACGGGACGAACGGGCCCAAGCCAGTGCCGGCGAGCGTGGACTACAACCTGTGGTGCGGACCGGCCGAGATGGTCCCCCTGCATCGCACCCAGCTACACTATATTTGGCACTGGGTCTGGAACACCGGAAACGGCGACATCGGCAACCAGGGTCCGCATGAGATGGACATCGCCCGCTGGGCGCTGGGCGATCCGGGGCTGCCGACACGAGTGTTCAGCATTGGCGGCCGGTTCGGCGTCAGCGAAGTCGGCGACATGGGCGAAACGGCCAACACGCAGATCGCGTTCTTCGACTACAAGCCCGCTCCGCTGATCTTCGAGGTCCGCGGGCTGCCTACGAAGAAAGGCGTCCGCGGCATGGACAATTATCGTCGGACCGGCGTCGATATCGGCGACTGCGTGCAGTGCGAAGGCGGCTATCTTCCCATGGGCGAAGGCGGCGGCTGGGCCTTCGACAACAACGGCAACAAGATCAAGCCGTTCACAGGCAAGGAATACGGCGGCGTCGGCGGCGAGGGGCACCATGAGAACTTCATCAAGGCCGTCCGCAGCCGCAAACGCAGCGATCAGAACGCCGACATCGAGGTCGGACACCTCTCGGCCTCGCTGTGCCACATGGCGAACACCTCCCACCGGCTGGGCAAGAAGGCGACCGTCGAGGAGATCAAGGCCGCCATCGGCGACAATGCCGAGATGATGGACTCCTTCGACAGAATGCTCGAACACCTGGCTGCGAACGAGGTGGACCTGGCGAAAGAGCCGATCACACTGGGCCCGGTCCTAACAATGGACCCGCAGACAGAGCGCTACATCGGCGAGAACAGCGACCTCGCGAACATGTTCATCAAGCGCAACTACCGCGAGCCGTTCGTGGTGCCGGAGCGGGTCTGACCAATTGACGATTTATGATCTACAATTTTCGATTTGTGGTCGCCTGTGCCACAAGGGAGCTGGGGACATGGGTTCGACCGAATCGTAAATAGCAATTGGTAAATGGTAAATCCAAAAGGGGAAGTCGCGTGAAGTTTGCCCTATGCAACGAGATGTTCGAGAACACGCCGATGGCCCGGGTCGCCTCGGTCGCGGCGAAACTCGGCTACCACGGGATCGAGATCGCGCCGTTTACACTGGGACCCTCGGCGACAGAGATCACGACCGCCAAGCGAAAGGAGACCCGCCGGGCCATCGAGGACCACGGGCTCGAAACAGTCGGCCTGCACTGGCTCTTCGCCGGGCCCAAGGGCTTGCACCTGACCACGCCGGACCAAGGCACTTGGCAGCAGACTCGGGACTATCTCGCCGCCTTGCTGGACTTGTGCAGCGATCTCGGCGGCAAGGTCCTCGTCCTCGGCTCGCCCAAGCAACGAAGCGTCCTGGGGAATCAGACGAAACAGGGCGCCTGGAAACAGACGGTCGATTTGCTGAGTTCTGTGGTCGAGCGGGCTGGCGAGTTGGGCCTGACGATCTGCTTCGAGCCGCTGGCCCCCGTCGAAACCAACTTCATCAACACGGTTGCCGAAGGCATGAAGCTGGTCCGCGAGGTGAACCATCCCAGCCTCAAGATCCATCTCGACGTCAAGGCAATGTGCTCCGAGGGCAAACCCGTTCCGGCCATCATCCGCTCGGTGGAGGTTTCGGATATCGGCCACTTCCACGTCAACGATCCCAACCTCTATGGCCCAGGCATGGGCGAGGTCGATTACGCCCCCCTCGTGGAGGCAATCCGCGGCATCGGCTACGACAAATGGCTTTCGGTCGAAGTCTTCAAGTACGATCCCGACCCCGAGACGATTGCGAAGAAGAGCATCGACTACCTCCGCCGGTTCTGGCCCTGACAGACACCGGTCCGACAATTCAGATATACGACGAGGCAGGCCCATGTGTCTGCCTCGCTGATTTCTATGCCCGGCAGGCGAGGTGTTTCTTGAGCGAGTTCTTGGCCCGGTGGAAGTGGACACGGGCCTGTTGCGGCGTGGTCTGGGTCCTCGCGGCGATCTCCGTGTAGGCCAGGTCCTCATAGTATCGCAGGTGCAGGATGTCCCGCTGCCGGCGATTGAGCTGGGCGATGGCCGCCGAGACCTCCCGCAGCGTCTCTTCGCGGACCTGGGTGTCCAGCGGGCTGATCTCGGTGCGGCATACGTCACGCTCGATGTCCCTGCCGGGAGACAAAGCCTTCTCGTAGAGGGTTCGCACACGGCGGGCGCGGAGACGGTTGCGGATCTTGCTCCAGGCGATGCGATAGATCCAGGGCCAGAACCGCTCCTCGTCGCGGAGCGAGCCGAGCCGGCGGAGCATGGCCAGAAGCGTCTCCTGCACGATGTCCTCCGCGGCGTCGCGGTCCAGCGTGGTCCGCAGCACAAACGGGTACAGGCGTTCCCAGACCAGCATGGCCAGCCGGCCCATCGCGGCTTGGTCGCCCGACCGGGCCTCCGCAAGAAACTGAATGTATCCGCCATTATCGCACATCGGAATAGTCCTCGCCTGTATAAGGCCGATAATCCGACGGGAGTAACAGGAAGATCGAGAAGTCTGAAGCATGTCATTGCGAGCGAAGCGAAGCAATCTCCCTTTGCGGAATTGAAATTGCTTCGTCGCCCTCGGCGTGAAGCGCCGCTGGGCGTCGGGCCTCGCAATGACATTCCTCAACCTTCACATCACACTTCCTTTGCCGGGGAACCCATCTCCTCCGCCGGGGAGGGCGAGACATCCTCCGTTTGCTCCGCTTCGCTCAAGACCCGCCAGGCAGGCGGGATCAGTTCAGGAACCGCCCAGGCGCTGCCGCAATGATGGCACTTCTCCATGTCGGGCCGGCGGCCCAGGCCGCAGTTGGCGCACGTGACGAGCGTTGTCTTCGGGCGGGTCAGGCGGTATGTGACATACGTCGGCAGACCGAGAACGATCGTCGCATAGACCCAGGCTCTTCGCGCGTACTTTGGCGTCCCGGCGACAAAGCCCGCACGGTCCAGACGCACTGAGAGCAGTGACGAGAGGGCCAAGGCGGGCAACATGAACCCCACGGCCCAGAAGAACCGCTCCCACCACGTTACGTCCCTTCCGGACCGGGCCACCATCGCAACGAACGAGTCGGGCAGCAGGAACAGCGAGCGATAGCCGGCCGTCGCCTCGAATTCCGTCCCCCAGAAGTAGGACAGCAGCACCAGGACCGGCGGATGCAGGTTCTCGAGCAGGAGCTTGGTTACCCAGACTCCGGGGTGATTGTAGACTGCCCTCTCCGACGGAACCCGCTCGATATGGACCCCTGCGTCGCCAGCTTCTGCGTAACGCGGCGTCTTGGACTGGCCGCCGGCGATCCGCAGGCCGTTGGCGTCGAAGTAGTCCAGTTGCAGGGCGAGCCCTTCGCGGGAGAGCGTGGCCACGGCGGCGCCCCGGACCTGACCGTCGGTGCGACGGAAAGGCGCCACGTGATAGCCGGCAACGTCCTGCGGCCGCGCGATCGACCGTCGGGAGCCAAGGAAGGTCTCCGGCATGGGCAGATAGCCCGCCGTACCGCCGATATCGAGAGTGTCGAGGTCCAGCCAGTCGATCCGGCCGGAGGCGTCGAGGACCTGGACCAGGCCCACGTAATCAATCGCCCAGGGCATCGATTCCCGGGCGGAGCGAGGGCCTTCGATCCCCACGAAGTTCTTGGTCAACACACCGATCTGCACCGGCCGACAGTTCCCGTCGTCGGGTAGTTCCGGTCCCTTGTTGACGCCGAGGTCGCCCTCCCTCCAATGGATGGCGAAGAACCTTCTGGCGCCGCGATCATAGACGACCTGCGGCTCGATCTGGAATGCGTCGGCCAGGAGCGAAGTGAACCGACCGAGTCTCTCCTCCGGCGCCTGGGAGACGCCCTCGGGACCGGCATAGTAGGTGAACGGCCGATTCGCGCGCGTCCCATCCTCTCGGCGGATTCGTTCGATCCCTTTTCGGACGACCAGGCCGAGGGAAGGATCGAAGTACAACTTGTCGGACTCGAGACTCCATCGAAACAGGTACTCGACCGCACGCGGTCCCGACGACATGCCGGGAATGCGCCTCTGCACATAGCGCAGGGCGCCCAGGCCCGCGTTCAGCGGAAACCCCGGCACGGTCCACGCCGTCACCACGGGCGGAGCCAGACGGTTCGGGTCCGCGCCTTCTTCGGTCCGCACGTAGCGCGAGGGATGGATCGTCACCTCCTGCGCCGAGCCCGGCAGCAGATCGATGCGCATCATGCCGTTGAGCCAGCGGGCCCAGAACAAACCCACGCATAAGAGAACCGTCGCCAGAACGGTGGTCGCCGCGATGTTGATGAGATTACGCGTTCGTGTAGTCATAGTTCACACCCTACAGTGATGCCGAAGTGAACGTGTGCCAGACCCGCAGCAGTACGGCCGCGATGACCAGCAGCAGGACTCCCATGACCTCGGGGCCGAAACCCTTGATGTAGATGAGCGAGACGGTGACCAGCAGCAGGAGGAGATTGCCCGCGATCAACCACACCCGGCTGGTCGTCCAGCCGACCAGGAGCCCCACGCAGTAGCAGGCAAAGCCCGTCAGCGCCAGGGTGACGGACATCTCGCCGACCATGCGATACCAGAGTTCCGCCCCCGGCACGAGCAGTCTCATCAGGACCAGTATCGCAACGACCAGCGGAACGATGGCGGCCACAATGGTCAACACTCCCACGAGGACCCGTGCGAGGAGGATTCGATTGCGTGTGACGGCCAGCGTGCCCAGCAGCGCCGAGACCTTGTGGGCCCGGTCGCCGTACATCTGCGCCGCGCCCAGGATGCAGAAAATCAGCAGGGGCAGAGACATCAGAAGGGCCACCGGCACAAGAGACGCCATCCCCACGCCACTGAGAAAGACGCGGGTCGCCAACGCGATCATGAAGAGAGCAAAGACGCATTGCGCCAGCACGAACACGATGTGGTCGCGAATCTCTCGACCGATGAGGCTCAGCATGTTACACCTCGCTTTCCTGCGGCACGACGGCCGACGCGGGCCGGGTGCATTCGATGAAAATGTCTTCGAGTGTCATCGGCACTTCGGTGCAGCTTTCCGGGTCGAATGTCTGGAGAATGGCCTGTTTCTGCGCGTTCCAGTTGGCGACGGTCAGGACCATCTCGCGGCCCATCGCCTGCCGGTTGATGATGTCGGTGATGTAGAGGTCGTCCGGCGTCCGCTCGGGGAAGATCACCCGCAGTTTCTTGACCCGGCTCTTGAGCTCTTCGAGACTGCAATCGACGACGAGCTTGCCCGCGACGAGGACCCCGATTCGGTCGGCGATCCGCTCGACGTCGGCCAGGATGTGCGAGCTGAACAGGATCGTCCGCCCCTGCCGCTGGATCACGTCGATGGCCAACTCCAGAAACTGCCGGCGGGCGACCGTGTCAAGGCCAAGCGTCGGGTCGTCGAGAATCACCATCTCCGGATCGATCGCCATCGCCAAAGCCAGGTTGAGCTGCGCCCTCATGCCGGTGGACAGGTCCTTGACCTTGCGATCCATCGGCAGGCGGAAGGTCTCCATGAGCTGCCCGAAGAACTTGTCGTTCCACCGCAGGGACAGCCCCTTGCACAGGCCGATGAGCCGCCGGACCTTGTAGCTCTGGATCAGGTGGTGCCCCTCGGCGACATAGCCGACTCGCCCGTGCGTATTCGCAGAGAGCTGCGTGGAGTCCTCGCCCAGGACGAGCGTTCGGCCGCGTGTGGGCGGCTCCAGACCCAGCAGGATGCGGATCATGGTCGTCTTGCCCGATCCGTTGCGGCCGAGCAGGCCGTAGATGCACCCGCGAGGCACCGTCAGGCTGATGCCATCCAAGATGCACCGCCCATCGTAGTACTTGACCAGATTCTCAACAACAATTGGGCTATCATTCATATCCGGACCTCTCTCATACTCTCCGCTCAATCCGTCGCACCCTTGAACTCCCGCCGGCCGAGCAGAATAATCCCCGCCGCGGCGTAGAGAGCCGCCAGCAGCAGGCTGTGTACGATGCATCCGACCCCCTGCAGCAGGCTGAACCTGCCCAACGCGGTCTGTCCCAGGAACTCCACCGGCGGACCCACGTATCGCACGGTTTGACGAATCGCCTCCACGACCATGCTCCTGGGAAAGAAATGCGTCAGCAGATTCAGCAGGACGAAGGCGATCACCGTGGCGAGGAACAGCAGCATCGAGTTGTTCGATCGCTTGAGCACGACGGACAACGAGGTGGACAGCGCGGCCCACGTGTTGAAGACCAGCCAGGAGGCGAGCACCCACAAGGCGAAATGGCCGATGCTGCCGCGGCCCGTGAGGCGATGCAGTAGCAGAATCAGCGTGCCGACGGCAAGGAAGTGGGCCGCGGCTTGCAGGGACAAGCCGAGGAAACGGTACAGGTAGAGCTCTGCAGGTCGAATCGGCTCGGTGACCAGCATGCGGATCCGTCCCGACGCGATGTCGTCGCCGAAGATCCCCTCGCTCAGCAGCAAGGGGAGCAGGCAGCCGCTCCAGCCGAAGAGGAAGGGTCCCCACTGCCAGGTCTCGGGCGGCCAGGGGATCAGGAAGATCGCGGGATAGACCGCGAACCAGCTCAGATGCACGACCCGGATGCTGGTCTTGCGCAGAACCGTCTCCTTGATCAGGCTATACGCTTTCATCTACGACGACCTTTCCTCGTACAGGCGGACGAAGGTCCGTTCCACGTCGGGCCGTTCCAGCATCACGCCCGTGATGCGGACGCCCGCCTTGACGAGCGAGTTGACCACGTTGGGGACGTCCTGCACGCCGCCGACCGCGACGGTCAGTTTCGTCTCCGATGTCTCCAGCGATCTGTAAGGCGCCAGCGTCTGCTCCTCTACCCGCGGGCCTTCCGGCAGAAACTCGATCTGCAAACGCTCGATCCGCCCGGCAGGCTCCTCGCTACCGAACTGGACGATCCGGCCCTGGTGCAGAAACACGTAATCCGACGTGAGTCTCTCCAGCTCGCCCGGGCGATGGGAGCTGATGATGATCGTCGCTCCCGACTGGCGGACCTCCGTGAGAATCCGTCGCAGCTCGATCACACCGATCGGATCGAGCCCGTTGCTGGGCTCGTCCAGGAGCAGCAGTCTCGGGCTGTCGATCAGCGCGACCGCGAGGGCGAGCCGCTGCCTCATGCCCAGCGAGAACCCGCCGACGGCCCGGTCGGCATATTCCTCCATCCGCAACTGGGCGAGGAGCCGATCCGCCTGGTCCGCGATGGCCCGGCGGGACAGGCCGTGCAGAGCCGCGTGATGCTTCAGGACCCCTCGCGCCGTGTAGCGGGAAAGGAACACCGGCGACTCGGGGATGTACCCCAGGCTGCGCCGGGCCTCCAGCGAACGGGCCGGATGGCCGCAGACCCGGATGCTGCCCTGCGTCGGGAAGATCAGGCCCGCGACCAGGCTCAGAAACGTGGTCTTGCCGGCCCCGTTGGGACCGATCAGGCCGATGATCGTCCCGCTGTTCACCCGCAGCGATACGTCATCCAAGGCACAAACTTGCGTCCCATGGCCGCTGCCATGGTATACCTTCGTCAGTCCCCGGCATTCAATCACGGAGACCGGTTCGCTCTCGCAGCCACCGGTTGTCGCCTCATCGTATGCGGACATGCGCTACCCTTTCTCCGCCGTCAGGTTGAACTTCTCCGTCGCCGCGTTGAACCACTCGGTGAGCGTCTGCTTGTCGATCTGCATATGGAACGCCGTGACGACGATCCGCTCCAGGTCGTCGCAAATGAGTCTACGCCGGACGGTTCGGCTCAGGGCGCTGTCGAGGCTCGCCACGAACGCCCCGGCCCCCGCCCGCGTGACGACGATCCCCTCCTGCTCGAGCTGGCGGTACGCCTTGGCGATGGTGTTGGGGTTGATCGCAAGTTGCTGCGCGAGTTGGCGGACCGTGGGAAGCCTCTCCTCCCGGGCCAGCCGGCCCAGCGCGATGTCTCGCTTCACCTGGTCGATGATCTGCAGGTACACGGGCCTGTCCGATGCGTTGTCGATTCGAAACTGCATGGGGAACCTTTAGTTGTACTACTATAACTATTACAAGTGTACCTGGTCCTTGTTCGGCAGTCAAGCGGAATTCTTGAAATTTTCGGCTCTCTTGAATGATTTGT
>DCUI01000247.1 GCA_002327785.1 Phycisphaerales bacterium UBA2218
TGAAGACCGTCCCGAAGTACACATCGTGCGTCCTCGCGAACACACCTGGGGCCCAACTCAACGTCGTGTCGCTCAAGACATTTGTGCTGCCGTCCTTCGGTTGCGGTTCGACGGCAATCCTGGGAACAAACCACTTGTTGTACAGATAGCTCTCCACGCTCGCGCGTTCCTCATCCGTCAGGGCGACGTTATAAATCAGGAGTTCGCCGAGCTTGATGCCGCCGGAACGGTAGGTCCGGTCGCGGGTCAGCATGCTGGTCTCGACGTTTCCGGCTGTGACGAGACTGATGATCGAGTAATCGGTCGGCAGTACGGTACTGGTGCCGTCCACCTTTTCGCCGTTGATATAAGTCGAGCCGTTGCGGATGTTTGCGTGGGCCCACCCATTGGCCCCGTCCCAGAGTTGATTCGCGGTGCCTCGGTGGAAGTGGTAGTTGTTGTCATCGCCCAGCAGGAAGCCCTGGGTTCCGGCATCCATTCCACAGACCCAGAACACCGTCCGCACCGTGCTGATGTTCAGGGCGGCCCCGGCCGAATCTCTGAACTGCATCCACGGCTGGTACGTGGTGAGTGGATTGCCGTAGACTGAGTCGCCAAAGTCCACAATCGCCAATCCACTCAGGGCGCCTTTGACATACGTCGGTTGCGACGATTCCGTGGTCTGGTCCGCATAATAGTTGTTGCCCGAAAGGTCGTTCCATTGGGCGACTTTGTCGCCGGACAGCACCAGGCTGCTGGTCTTGGATGCATCGAGCCAGAAGAGCAGCCCGGTCTGGACCGGCTGGGCCATGGCCGCTGGGCCCAGGCAGCCGATCAGCACCACAGATACGGAGATAGCAATCAGTCTCTTGTTCCTGCACATGGTTTTCCTCCTTTACAGATGCTTGCTTCAACTACTCTGGCGGCAGCGTACTTTTCACACCCGCGTGATGCAGGCGACATTCTTCCTTTGAGTCGTTTACCGATAAACGGATGCTACAGAAGGGATCTGTAGGCGTAGGCATCTAAAACGAACTGGAAGTCCTCCATCTCCTCGTTGTCCTGGGGCGGTCTGTAGAATGCGAAGCTCAGTGGCTCGTGCAGCGCTTTGAGATTCCATTCAGCCAGTCCCCGGCTGAGCCACCGGTGCATATCGACGTGGCCGTCCGCGAAGCTGAGCGTGCTGCTGTTGTCGCGGTGCCAGATGCCGAACGGGTCTACCCATTGCCTGGTCCTCGGTTGAATGACCCAGGACCCCATATTGTAGCCCCGCGGGTCGCACTCGGCCAGGAAGACCATCTTGGTCGCCGGTTGCTTGATGTCGGTGTACTTCTTACAGGGTCTGATTTGCCAGGTGGTGTCGGGGTCGCTGACGCCGTTCATGCCGCCGGCAATGGAATAAGTGCGATACGCGTACTTGTGGTTCGGGTTGTTCTTGCGTTTGTCGGAGGGGCAGCGGTAGACCTCGACTTTCTTCACGTACGGCCAGAGCATCCCCTTCTTCAGGTATTCTCTTTTCTGCTCCACGGTGCTGTTGGCCGGGCTTGGCGGAAGGTAGGCCCAGGGCGCGGCCACGACCATCGTGGCCCCTTCCTCCTGGGGATGGCCGCCGACCAGCTTGGCGTCGTTCTCATCCTTGTACATCAGCCAGGCCAGGGTCAGCGTCCGGATATTGCCGCGGCAGTGGATGCTGCGGGCCTGCTCCCTGGCGACATGCAGGGAGGGCATGAGAATCGACATGAGCAGGGCGATGATCGCGATGACGACCAGCAGCTCGATGAGTGTGAAGGCCCTCTTGTGCATGACTATCCTCCGGCATCCTTATTCGTGCAATCGTCCTCGACGCTGTGCCCACCCTCGGTGTGAGGCGCCGCCACGCAGCCGCGCGTCGCAAGCAAGCCGATCGGTTTGCTTGTCGGGGTCGCCGATCATCCGGGGATGATCCATCCATACCATGATAGTTCTCGGACAGTCGGGTTGTCAAGTGTATTTGAATGACGCGATCACCCGTGATGGACCCTCCGGCGGGCGGCAGCGTTTCGGTCATTTGGGTTTCGTGCTTTGGATTTGTTTCGAGATTCGAGTTTCGGAATTCGTGCTTCCGCGGCCTTATTTCGCGGCCGCGGGTCGCGGGCACTGCTCCACGAACTCCAGTGCCTTCTCCATGAAGATCTCGCCCGTCATCTCGCCCAGGCAGGTTCGCGTGATGTAGTTGTACCGCTCGAAGCTGTTCCAGTCGACCTTGGCGAGCATGTAGCCGAAGGCGTCGTTGGTCAGGCCGAAGAGCAGGTTGTGCTCGCCGTGCATCTTTCGCTTGAGGTAGAAACCGATGTTGGGCAGGGCCTCGCCTGGGATGGTGAGCATCTGCGTGTTGCCGAGGTTGACAACGTTCACCTGGGTTGCCACGCAGCCGTCCGGGCTCAACTCGAAGCCCAAAGGCGAGAGATTCACCACAGTGCGGAGCATTTCGTTATCGACCGGGAAGTTGACGGTCGTGCTGCCGCAGAATACTACCGGGTTCTCCTGGATCGGGGCGTCGGCCATGATGCGGAGAGCTTCATCGGCCAGCAGGTTGCCGATTCGGATGCACTCGTCCCACGTGCGGAGATCCTTGCCGTCCGGCCCCCGGCAGTCGGCGGTCACCATTCCACCCTGCGCGCTGTTCAGGAAGATGCCTTGGCCTGCTCCTTGCTCAGCGATGCGGTCGTAGAGCGGGCCTACAAAATCGGGGCTCATGATCCCCTGGTCGGACCCGATCACCTCGGGATGGCTGGCGTAGTTGACGAGGGTGGCCTTCGGCGTGCCCGCCGCGTCGAGGATCTGGATGACGTGGCACCGGGGGTCGTACAATTGCTCGGCGTAGTAGTTGTAGGCGATCCTGCCCCGGGCTTTGCCCGTGGCGATCTTCACGCGGGCCGGCTGCAAACCGGCCACGGCCTCGTTGATCGCGTCGGCCAGCTTCGCACAAACGCCGTCCAGATACTTCAGATCGGCGGCCGTCTTGCCGGTCTCGTCCGGAAAGCCATAACAATCGGGGGCGCTATGGGTGTGCGTGGCTCCGATCAGGATATTCTCCGCCGGGATGCTTGGAACTTGCGTGCGGACCTTGTCGCACAGCACGCCGGGGAACCCGAGGAAATCTGCACTGCAGATAGCAACGCGTGTCCCGTCGTTCTCAAGCACCAGTGCTCGGACGGTCAGTTGGCCGATCTTGCGGATTGCGGGGTGGGAGGGACCGACGCCGCCCGAGACGGGAAGCATGGCCTCGGGCGTTACATCGCGGACAGCAAAGCCCGCCCGGAAGGCTCCGTATACGGGGACTGCCAGAAGGCACGTCAGCAGTACGAGTGCAAGAGTTCTCAGCGATTTCCGTCTTATGCCCATGCTTTCTCCTCTCTTGTCAGAAGAAGTTTCAAGCGACGCCGCCGCCGCACTTCGCACTTCAAACTTCCCACTTCCTCAACATCGCCTGTACTGATTGGGCGTCATGCCCATCGCATTGCGGAAATGTCGAATGAAATGACTGTGATCGTAGAACCCGTTCCTTATAGCGATCTGCGTGATCGTATGGTCCGTGTGAAGCAGGTCATAGCAGGCTCGATGTACCCTGTACCCCGTGAGGAACTTCACTGGCGACACCTGGAACACCTGCTTGAACTTCCTCTCGAATTGATTGACGGACAGGTACATGAGGGCAGCCAGCTCCTCGACTTGGATCGGCTGACCATAATTCTGATCGATGTGGTCGATGACGGCGGCAAACTGCTGGTGGGGCCGCCACCGCTCGCCCGATCTACGAAAGTCTCTCGTGATGCCTGCGATGCCGACGGTGAAGTTGTTGCGGGAAACAAGCGGCACCTTCGTCGTGATGTGCCAGTCGATGCTGCCCTCGCTGTTGGAGACCAGCTCGACGCGGTCGATCAGGGGCTCGCCCGTCTTGATGACCCGCTGGTCGTCCCGGAGGAAGATCTCGACCAGGCGTTCGGGAAAGAAATCGAAGTCGTCCCTGCCGATCAGGTCCTCCTCGCGATCCAGGCCCAGCTTCTCCAGGAAGGCCCGATTGCCCATGATGAACTTGCCCTTGCGGTCCTTGGCGAAGAAGCAGACATCGGGCAGGGAGTCGAAGAGCCGAAACAAGTCGCCGTTGGCTTTCAGCCGCTGTAACAATCGAATTTTGAAGCTTGGATCGTACATATTCGGTTTGTAGCGCGCCCACAAGGGCATCGGAAGAGGACCCCAAATGCGATACATCGCGTTTGGAAACCCAGGAAACACCTTACGACATCACTACGAACGACAACTCCATCGCGGGTCCCTGCCGGCGATGGTGAAATTATACACAAAGAAGGTGGACTCGTGCAATGATGCATTGTCAATTTTGAATATCATATCCACTGTGAAAGAGTATGGGTACTGTCGCAGACGGCTGGTGTCGCACACGACGTGCGGCGGGATCGACAAGTTGAATCGAAGAGGTGGAACCATGCGTCAACACAAGGGAT
Organism: Phycisphaerales bacterium UBA2218; assembly: GCA_002327785.1. Lineage (GTDB taxonomy): Bacteria > Planctomycetota > Phycisphaerae > Sedimentisphaerales > Anaerobacaceae > PLanc-01. The sequence goes on from DCUI01000247.1 coordinate 4,482, forward strand.
TCACTTTGATCGAGTTGTTGGTCGTTATTGCCATTATCGCCATTCTGATGGCGATCTTGATTCCTGCTTTGCATCGGGCCCGGGAGCAAGGGCAGCGCGCCGCGTGCCTGAACAATCTCAGGCAACTGACCGTGGCGTGGGTTCTTTACGCCGACGACAACGATGACAAGATCGTTCACGGTTGCACCGGCAAAGGGGGTGAATCTCCGATCCCCGCGGACGAGGACGGCTGGGTCCACTGGGCCGGCTACTCGGATGCCACCACCGAAGAGGCCCAGATCGAGGCGATCGAGGAAGGGGCTCTGTTTCCATACTGCAAAACGGCCAAGCTCTACCAGTGCCCCAGCGGGCTTCGCGGCGAGATGCGTACCTATGCCATCGTCGATTCCATGAACGGCTGGCCCAGCACCGGGCCGCACATCAAGAAACGAACCCAGATCACCCGGGGCGGCGAGCGGGTCGTCTTCCTCGATGAGGGCTGGGTTACGCTCGCGAGTTGGAGCGTCCCGTATGATCGCGAGTCGTGGTGGGGCTCCACGGTCACCCAGGCCGGCATCCTGGCGGCGGACAATCGTCACAAGGACCCGCCCCCGGTCCGGCATGGGGGCGGAACCTCCTTCTCCTTTGCCGATGGGCACAGTGAATACTGGAAATGGAGAGACCAGCGGACGATCGACTACGGTAAGATGATGCTCGGCGCGGACCCCGTTCAGCCCGGCAATCCGGACCTGCACCGCGTTCAGCAGGCCGTCTGGGGTAAACTGGGGTATGAGCCGGTGCCGTGAGGACTCGACATGGTCGCAAAATGGCGAAACATGGGCGCAAACCGTATTACCCTGACGACCGATATGTGCGATGACTACAGAGCAACTGTTCGCAGCGTCGTATGGAATGAGTTCTCATTCCAGTAGTGACGGAAGGAGATTGCCATCGTCAGAATGAAAAGGGCGCCGCGATGTGAAGCGTTGAAAGTTACAATCCATATTCTTTCGAGGAGGAACAGGTATGAGAACAACCTTCGTATTTCTTGCATTACAGGTCTGCTTGGCCATCACGCCGGTTGCGTCGGCCCAAATGGGCGAGCCCGACCAAGTGGACAGACTCACCGAATCCGTGCGAAGTAGCATTTTATGAAGGAGGATGTATCATGTCGAGAAATACGTATTCTTCTCAGAAGTTCACTTACGTGGCCTGCCTTATCGTCGTGCTGGGGCTGGCTGGAGGCGTGGCGAATGCCGATATTATGACCGGCCTGGTGGGATACTACCCTCTCAATGAAGGGACGGGGGATATCGCTCACGATCTGTCAGGCAGTGGGCACGATGGGACCCTTCACAACGGCATAACTTGGGTTTTTCCTGGATATCAAGGCGGCGGAGTCAACTGTAACGGCACGACAGACACCAGGATTGAACTGGGAACTTGGAATCCGGCTGAGGGAACGGGGCAGCTTTCTCTGGCATTGTGGATCAGGTGGGCCGGCGGCGGCGGCACATATCAGGGCCTGATCGGCAAGAGAAACACGTGGCCCGACACAACGATGTTTCAGTTCCAGGTCCGGCCGGAAAATGGTGGCACTTTTCGCCTTGAAACAGGATCAGTCGCGATCGTTTCACCCAATAACACCCTGAGTCCGTTGGTCCAGATCTGGACGCACGTAGCGGCCACCTTTGACGGAACCACAGCCAGGCTTTATCTCAATGGTGGACAGGTCGCGTCCGGCGCCTTTGCCTTCTATGCTGCAGGCGAAGCGTCCAATATGGGCATAGGCTGCGTTACCGGTGGCGGGGCAGGCTACAGCGGAAACGGCGAAGTCTTCTCCGGCGATATGGACGAAGTCTGCCTCTTCAACCGGGCGCTGTCCGCAGAGGAGGTTTCGCTCGTCATGGCCGGTCTCGGCGGAGACATGGCGTCCAAGCCCAGCCCGGAAGACAAGGCCACCGATGTGCCGCAGGACGTGGTTCTGAGTTGGGACCCGATGGAGACGGCGGCAACGCGCGACGTGTACTTTGGAACGACCTACGAGGATGTGAACGATGCCAGTCGGGCCAACCCGGGGGAAGTCCTGGTCGGCCGGGGCCAGACGGCCACAACGTTTGATCCGGGCGGTCTCGAATACGGCCGGACGTACTACTGGCGGGTCGATGAGGTCAATGCGACGCCCGACGCCACCATCTTCGAAGGCGACGTCTGGAGTTTCACGACGGAGCCATTTGCCTATCCGGTCTCGCGTATCACGGCCAGGGCTTCCAGCGGGCAGACCGGCATGGGACCCGATAAGACGATTGACGGATCCGGACTGAGTCCGAACGACGAACACTCCAACGACATGATGACGATGTGGTTGAGCACGGGGACCACGCCGAACTGGATTCAGTATGAGTTTGACGATGTCTACAAACTGTACGAATTGTGGGTGTGGAACTCGAACTCGCCGATCGAGATCGGCATGGGCCTTGGTGCCAAGAATGTCAAGATCGAGTACTCTCTCGACGAGAACATCTGGACCGAGCTCGCGGACGTCCCTGAGTTCGCTCCGGCCGCGAGCCTGCCTGCCTACGCTCACAATACAACCGTTCCGTTCGGCGGCGTCATGGCCAGGTACGTCAGGCTGACGATCGAAAACAACTGGGGTGGCAAGACAACACAGACAGGCCTGAGTGAGGTTCGGTTCTTCCACCTGCCCGTGCAGGCCCGTGAGCCCGAGCCGACCGACGGCGCGACGAACGTCCGCGTGGACGCGGACCTGATCTGGCGGCCCGGCCGCGAGGCCCAGTCGCATGAGGTGTACTTCGACGCCGATGCCGATGCTGTTGCCGCGGGAACCGTCCCGGCCACCATGCGCAGCGAGCGAAGCTACACGCCCGCGTCCCTGGAGTTTGGAACTACCTACTACTGGAAAGTGGATGAAGTCGGCGAAACCGGGACCTACGAGGGCAACGTCTGGAGCTTCACGACCCAGGAGTATGCGATCATGGAGGACTTCGAGAGCTACGATGATGCGGATAACCGTATCTTCGACACATGGTTGGATAGCTGGGTCAACCACACCGGCTCGATCGTCGGTTACGACCAAGCCGTCCAGGGAACCTTCGGCGAGAGGACCATCGTCCACGGCGGCAGTCAGTCGATGCCGCTGCAGTACGACAACACGGATTCGCCGTACTACTCCGAGGCCGATCGCGAGTTTGCCACCGCTCAGGATTGGACGGCCCACGGGGCCGACGCCCTGGTGTTGTACCTCCGAGGCCACGCGTCGGGCTTCCATGAGACCGCCGACGGCCAGATCATCATGAACGCCATCGGCGCGGACATCTGGGACACCGCCGACAAGTTCCGCTATGTTTATAAAAACCTTGGCGGAAACGGCACGATCGTGGCCCGCGTGGACACCCTGGTTCGCACCGACGGCTGGGCCAAGGCGGGCGTGATGATCCGCGAGAGCCTCCATCCGGGTTCCAAGCACGCATTCGTCTGTCTGACGCCGGACTATGGGGTCTCGTTCCAGCAGCGCCCGGAGACCGGCAACGTGATGAGCCAGGTGCAGACGGACATCGTGGTCGCCTCGTCCTGGGTGAAGTTGACCCGGACGGGCAACGCCTTCACTGCGCAGCGATCAGCCGACGGCGTCTCATGGACCAATGTCGTATTCACGGCGCCGGTGAACATCTCGATGGCCGACAATGTCCTCATCGGTCTGGCGGTAACCAGCCACAACGCCGATGTCGTCACTGCGGCCGAGTTCTCCAACCTCTCGACGACCGGCAACGTGACCGGCCAGTGGCAGATCGCCGCGATCGGCGTGGACCAACCGGAGGGCAACTCGGCGGAGCCGATGTACGTGAGAATCGAGGACAGTACCGGCGCGAGCGTGATGGTCGTGAACGCCGATGAGGTCATCACGCTGCGTCCCACGTGGCGGCAGTGGACGATCCCATTCAGCGATCTGGCCGGAGTGAACCTGAGCCGGGTCAAGAAGATGCATATCGGCGTCGGCAATCGCAGCGCACCAGCCGCCGGCGGCACCGGCACCGTCTACATCGACGACGTTGCCGTCGGCCGGCCGCTTGTCCGGTAGTTGCGCGACTGTGAATCGCTGCGATTTGCTCGAAGACGGAGCGTACTGGGCATCGGGAATACAAACAGTCTCAATTCGACTCGGGGTGGCAGCGGCGGCCGCCGGCTTGCCGATGGTTTCACGAATGCGGTGCGCCGTCGGCAAGCTTCGAAGACTCCGCTTGCCGCTGCCACCCGGACAGGGACCGGCCGAGTCCGCTACCGAAAGCCGGCCGCACCCGGTTGAGATGTGTAGGCGGTAGCGTCTTTATCTCAGGCCGGTCCGAGGCTACAATGTCGCAGTTGATTCCCCTTGTGGGACAGTCACGTTTAGCATGATGGAGTTGATTATGGTCAATCAGATGAGAGTGACACGAAGGAAGTTCCTCAAAGCCGCGGCGTCCACGGTGGCTTTGCCGTATGTGATGACGAGTTCCGCCCTGGGGGGCGGGGGCGGGACGCCGCCCAGCGAACGTGTGAACATGGGCTTCATCGGCCTTGGCGGACAGGGGAGCGGCCATCTCATGGGAGGGGCGTGGACCTATGTGCCGGGAGGATATGTCGCTCGAGACGACGTGCAGGTGATGGCGGTCTGCGACGTGCGGCGAGAACGACGCGAACCCGCACGGCAGCGGTGCAATCAGATCTACGCCGAGCGGCTCGGCCGGTCGGGATACGACGGTGTGAAGGCGTACAATGATTTCCGGGAGGTCCTCGCCCGCGCCGATATCGACGCCGTGCTGCTTGCCCTGCCGTATCACTGGGCGGCGCCGATGGCGATCCGAGCGATGCGCAGCGGCAAGGATGTCTACTGTGAGAAACCGGTCGCCATTACGGTTGAGCAGTCCCGGGTCGTGGTCGAGACGGCCCGTCGCTACGGGCGGATCTATCAGGCGGGCACGCAGCAACGATCCGAATACGACGGCAAGTTCCGCCAGGCATGCGAATTGGTCCGCAACGGGCGGATCGGGCAACTCAAGGAGGTTTATGCCTACCGCGAACCCGGGGCGTTCGTGCCGAGCGCGTGGACCTCGGATCACTCCGTGCCTGTGCCGGATGGGTTCGATTGGGACTTGTGGCTTGGGCCGCTGCCGTGGCGGCCGTTTGGCGGGGAGGCGGGCCACACGCTGTCGGGTCTGTTCGTCGGCGACGTGAACTGGAGCCCGCATCACTACGACATTGTTCAGTGGACGGTCAACCCGGACCTCAGTGCGCCGATCGATGTGAAATACCGCAATGGCAGTATCGATTACCGTTACGGAAACGGCGTGGTGGTTCATTCCGGCGGCTATCCCGGCGAGCCGGTCGGTCCCGAAGGCGGGGCCTGTTTCGTCGGCACGACGGGCCGCATCGCGGTGGACCGCAACAACATCGTCTCTTATCCCGCGAGTGTGCTCAGGGAGCCGTTGCTGCCCGACGACCAGCGGGTATATCGCGCGGACAGCCATTCCGGGAACTTCCTGGACTGCATCCGCACTCGCAAGGCGACGATCTGCAATCCGGAGGTCGCCGCGTACACCATGAACGCCATCCTGATCGGCGGCATCTCCCTGGCCCTGAAGCGCGATCTCCGCTGGGACCCGACGAAGCTGCAATTTGCGGGAGGCGACGCGGCGAATCGATTGCTCTCGTACTCGCCGCGACTGCCGTGGATCCTGTGAAGCACCGCCAAAATGAATCCATCATCATGCAGCATGAAAGGTGGCTCATGAAGAACGATATGCTCTACCAGATACTGTTTGCCGGACTGATCCTATTCGCGGCGTGCGCTGTCGGGACCGGCCATGAACGGGACCTGATTGCCGTTCTACAATCAAACGCCGGCGTTGTAGAGAAATGTTCTGCCTGCCAGCAGTTGAGAATCTGTGGCACGGCTCAATCCGTTGCGGCCCTGGCCGCTCTGCTGGGGGATGAACGGGTAGGTCACGCGGCGCGTTACGCGTTGGAAGGCATGCCGTACGCCGAAGCAGGCACGGCGTTGCGCGACGCTCTTGGCAGGACTTCGGGGGCGATCAAGGCGGGTCTCATCGATTCGATCGGTCGACGACGCGACACCGCCGCGACACCGTTGCTGGTTCCGCTGCTGAGAGATGCGGATACGACGATCGCGATGGCCGCGGCTTCGGCGCTGGGCGGGATCGGCGATCAGACTGCTGCCGCGGCGTTGGTCGCGGCCGGCGACCGCCGCAATCCCGAAGTCCGCATTGCGGTGTGGGAGGCGCTTCTATGCTGCGGAGAAGAGTGTCTGAGACAAGGCAACAAATCGGAGGCGTCGGCGATCTACCATGCGGTGTGGGAGGCCGAACCGCCTTCGGCGATCCGCATCGCCGCCTGGAGGGGAGAGGCTTTGTCGGACGATGCTCGACGGGCGAAGCTTGTCGTGGCGGCGCTTACCGGCGGCGATGAGCCGTTGCGGCTGGCGGCCATCACGTTTGTGCGGCAAACGAAGGACGAGGCAATGCTGAGGGCATGCCTGCGGCAGTGGAAATCGCTCGATGCGGACGCACAGGTGCTTGTTGTCAACATCCTGGCGGACCGAGGCGATCGGGCTTCCCTGGCGGATGTCTTGGAGGCGTGCAAATCCTCGGAGCAATCGGTTCGCGTCGCCGGTGTCAAGGCGGTCGGCGTCCTCGGTGACGCGGGAAACGTGGCGCTGTTGGCGGAACGGGCGGCGCAGACCCTGGGCGATGAACAGGCGGCGGCCAGAGAGAGTCTCCGAACGCTTCGAGGCAAGAACGTCCACGCGGAAATGATCGAACTTGTGAAACAGGCCGATCCGGCGGTCCGGGTCGAATTGATCCAGACGCTGGCGGATCGCCGGGCGACGGAGGGGACTCCTGTGCTGCTGCAGACGGCCGCAGACGACCAGGCGTCCGTTCGGGCGGCGTCGTACCGAGCGCTGCGGGAATTGGCCGGGGCTGCTGACGTCGGGAAGCTGGTTGCGCTGCTGATGGAAGCGACGGGCAGCGAGCAGAAGCAGTTGGAGAATACGATTCTGGGCGTTGCGCGGCGGGCGAACGCCTCAGCCGAGACTTCGAAGGCCATCATAGCGAAACTCGACTCCGTCCGGGACGTCCAATGCAAGGGGACGATGATCGGGATTCTCGGGCAGCTTGGCGATGAATCGTCACTGGCGACCTTGCGTAGATCGCTGGGCGACGCCGATGTGGAGATTCGGTATGCGGCGATTACCGGGCTTGGTCGATGGCCGACTGCAGAGCCGCTGCCCGATTTGCTGCGCATCGCAGGGGACAAGAACAGCGGGAGTTGCCAGGTCCGCGCGTTGGGGGCGTACATCGACCTCGTGGGGGCGTTGGCCTCGATGCCGGCGGACGAGAAAGTCCGATGCTATAAGACCGCGATGGATCTGTCGCCCAATGCGGCGGCGAAGAAGCGGATCTTTGCCGGTTTGACGAACGTCAGGACGCTCGAATCGATGCAGTTGGCGGCATCCTATATCCAGGATGAACAGGTCAAGGCCGAGGCGGCTCTGGCGGTAGTGACGATTGCTGGCGAGATCCATGCAACAAACGCCGAGCCGGTCGCACGGGCCCTGGAGCGGGTCGTCGCCGCGAAGGCCGGCGGCAATATCGAGGAACAGGCCAAGAAGACGCTCGATGAGATCAGGGCGGTTCGGAGCTATTTGACGGATTGGGAAGTGGCCGGGCCGTATGCCGAGAAGGACAAGAACTACGCTCAACTGTTCGATGTCGCCTTCGATCCGGAAAAACCGAATACCCAGGTCCAGTGGCGAAAGATGCCGGTCTCCAAGTATGATCAGCATCCGGCCTACTTGGACCTGCTGAAGGAACTCGACGGCGGCGAGCAAAAGGTCGCCTATCTGCGGACGCAGATCGAGGCGGAAGACGCCAAACCCGTGACACTGGAGATCTTCAGCGATGACGGCGTGAAGGCATGGCTCAACGGCAAGGTCATTCACGCCAACAACGTCGCCCGGCCCATAGCGGCCGAGCCGGACCGCGTGAATGCCACGCTCAACAAGGGCGTGAATACATTGATGCTCAAAGTGACACAGAACAACATGCCCTGGGGCGCCATTGTTCGCGTGAAGGAGATGAAGGTTGCCGAGCCGAAACTGGGCGAGGGCTGGCGGCTGCACACACTCAACGCCGATTCCCGCTTCGAGGCGGCGGGCGTGCTCGATGTGAATCGCGACGGAAAGCTCGACATCCTCTGCGGCGGATTCTGGTACGAGGCCCCCGACTGGAAACGGCACTTTGTCCGCGAGATCAAAGAGGAAGGGGGCTACCACTACGATTTTGCCAACCTGCCGATGGACGTGGACGGCGACGGCTGGACCGACACCGCCGGGGCGGCCTGGCACGACAAGATGGTGTACTGGGTTCGCAACCCCGGCAAAGCGGGCGGGCCCTGGCAGGTCTTCGAGATCGATACCCCCGGCAACATGGAAACCGCAATGGCGTACGATCTCAATGGGGACGGGCAGCTCGATATCCTGCCCAACATCATGAGTGAGGCAGCCTGGTACGAGTTCCACCGCGACGCCTCGGCGCCGCAGGGTGTTCGATGGGAGAAGCATCCGTTGCCCAAGGAGGCCGCCGGACACGGCCTGGGCGCGGGCGACGTGAACAAAGACGGCCGGTGCGATGTGGTGACGCCGAAAGGCTGGCTGGAGCAGACCGCCGACGGCTGGCAGTGGCGACCTGAGTTCGAGCTGGGCTATGCGAGCATTCCGATCCTCGTACACGACGCGGATGGCGACGGGGATTCCGATCTCCTCTGGGGCCTGGGCCACAATTACGGCCTGTACTGGCTGGAACAGACTGGCGCCGACGGCAAACGCACGTGGGAGAAACACCTGATCGACGATTCCTGGTCGCAGCCGCACTATTTGCTGATGGCGGACCTGGACAACGACGGCAGGGATGAACTCGTCACGGGCAAACGGTACTATGCCCACAACGGCCATGACCCGGGCGGCAACGATCCTCGATGCGTGTACTATTACGATTTCAATCCGGCCACGAAAAAGTGGACTCGGCATCTGATGCACGAGGGCGGGACCGTCGGCTTTGGGATCAACACTGCCGCTGTGGATATCGACGCCGATGGCGACGTTGACGTTGTCGCCCCCGGCAAGAGCGGGCTGTACCTGTTTGAGAATCTGCGGAAGTAACGATAGGAGACATAGACCATGCCGAAACCGAAGATCGCGATGATCGGGGCGGGGAGTCTGATTTTCTGCAAGACCCTGACGATGGACATTCTGGCCACGGAGGCCCTGCAGGACGTCGAGATCTGCCTGATGAACCGGACGAAGCCCAAGCTCGACAAGATGGAGGCGTTCGTCAAAGAGGTGGTCAAGAAGAACAAGCTGCCCGCGAAGGTGACGGCGACGCTGGATCGCCGGCAGGCCCTGGACGGGGCGAAGTACGTCATCAACATGATCCAGATCGGCGGCGTCGAGGCGTTTCGTATGGACTACGAGATCCCCCTGAAGTACGGGGTCGATCAGTGCATCGCCGACTCCATCGGTCCCGGCGGCGTGTTTCGGGCCCTGCGGACGATCCCTGCCCTGGCCGAGATGTCGCGGGATATGAACGAGTTGTGCCCCGGTGCGATCCTGTTGAACTACGCCAACCCGATGGGCGCCAACTGCTCGGCCCTGGGCCGGGTGGCGAAGGTGCAGTTCATCGGCCTCTGTCACGGCGTGCAGACGACGCTGGATCTCATCAGTCGATACGTAGATGTGCCCAAGGACCAGGTCGATTTCGTCTGCGCCGGGATCAACCACATGGCGTGGTTCCTGGCCCTGCGGGACAAACGCAACGGCCGGGACTTGTACCCGATCCTGCGCGAGCGGTGCGAGCGGCCCGAGTACTACGTCAATGAGAAGGTCCGCTGCGAGGTCATGCGGCACTTCGGGTACTTCATGACCGAGAGCACCGGGCACCTGTCGGAATATGTCCCGTGGTTCCGCAGCAGCAGGCGGGCGCTGGACCTGTACTGCGACCAACCCGGGTTCGGCGGCGCCTCGGGCGCATACTTCAATTACTGCAATATGCTGGCGGAGAAATACAAGACCGTGGATTACCTGGCGACGGAATCCAGGAAGATCGAGCGTCGCAGCGTCGAGTACTGCTCGTATATCCTGGAGGCTGCGGAGACGGACCACGTGTTCCGACTCAACGGCAACGTCCGCAACGACGGCTACATCACGAACCTGCCGCAGGGCTGCTGCGTCGAGGTGCCGGTCTTCGTCGATTCGCGAGGGCTCCACCCGGTGCGAGTCGGGGACCTGCCCATCCAGTGCGCCGCTCTGAATCAGAGCAATGTCACTGTGCAGCAACTGGCAGTCGAGGCCGGCCTGACGGGCGACCCCGAGTACGCGATGCAGGCCATCGCCCTGGACCCGCTGACCTCGACGGTCTGCACGCTTCGGGAGGTCCGAGAGATGACGCGCGAGATGCTGCAGGCCCAGAGCCAGTGGCTGCCGCAGTTCAAGGGCATGGAGCTGGTCGCCAAGCCCATTGTGGAGATCCCTCGGGACGTGCCGCCGGTGGATGTCCCGCTCGACCCGGCCCTGGCCATCGCGAACCGGTTCCAGGAACTTGCGAAGTAGCAGGCTACGGACGTCGTTCGAATGAATGCCGGCCGGGGGCCACGTCGTCGATCACGAGAAATTCGCCGTTGAGGGCGCCTGTGACGAGCTTGCCGTCCATTTGGACGTCGCGCCTGTCGCTTCCGAGGCGAGGCAGATAGACAACCGCCTCGACATTGGCGGGAAGCGCGACGTTCAGACCGAACGACTTGCCCGGTTCCGAGGTGAAATCCACATGGATCGTGCCGCGGACCGTGGGCAGGTCCAGGCCGGCACTCTTGAGGCTGCCGACCTGGGGCTTGATCCGGACCTTGGCGAATCCTGGCGAGAGGGGCTGCACGCCCATCAGGCATCGCGGGATGACGTTGGCGGGGGCGGCGCCCCACGCGTGGTTCCAGTCCTGGTTGGGCTTGTACTTGTTGTCCCAGGCTTCGAGCGTGATCGTTGTGCCGACATCGTAGACCATGTGCGGCCAGCTCCGGTCGGTCGACGGGTCCGTCATTAGGTGCAGGGCGAAGTCACCCTCGCCGGCCTCGTAGAGGGCTTCGAGCAGGTACTGCGAGCCGTAGACACTGCAGACCATTCCGCGATTCTTGATGAAGTCCGCCACCGACCGGACGTACTCCGGCGGAACCAACCCGAAGGCCAGTGGAAACATGTTCGCATGCAGGGCGCTGTGCGTGCTGCCCTCGCCGTCGATATAGATGCCCTTGCTCTTGTCGAGCAGCCTGTTGTTGAAGGATTGCCGGACCTTGTCCGCCGCCCGGGCGAAGCGATCGGTATCATCCGCCTTGCCGATTGCATCGGCCATCCGGCTCATCAGGACCAGCGCCCGGTAGTGGAACGCATTAACGACCGTGTTGATGGGCCGGAACTCGAAGTCGTCGGTTTCGCCGAAGCCGCCCTGAAGGCCGAGGATGTTGCCGTGCGGCCAGTCCACGATGTCCCGCAGCGTGCCGTTGAGGTGGATCGAGGCGAGCACCTCCTTGGTGACTAGGCCGGTCTGCGTGCTGATCAGGCCGTCCTCGCGGGCCAGCGACAGCAGCGTTTTGGCCTTGAGGTCCTCGTAGAAGTGGGCGATGGAATCGGTGTCGCCCGTGTAGAGGTAGTCGGCCCAGGCCATGAGGACGGAGTGGAGTATCCATTCCGTCGGCCAGGTTGCGTGCGTGATGAGGTACTCGTGTGTGTAGCGGGCCATTGTGTATTCCCGGTCCACGCAGTAGTGGCAGAGTTGGTTGATGTAGGCATCGGCCTCGTAGGGGATTCGTTCCCGGTCGCCATCGACGTATACGCCGCAGAAGCTCGTGGCCTTGATGCTGTGCTTGCACAGCTCCCACACGTCGTTGAGCACCGGGCTGGAAGAGGCGAAATGGGACGTGTCGTCGTTGAACGGGTAGTGTACGGCGATTTGCCGAACCGAGGAGGCGTCGATTTCGCACGGGCTGTTCACGATCTCGCAGTACCGAAACGGCATCACCTCGCCAATGTACTTGGGCATCTTGACGGCCTGGGGTCCCGTGTTTCGCCTGTCCGGCGTGATGGGCACTCTGTATGTCCGGGTCACCTCGTCAAGCGTCAGCGCCATCATACGATACCGGCGAGAGCCGCCCGGGTTTCGGTCGATGGCATCGACGCTGGCGGGGACCTCGCCCAGGTGTACTTCGACCTTCCGCCCTGCCTCAGGGCTTGTCAGAGTCAGTTCGACGGTGCCGAACGCGGCCTTGCCGAAATCGACGAAGTAGCTGCCCTTGGCCTTTTTGACTATCCTGGCGGGCTGGATTGTCGTCGTAACCAGGGGGTATCGAGTGGTCTCGTAAGAGGTGTCCAGTCTGCCGGTCCGGAACGTCTGTACCTGTGAGAAAAGTCCGACCTTGCCATCCTGGTCCCAGGTCCGCACCTTCCAGAAGTACATCGCGCTCGGCAACAGCGGTTTGCCGGCGTATTCGATGCCTGTGGACTGCGAGGACACGATCTTGCCGCTGTCCCAGCAGTCGCCCCGGTCTTCGTCGAGAGCGACGGGATCGGACGCGACAAGGATCCGGCAGGCCGTCTGTCTGCCACCCTGATCGGCTAAGGCAGTGTCAGACAATAACTGAAC
>DCUI01000238.1 GCA_002327785.1 Phycisphaerales bacterium UBA2218
TAGCTACGACCAGGACGCAATCACCCAAGGCGACTACTTCAGAATACTCAGAATCTATGCGAATAGTCATCGGCTCACGCGAGAAGATGGTTCTGTCGTTCCGTGGATAGACGAAAACCTGAATCCACACACAGGTGACTGGATTGCGCGAACGCGTCTCAAGACTTGGAACAACGGCACCTGGAGCGATCCCAAGGGCGGCAAGGAGCGTGGCAAAGACTACAACCATTCGAGCTTCTGCGACTTGGTCGTCACCGGATTGGTGGGCCTTCGACCCCGAGCGGACGACATTGTCGAGGTCAATCCGTTGGTTCCCGAGGATGAATGGGACTGGTTCTGTCTCGACAACATTGCCTATCACGGTCACGTCCTTACGATTGTCTGGGACAAAGACGGAGCACGGTATGGCAAGGGGAACGGCCTGACCGTCCTCTCAGACGGTCGAGCAATCGCGCATTCTGACAAACTGACGCGTCTCACGGGGCGTGTCGGTATCCAGCAATAACGCGATTTGTTCGTTAGCGGGCGGCAAAACCACCTATCGCCAAGGCCGTCGTTGTGCACTACCTATTCCGTAGTGCTTTCGACGGCGAAGTGGACCGGCGCGGAAGCCTGGAACTCTACCCAGATCAGAAGCATCCTCATGCCATCCGTGTTTCGAGCAACTCCCTGCCGAAAAGACCGGCCGGGTTTCCTCTCCGCTCCATTGATCGCAAGACGGCTCTCGGCCTTGCCTGTCCAGTTCTCAATGACGAAGCAGGGATTGTAGATGGGCGTCTCTTCTGAACCGTCCAGAGTGAAGGATACGCCGGACGCCGTTGATATGAGCCTGTAAGCCCGTTCCGTCGGTTGGTATCCACGGCTCTGGCCACCTTGCAGGCCCTCGATTGTCGGCGGGCGATTCCAGGACTTGGCAAGAGGAATGAGGCCCGTCGCCGGTCCATCTGTGAAGCCGTACATGATGACAGTTCCGACGTTGTCCGCACCGCCAATTGCGGCGTGCGTCACGCGGTCGTGCGCGACCGCATACCGTCCATCGGAAGGGTTGAGTCCAACCGGCCAGTGGTTCCAAGGCCCGGCAAACGGATCCGGCGTATGCTTGGATTGTTCGGAGTGGCCCCACTGTTCGATTTTCGCCCCTTCCCTGTAGATCGCGAAGACCTTCCAGTTGGACTTGAAGTTGACCACCTTGATGCAGGCATCCTCGATGGGATTTCGCGGCACGCGGTTCGGCAACGCCCACCTCAAGTCCCTGCTCTCGCCGTCCAGGCTGGCGACCGTCAGGGCTTGCAGGCTGAGATGGTCGAGGCACGTTGTGCCCGCCTGCGTCAGGAACTGGGTGTCGTGCCAGCCGCCTTTACCACGCGCAACATGCCGTATGCCCACACCGTCGGGATAGATGGTGTAGTATTCATCGACCCACACATCCGGAGCGGAAAACACATATCCGACATCGATGGACGGATATCGCCAGTGAACGAGCACGCGGGCATCCGTGTTCTCGATGAGCCTCACATGGCCAAATCGCCCTCGCTTGTCCGCCATGTGTTCGGCACAACCGTGCGGACCGCCGATTTCACAGCTTTGGTCGGACATCCATCGGTTGTTCTCGGTAACCCAACCGGAACCGAAATTTGTGCCCTGCCAGAACACGACGCTTGTTGGCAGGGCGTCGAAGCGGACGACAATGTCCCGATAGAGGCTGGGCCTCCACAGATTGTCCCAGATCTCGTGATACGTCAGTGTCTCATAGGACGCACCGAATCGGTTTCCCGGTTCGCCTGTGACTTGCCCGGGCAGGATTCTCCTCTCCAGGTGTGGGTTGTTGATGACATGTGGGGGTGGGAGTAAAGCAGTGTATGACTCGCGTATCTGTTCGTCCGACAACGCGTGATCGTAGATTCTCACTTCATCGATGAGCCCTTCGATGCCATATACGATGGGCAGATTGTTGTTGGCGGCGAACTCGCTGTGAGACACCGGGTCGGAGACTCTCTGGGGATCGCCGTTGAGTCCCACGAGCACATCTCTATACGGCGTGCATATAGCGCCGGAAGCAGCTCTTTGATCGACCAATTTGCCGTCCCAGTAGAGGGCCATTTTCCCGTTGCCGTAGACGCCCGCGAGATGGGTCCACCGATAGGTTGGAATGCCACTTTCGGCGCGGACCGTTTCGTCGTCCTCGACGTTACCGCCGCCAACCTGCGTGTCGTTGATCTTGAATATCGGCCGGCCGTACGGGTCGACGCCGAGCATGTATCCTTCCATCTCCCAGGGTCTGTACACGTAGGGATCTTGATAGCCGTGCTTGTACGCGTCCGCGGAAATCGGCTGCCCCGTTGACTGGTGAACGATCCCTGCATCGTTCCAAGGGTAGGCTCCGAGGACGACCCACGCCTCAAGCGTGAGCTCGTCCGTCACGCGGGGCGCTCTCTCTTTGGGAAGCGTTACCTTGGAGAAGTAACCGTCGAAGACAAGAGCCGTTCCCGATACCCCCGGGCGCCACAGGATCTTGTTCCCGCTTATGGTGCAGACGGCCTTGCCCACATGTTCTCTTGTCTCATACTTCTCAGGCACAGCTCTTCTGCAAAGACCTTCGTCGAACTTGAACCATGCTGCCGGTGCGCCAACAACGTCTTCCTTGACTGCACTTCCATCTATCGCCTCTCCTGGTCGTCCGGAGAGTCCCGGTCGGGACAGCGAGAGCTCCTGGATTCCCGTTTGGGTCAACTGAAGCTTCTGAACGATCCCGTTGGCCGGATCCTCGAAGTCCTCGAGCCTCTGCGTTCCGACCTTGACCTGGCGAACCAAAACGCCATCAGGGGTGACCGTAAACAACTCGTGAATCTCCTCTGTTGTCGCGACCCTCTGTGGATCCGGGACATGACGCCAGTGGACGAGGACCTCTTGTGGCGTGCTCTTGATGATCCGCACGTATGAACATAGACACATAGGGTCAGGCCGGCATTCGACAAGCTGTTCGCATGGGAACCGGCCGTTTGATGTCTCCAGCAGGGGGCAGTAGGACGCCTCCCGTCCGAATACAAGCCTTCGCTCATTGTCCACATGAACCACAACATCCGCGTACTTGCCTGTTATCGCAGGTCCGGTCCTCACGGGTTTTCCGTCTACATAGAGGTCCACTCCCTTCAGCCCGCCGGCTCCAGCGACCGCTACGTGGTGCCATCGATCGTCCGAGATATCGGACGCTTGCTCCACACGGCCGACCCAGCCGACATCATATACGAGCTTCCCGTCCTGGATGAAGAAGCACCTGCCGTACGTGTGCCAAGGGCCGGAAAGGTTGCAGTGGGAGATGATGGTCCCGCCGCCATGTGTCTTGATCCAGGCGGTCCAGGTGAAAGCGCCGTGGGGTTGTGCCTTTACGGGCGATTGCACCCACTGATCGTGCCCATCGAATTGCAGGGCGTGCGAGCCCTCCCTGTTGTCCGAGGAGAACTTCGCACCTCCGTGCAGTATCGCCGGTTTGCCTCCGGCCGTATCCTCTGTGCTTCCGTCGAAGCCGTAGCTTGCCGAAGGGCCCGGTTGCACAAGCTCGCCCTGTGCCAGATGTGCTACTTCCTGCCCGTTAAGCTTCCTGTTGTAGATACAGACGGTGTCGATCTCTCCCTCGAACCAGCCGCCGAAGTTGGGAGAGGCAGCGCCTATCTTGAGCACAGCATGCCTCAACTGCGGCACATCGGATGGGACCTCCGGCCGTGCGTCGGCATCAGGGTCGGACTGCATGTCCTCTCGCCGGGCAAACGGCACGTCCATTTGGACGTCGGAAAGAGGTATCCTGTAGTCCAGTCTTGTGTAGTATGCGTATAGATCGGATCCCAATGATGTCTGGGCGCCAGCCGGGTAGATGGACGAGCTCAGGAGCAAGAGTAGAAAGGCGTTCTTCATGATCGTGTTCCTCCACTGTGGCGGCGCCATATCTCGAGAGCGTTGCCGGACCCATGTCTCTTAGCACAAAGAGGTATCCTCCCAGCCGATGTCTTACGGCGTATCCATCGCTTTGGCATCTTCATGAATCCATACGGTCATTGCGCCTTGTTCGCGGTTTGCCCATGCATAGTACGGTATGGCGGTCAGCGTGACCGAACGATTGCCGTCGGCGAGAGCTGCCCCCCGGAGAACCGTCACGCCGCCCAGCAATTCCGGACGATCCTCGGCACGTAGATCGACGTTGTTAGGAAGGCAGAGTTCTAAGACGTCTATGTCCGGATGGTCGATAGCTTCGAGGCAGTAGACGACCGGGCCGCGCATCAGCGCGACCTTGCCCCGATCCGCCTCGACATTCTTATGTGCATAGACCCGCCGGACCGGCATCGGCAAGTCCAGTTCCACGACGTCACCGGTCTGCCAGCGACGCTCAATGTGGACGTAGCCGTCCTCGCCCGCATCCGGAGCAGTAGTCCTGCCGTTCACCTTCAGCCCGACCGGCGCTGTTTCGGCCCCGGTGAAGCGGTAGAGGTCGGTGGGAACGGGGCGACCCACGGCCCAACCTGGGATCCGCAAGCACAGGGCGAATTCGCTCACCCGGTCCGGACTGACTGTCAGCCGGACACGACCGTCCCAGGGATATTCGGTTTGCTGAATGAGTCTGACGCTTGTTCCGTTGTCCGCCGTGAGCGAAGCTTCTCCCGCCATGTAGAGATTGACGAACAACTGACCCCTCCATTGGGCGTAGGCCAGCCCGCCAACCTGCGGGATGAACCGCGTCAGATTCGTCGGGCAGCAGGCCAGGCCGATCCAGGATGACCGACGTCCGCCCTCGCTCTCGAGGGGATTCTGGTAGAAGAATGCATCGCCAGAGATCGAGATCCCTGAGATCGCGCCGTTGTACAGTGCCAGCTCCATTACGTCGGCGTACTTGGCCTGGCCTTTGAGCAGGTTCATCCGGTGTTGCCAGAACACGTCCGCGATGTTGGCGCAGGATTCGCAATATGTGCGGTTGGGCAGCAGGTAGGGATCGCCAAATCCCTCATCTCCATACTGTGCAGTCCCCACGCTCCCGGTGATATACATCTTACGACCCACGACATCCTCCCAGAGGCAGTCCAGTGCCCTCTCGTAATCGCGAGCGTCCATGAAGCGGACGATGTCGGCCATTGCCGAATAGACGTATCCGGCCCGTACGGCGTGACCGACCGCCTCCGTTTGCTCGACCAGCGGCTTGTGGTCCTGCATCCGACCGTTGCGCCAGCGCAGGCTGGCATGCCACTTGGCACGGCGGTATTCCTGGTCGGTCTGCCCATCAAGCCGCTCCGGCACAACCAGCGGGCCGGGCGTAAACGGCTTTCGCTCCGTCCCGTGGAGATGGCCGCGCTCGTCGAGGAAGAAGCGCGAAAGCTCCAGATATCGTCGCTCACCCGTGGCGCGATATAGTCTGACCAGAGCCAGCTCCACCTCCTCATGTCCGCCGACATCGTAGCGCTTGCCCGGCCCGAAAACACGGTCGATGTGGTCGGCGAATCGTCTGGCCGCATCGAGGACCTTGGTCTGACCGGTCAGCCTATAGTGTTCGACGGCCATCTCAAAGAAATGGCCCGCGTTGTACAACTGGTGTTCCAGACGCAGGTCGTCCCACTTCTTGTCAAGCCCGTTGACGATGAAGTACGAGATCAGGTATCCGTCATCCTGTTGGGCAGCCAGGATCCGGTCGAGAATGTCGTCCACACGCCGTCGTAACGCAGCGTCCTTATGATGCTGCAGGGTGTACATCGCTCCTTCGATGGCCTTATGCAGGTCCGAGTCGAATGCGTGATGGCCGCGCAGCGGACCATCGAACGTCCCGGCCGCCTTGTCGAAGTTGCTAGCGTGCCCATCCTTCTCCAGACAGTCCAGGGCGTGGGGGATGGTCACCATATGGTGGGTCTTCAGTCGCGAGCCCCAGAACCCACCTTCGAGTCCCACCTGGTCCTGGCCGATCTCTCGAAGTCCCCGCATGGGGAGGACATCTGCCGACGAAACCCCTGTGGTAAGGCAAACGACAATGGCAAGTACTCTCAGGAGTCTCTTTGACTTGGGGAGAGCCCGGTGGAGCGGGGATATGCACTCAAGCTTCTTATGTATACGCATCATGGTGTATCCTCTGCCTGGTGCGCCGTTAGTCTGAAGGCGCAAAGCCCTATCGGGAAGTCACGGAGGCAATCATACGACGGCATGCTGCATACTACCAAGACTTGTCATTGTGCACAATGGAGTTTTTTGGTCTCCGGATGCTCGATTGCTCCTGGTCTTGTCCCGGTTGATGAGATAGAATGCGTGGTCGAATGCTGGCGGATGAATTAGAATCACTACCGACCTCACAGCAGCTTGTGCTACCTGACTCCGTCAGGGCTTGCTCAACTGTGTCGTGAAGCCGGCTGCCTCCAGGCGCATACGACAGTGCTGAATGGAGGGCATGACTGTGGCATCGTCTCACAAGCGCCGGACCGACAAGACGGGGCAGATCAGCCGTGTCTTCGCCCAAGACAGCTTAAAGGCCAGCTATGACCCGGAGTTCACCAGAACCAGGATTGCTCAGCGAAATCGCCAGGAGGTCCGTCATGCAGCAATCGAGACGACAGTTCCTTGGGACCATCGTCGCCGGCACTCTGTCTGCCGGTATGGCCACACGAAGATCCTGCCTGGGAGCACGGTCTGCCGATTCAGACAGAAGAAGGCAGCCCAACATCATCCTGATCAACACCGATGACCTGGGCTATGCCGGGATTGGGTGCTGCGGTCAGCAGCTCATCCAAACCCCGCGCATTGACAGAATGGCGGCGGAAGGCATGCGGTTCACCGACTTCTACGCCGCAAACACGGTATGCGTGCCGTCCCGTTGCGGCCTGATCACCGGCCTGCATCCCGGGCATGCGGGAATCCGGGACAACTTCCTGCCGCACGTAGATCTCAAACTCGAAAACGGCGGGGGATACATGGAGGATTACCCCGAAGGGATCTGGCCGCCCACTGTCACGACGTTGGGGCAGGTTCTCAAGGGGGCAGGGTACCGGACTGCTCAATTCGGCAAATTAGAGGTAGGCATCCCGATGGCACCGGGGAAGATGACCGCGCATGGTTGGGACTACTGGATCGGTTTTCGCAGTACGGGCGCAGCCTTCCAGTACTACCCCGTGTCGATCTGGCGGAACGACGAGGAGGTCACCTTCGAGACGAACAAGGCCTCCGAGGTGCGAAGGCCTGGGATAGTAGGCGACAAGGGTATCTACTCAGAAGACCTGTTTGTTAAAGACCTGCTCCGTTTCATGCGAGAAAACAAGGACGAACCGTTCTTTATTTACTTCCCCACGCAAGTCCCGCACGGCCGCTCCCCCCACGACGGGGACGAAATCCAGGTTCCTGATATCGGTCCCTATGCCGATTGCCCCTGGACCCATCTGGAGAAGTTGTACGCCGCCATGATCACCCGCTTCGACGGCCACGTCGGCCAAATCATCGACCAGTTGCAGGAACTCGGGATTGACCAGGACACCATCATCTTCTTCACCAGCGACAACGGTGACGAAAATAGCTACTACAAGTACACGGACCGCTTCCGGGCCACCGGGCCGCTGCGTGGCAAGAAACGATTCCTGTACGAAGGGGGTATTCGGGTGCCCATGATTGTCCGCTGGCCCGGGCACGTCCCGGCTGGCCAGACCAGCGACCTCCCGTGGGCAGCGTGGGACCTCATGGCCACGTTTGCCGCACTGGCGGGCGTGGAACGTCCGTCGCATACTGACGGGATCTCGGTCGTCCCCAGCCTGCTGGGGTGCCCGGACCGGCAGGAAGCTCGCGAGTACCTCTACTGGGAGTGTAACCAGGCCAAACAGCAGGCCGTTCGAATGGGCCGATGGAAAGCGGTCCGATTCGGCGGCACGGAGGAGCCGATTGAACTCTACGACCTAAGCGTGGACATCGGTGAGGGCAATAACGTTGCGGCGCACCACCCCGACGTCGTCGCGAAGATGCGGCGGATCATGATACAAGCTCGTGAAGGATCGGAGTACAGCAAGTACTGGCCGCTGCCCAAGCATCGTCGGAACGACATCAAATGGGATCAGTGGATATTCGATCAGCTCAAAAACGGCATACGATAGCAACAGATGAACACCGCTTGGCCTTGGGCTGTGCCCTTGGCTGGAGCCAAAGGAGTACGGGCAGAAAGGGCATTTCTCCCCGGTTGTATCGTGGAGTATTGCGAATAGGAGGTTGTTGTCTCGGTGGGACCGCGCGAGGAGCCGGCTCAACCGGACGCCGGTTGCCAGATCAGGGGGACTCCTGAATTGCCTTGGTCAGCCCTTCGGAGCCGCCCACGACCGGCAGCGTGACGGATGTTGCATCGAGGTCGACGGTCAACTCAGTGCCCGGCGGCGACCAGAGCGTGAAGTCCCTGTCGCTCGAGAAGATCATCATGGCGATCTGTTGCCCCTTGGGAATGATCTGGTCGTCCGGCTGGAGGTCGAAGGTCATCTCGTAGAATCGTCCGGGGACGAGAGGCTCGCTCTCCGTAAGCGAGCGGTAGTTCTGCGGGTCAGCCCAGCCGCGAGTGATAATATTGGCTCATCCGGTTTTTGCGTAC
>DCUI01000239.1 GCA_002327785.1 Phycisphaerales bacterium UBA2218
TTCCGGACCAGGGAAACTACTACAACCCGGACTTCATCGACGCAAACGGCACGACGCGCTACACCGGCTACGTCACTGATATCACCACGGATCTGGCGCTCGAGTGGTTGAATACCCAGCGAGATCCGGATAAGCCCTTTCTTCTGATGTGTCAACATAAGGCGCCGCATCGAACCTGGGCGCCGGGGCCGGCGCATCTGACGATGTACGACGACGTGACGATCCCTGAACCGCCAACGCTGTTTGACGACTACGCCAATCGCAACTCGGCCCTCAAAGGTAATGAGATGGAAATTGGCCGGCACATGATGATGGAGTACGACCTGAAAGTCGCCGGCTCGGAAGTGAAAGACGCGATGGGAAGGGCTTTCAAGAACCCGGAACTACATCGGATGACGCCGGAGCAGCGCGCACGCTGGGACGCGGCGTATGAGCCCAAGAACGAGGCCTTCCGGAAGGCCCATCTGACCGGAAAGGACCTGGTCCGATGGAAGTATCAGCGTTACATCAAGGATTACCTCCGCTGCGTGGCGTCGGTCGATGACAGCGTCGGACGCTTGCTCGATTATCTCGACCAGATGGGCCTTGCCGAAAATACACTTGTGGTCTACAGTTCCGACCAGGGCTTCTATCTGGGCGAACACGGCTGGTACGACAAGCGATGGATGTACGAGGAGTCGTTCCGAATGCCGTTTGTCGCCCGCTGGCCGGCGGTGATCAAGCCTGGGACCCGGACTCGGGCGTTGGCGCAGAATATCGACTTCGCTCCCACGTTCCTGGACGCGGCCGGCGTCGGCGTGCCGCAGGAGGTCCAGGGGCGCAGTCTCATGCCGCTCTTCCGAGGCGACGCCGGCTCGTGGCGAAAGAGTCTGTACTATCACTATTACGAGCATGGCGAACACAACGTGCCGCGTCATGAGGGCGTCCGTACGGACCGGGACAAGCTGATCCACTACTACGACACAGATGAGTGGGAGCTGTTCGATCTGGACCGGGACCCGCAGGAGCTCAAGAGCATCCACGACGATCCGGCCGCTCATGACATCCGCAGGCGCATGCATGCCGAGCTCGAAGGTTTGAGGGAGCTTTACAGGGTCCCTGCAACCGGTAAGGAGACGTGAACCAAGACCAATCCTCGTCCACTGCCAGAGAGATCTGTATAGAAGGAGTAACCCAGAATGAGACCTCACGGCAACATCGCATGCGTTCTTCTTATCTGCAGCGCCGGAATCCCCGCCGGGTCAAGCCTTGCGAAGGAGAGCTTTATCGAGGAGTCTCTGAAGCGGGCCGAACCACGACTACATGCGATCTATGATAAGGGCGAATACCAGCCCAAGACCGTGCGCCCCAACTGGCTCCCGGACAGCTCCGGATACACGATTCGCGAGCCGGTCGCGGGAAAGAACGAGCCGGCCTTGGTTCGATATGATGTCGCCGACGGCAAACGCACCGTGCTGGACTCGCCGCGCGAAGAGGAAAGGGAATCCGGCAATGTCTCCCCCGATGGACGACGCGCCGTCTATTCCGACCGTGGCAACTTGTATGTGCGCGATCGGCGCACCGGCGAGGCGGTCCCCCTGACAAACGATCCGACCGATGGACCGGTTTCGAACAGCCAGGCGGTCTCGAGTCCGGACGGAACGCGAATCGCTTACGTGCAATCGGATGCCTCCCGGGTACGGTTGAGGCCGACGCTCGTTCCAAGTGACCCGACGTTTCCGGAAGTCAACGAAGTCCGATTCGCAAGGGTAGGTGGCGTGATCCCCATGCTGCGTGTTGGCGTGGTCGACGCCCAGGGGAATGAGACGCGATGGCTGTCCATCAGCATGCCCGCCGAAGGTTTCTATCTAGGGCAGGTTGATTGGGCGAGAAACTCGGATGAACTGCTGGTGGAGAAGCTGAGCCGATTCCGGGATGAGCGAGAGTTCCTCATTGCCAACGTGCACACCGGCGCGATTAGCCGCATTTTCCACGAGTCCGACCCGGCGTGGGTCGTCGCGAGCTATGGTAAGAACTCCGGGCTGGAGTGGACCCATGGCGGCCGCGCATTCGTGGTGCTGAGCGAGAAGGATGGCTGGCGCCGTGCCTATCTCCACTCGCGCGAGGGCAAAGAACTCTATTCACTTACCCCCGACGGGGTGGACATCATTGAGCGGGCACCAATTGACAAGGAAGGAGCCTGGTTCTACTACTACGCATCGCCTGAAAACGCCACACAGAAGTACCTCTATCGCGTGCTACTGGACGGGACCGGAGATCCCGAACGGATCACCCCCCAGGATCAGCCCGGCACTCACGACTACGACTTCTCGCCCGACGCGAACTGGGCGTTTCACACCTACTCTTCCTTCGATACGCCTCCGGTTACGGAACTCGTGAAACTGCCGGAACACCGAGTCGTCCGCGTGCTCGAAGACAATCAGGAGTTGCGTGTCAAGATGGCGCGTTTGATTTCCCACCCAACGGAGTTCTTCCAGCTCGAAATCGCCGATGGGGTCGAGGTGGATGCCTGGATGATCAAGCCCGACGATTTTGACCCTGAACGAAAATACCCTGTCTTCGTCTATGTGTACGGCGAGCCGCATGCGCAGACCGTGTTGGATGGATGGGGGCGTTCCCAGGCCGATTTCCACCGCTTGATCGCGAGCTTGGGTTACCTGGTCGTGTCCTTCGACAACCGTGGCACCCCGGCCCCGAAGGGAGCCGCCTGGCGGCGGTCCATCTTCGGCAGTCTCGGACCGCTTTCCACGGAGGAGCAGGCGGCATGCCTGAAAGCGCTCGGCCGCGCGCGACCGTATGTCGATTTGTCGAGGGTGGGCATCTGGGGTTGGAGCGGCGGCGGTTCAAACACGCTCAATGCGATGTTCCGAAAGCCCGATGTGTACCACGTGGGGATCGCCGTGGCACCCAAGCCGCAGCCGCATCTCTACAATGCCTGGTTCCAGGAGATCTACATGAACACCCCGGAGGTGAATCCTGAGGGATACCGCCGGGCCGCCCCCATCAACTTCGCCGAGGGGCTGAAAGGAGACCTTCTCATCATTCACGGCACCGGGGAAACCAACACTCATATCCAGATCACGGAAGGCCTTGTGGATCGACTCATCGAGCTCGGCAAGCGTTTCGATTACATGGCATACCCCCATCGCGATCATGGGCTCAGCGAAGGCAACGGTACGAAAGTCCACCTGCGAATGCTCATCACTCGATACCTTCTGGAGCACCTGGTGCCTGGTCCGCGCTGACGATACAATCGTGGTCAATATGGATCGGCGGGCGCGCCATTCAGGTCGGGGGAGATGCGGCATTGTCGCAAAGAGCCAGGAAGAGAGATAGATATGGAAGTAAGGCGTGTGTACGTGATCGTATTCCTATGGCTGGTATGGACCAGCGCCGGCGCGGCAAGCCCTGATGGGCTGACAGTCCCCATCGTCGTTGACGGCCAGACACAGGTCATTCCCGAATTCAAAGATCCCGACCTTTGGATCCGTCACGATCTCTGGGTAGAAACGGAATTTGACAGCGACGACGACGGCAGGCTCGATCGGATGCACGTGGATGTTACCCGGCCGCGACAGACGGAGACCCAGAACCTCGAGCTCCCCGTGATCTACATCTCCAGCCCGTATTTCGGAGGCACGAGCTCCGCGGCAAGGGAGTTCTTCTGGGATGTACGGCATGAGCCAGGAGCAACCCCTCCACAACGCAAGCATCCTCCCGCGATCACACACGAAGAAACGCGTCCGATCATCTCCAAGTCCCTCGTCAACGAATGGGTGCCTCACGGCTACGCCGTGGTGCATTCGTCGTCGCCGGGGACCGGGCTTTCGCAGGGCTGCCCAACGATCGGGGCGGACAATGAATCCCTCGCGCCCAAAGCCGTGATCGACTGGCTCAATGGCCGAGCCATGGGATACACCTCCCCCGAGGGCAACGAACCGGTCGTCGCCTACTGGTGCACGGGCAAGGTGGGCATGACCGGCACGTCCCATCCCGGCACGCTGGCCCTGGCCGCCGCGACGACGGGAGTCGACGGGCTCGAAGTGATCATCCCCGTCGCGCCGAATACATCACCTTACCACTACTACCGTTCGAACGGACTCGTCCGACACCCGCTTGGTTTTCTGGGCGAAGACATTGACTACATGTACGACTATGTCAACAGCGGCGACCCGCAAAGGCGCGCGTACTGCGACTGCATGATCCGGGATCGAGAGATGGCCAACGGGCTCGATCGCGTGACCGGCGATTACAACGAGTTCTGGGCGAGGCGCGATTACCTGCGAGATCTTGGTCCCCTGAAGGCCGCTGTGCTGATGGCGCATGCGTTCAACGACTGGAATGTCGTGCCTGAGCATAGCAATCGTATCTATCAAGCCTTGAAAGCGAAGGGTGTGCCCACACAGGTCTACTACCACCAGGGCGGCCATGGTGGGCAGCCGCCGACCGAGATGATAAACCGGTGGTTCGCACACTACCTCCACAGGATTGACAATGGTGTCGAAACCGGGGCACGAGCCTGGATTGTGCGGGAAGACGCCAAGAGGGACGAACCGACACCCTATGAGGACTATCCCCACCCTGGCGCAGCCTCCGTTACACTCCATCTCGTCGCAGGCGCCCCTGAGCGGGGCCAATTAACTGTCGTCAGGCCATCGAGGCAAGGTATGGAAACGCTGGTGGA
Organism: Phycisphaerales bacterium UBA2218; assembly: GCA_002327785.1. Classification (GTDB taxonomy): domain Bacteria; phylum Planctomycetota; class Phycisphaerae; order Sedimentisphaerales; family Anaerobacaceae; genus PLanc-01. The sequence continues at coordinate 4,685 of DCUI01000239.1, forward strand.
CAATTACTCCTTCAGCGGCGCCATGCTGGCACAGGCGGAATGGACGCACCACCGCCTGCTGTACGCCACGCCGGAACTGACGGAAGCAGTCCATCTGTCCGGAACGCCGAGCGTGACCATCCGGCTCGCGGCCAGCAGGCCTGCTGTGAACCTGTCGATCTGGCTGATTTCGCTACCGTGGACCGAGGGCAGGGATGCAAAGATCACCGACAATATTATGGCTCATCCGGTTTTTGCGT
>DCUI01000072.1:0-824 GCA_002327785.1 Phycisphaerales bacterium UBA2218
CGACGGCGACGGCGATCTCGACATCCTGCTCAAGCCCTACCACCACAAAGCCCCGCGGATCGACGTCCTCCTCAATTCAGGGCAGTCAGAGGATGGTTGAGAAGTCGACTTGTCGTGGTATGGGCATCCTGCCTATAAGCAACAGGGCCATCTTGACCCTGCCAAAGAGCGTCTTATTCCACGGGCGAGACGCCCGTGATACTCACGGGCAGGATGCCTGTGCTACTTCTCAGAGTTGCGCCGAGTCCAGGATGACGTGCTTGATGCTCTTGCGGAGGTAGGTGTAGGTGATGTGAACGCGACCGTCCGCAGCCTGGATGACGGCGGGGTAGGAGTACTCGCCCGGCTGCGTCTCAAGAGCAAGCATGACGTCCCATTGCCTGCCGTCCTTGGAGATCGCGACATTCAGAGGGGTACGACCCTTGGGCGTGTTGTTGAAGACGAGCAACTGGCGCCCGTCCCGCAGAGTGACGGCGTCAATGCCCGAGTTCGGGTTCGGTAGGGACGTGAGCGACATCTCGCTCCAGGTCCGACCGCCGTTCTGAGACCAGCTCTCCGCGATGAAGCCCTTGCCCCGCGTGCGACAGAGCATTTGCAGGCGGCCGCCCGAATGACTCAGGATCGTCGGCTGAATCACCGGCATCTTCGTCGGGTCATTCAATGGGCCCACGACCTCCCAGTCCTTCAGATCGCTCGTGATCTCAACGTGAACCCGCCAGCCTGCGTGCTCGCTGCTCGATGGGCACAGGATGCGACCGTCCGCAAGCTGAATCGCCTTGTTCTTGATCGGTCCCATCACGTGCGGCGGCAGCCGGCGGCGGTCC
>DCUI01000072.1:874-6204 GCA_002327785.1 Phycisphaerales bacterium UBA2218
CTGTGGCGACATGACGCCGTTGGCTGCCTCGACGGGCCGGGACCACGCGTCTTTCTCCCAACGAGAGACCCAGATCCCTACGTCGTCCTCGCCCTCGTCGGCCCCTGCGAACCACGCAGCCAGCAATCGGCCGTCGCGAGTTTCCACGATGGTTGACGCATGACATCCCGGCGTAGGCCGGTCCTCCAGCGGGAAAATCAACTCGGCCCCCTGGATCGCGCCATGTGATGCCTCATTCGCCTCGGCCCCGGTGGCCTGACATCCGCCCGCAAAAACCACGATCAACCCCAGAACCAATCCACAGTCTCTCATCCTACACCTCATGTCCCCAGATCGCTGCAAACTTCGGCACCCATGGGCATGCCGCCAAGCCCTGAACTCCTTGTATTCTCCCCCACAAACCCTCTTTCGTAAAGGCTTTCTCGCCCACGCCCAGTTGACTTGCTCGATACGCATGATTATGATCCGCTCGGTACAGGTGTTGTGTGGAGAGCTCTCATGAGCCGATTTCCTTGCCCTTATCTGATCGAAGGAGAAGTCGAATGGAGGCGAAGCTGACATTCAAATACGACCGCCAGGCCGACATCCTTCATATCGACAGATGCCCGCCCTACGCGGAGCAGGAATCGCAGGAACTCCCGGACGAAGTCGTCGCCCGGCTCAACCCGGACACCGCCGAGGTCGAGAACCTGGAGGTGCTGTTCTTCTCGACCCGCCTCCTGCGGACGGACCTCTTCGAACTGCCGGTCACCGCCGACCTGCGGCTCACGGGTCCAGAAGATCAATAGCAGAACCAAGAACAAGACCGCGTGCGGTGTGGATGGTTTTCCGGGCAGTCACGCGAGCACATTCTCCGGCATACGTTGCGATCCCGCCGCACCCTGCGGACTGGACTTTCAGTTTGACAAACGTTACCTCCAGACCTACCATACTCGGTGACTATGGCAATCGTTCGAAGTACGGTGGATGTGTCGAAGTTCAACGGGAGCGCAGCCCTGCCATACGAACTACGCCTGCAAGACTTCGATATGGCCATGCAGGATGTGTATGATTTCTTCTACGACGTGAACTCTCATCTCATGGCCAAAGGCCGGCGGGGCAGTTGACACGCATGGAGCACGTGAACAGTGGATGTGCGTCTTTGTGTACGACGTGGATGCGATATCCCAGCCCGCAGTTGATCGGCGATCAATGGCATTCACAGAGGTCTATCTCGGACATGTGACGACTGAGGACTTTCGCAGAAACCCTCGAGGCGAGCTCGGGACACGGACGGCGACTCTACACAAGGATGGAATTCAGAAACTGAGAGGGAACTGGATCTACCGTCTCTGATGATCTCCGTTTGCAGCGAATTGAGTCAGTTTGGGAATCGCGACACAAGCGATGTCGAAGAAGTGATTGTCCTTTTCCACCCCCATGCTTTCATAGCCGAGTGCTTCGGCCGCTGCTAGTGTTGAGCCTGCACCTGCAAAGGGGTCCACGACGAGTCCTCTGCCCAACGGCAGAACCGCGCGGACAACTTGTCGCAGAAAAGCCTGGGGCTTCAGACTGGGATGCGGCGCCAGATTACGTTCCACCTTCCGTGTCGGACTGGACTGTATTACATCACCGAACGGCCTGTCCTTGGACGGCCGTCGGAATCCGCCGGTTCCCCACTTTCTGAGATTGTCCTGAACCCTCCCTTCGATCGGTTTGCGATACACGACCCAGGGCTCCCACATCGAGCGGGGCATAACGCTTACCTCGGGAAACTCATCATGTGCGGCCTTGGGGCGGTCTCCCCCTCTCATCGTCATAGTCAAGCGAATAATCTCGCCGCGGCGTTCAAGGCCAGCATCGGCCAGTGAGCCGGAGACGATGTATGAGACAAGCGGGTTGGACGCGACCACGACGTGCGCCCCAGGCACAAGCTTTGGCGTCAATAGGCGCGCCCATACGCGGAAGAACGTGCGTACCTCTTCAAGTTGTTCTGGGCTGAGGGTGGTAAACCGCGGCAACGGTGATCGAACGTGGCCATCAAAAGATGGAGGAATCCGCCATACGCCGCCTTTGCCCTTTCGCAGCTTGGCCTGCTGCTCGGGAGTGTATTCATGCAAACCGTACGGAGGGTCCGTCACTACGGCATGAATCATCCTGTCTTGCTGTCGCTCCAGCCAGTCGAAGCAATCCGCGTGAAACAGCGTTGCTTTCCCGAACCGTACGGGCTCACGCCACTGCTGCGTCTCGGGAGACTCCATCTCTATGCCGTTGCTGGACCCGCTGCGAACCGTATAGCAGCCCCGCCTCTCGCGCACGAACACAGCCGGCGTATTCAGGCGAAGATAGGAACGAATGGATGAGTTCGGCGTCTTCCCGATCATCTGCGACACGCGCTGCCTTATCTCCCTCACGGACAGAGGGCCGGAGGATACGGACATCACCTGCACGATCGCATCCCGAACACGTCCCGGCGCATATCGTATCTGTTGTTCATCCATGGCCCTGACGATAGACGTCTGGACGTCTGCTGTCAATAGAGAAGTCCTCGAAATGAGTTGGATGCCGCGATTGGGCTGTGTTGGACCAGGCGCGCCGTCAACGGCCATTGTGGCTCATCATTCGATCCGTGCTTGTATTGAGGTACCTCTTCGGATATGCTGATTGCGGGGCAGGAGGCACCGTTTCTTGCAGATAAGGGTCCATGACGAATACGAAAGAGCAGAATCCCGCGAATCGTCGCGTCATTCCGGGGCTGGATGGCAACATGGGCATCACCGGAAATGTCTTTGATATCCGGCGGTATGCCATCCATGACGGGCCGGGGATTCGGACGGCCGTGTTCTTCAAGGGTTGTCCGTTGCGGTGCCGGTGGTGCCATAACCCGGAGAGCTGGAAGGAGGTACCGGAACTGGGGTTTCGCCGGAGCCGATGCGTTAAATGCCGCCGCTGTATGGAGATATGCGAGCAACGGGCTATTTCGTTCTCGGAATCGGGTCCCGCGGTCGATCCGGGGAAATGCACCCTGTGCGGCAAGTGCGTTGCCGCCTGCCCGACCGGTGCGTGGGAAATCATCGGCCGAAAGATCTCCGTCGCCGACGTGATGGCAGAATTGCGAAAGGACATCGTCTTCTACGACCAGTCGGGCGGGGGCGCGACCTTTTCGGGAGGCGAACCGTTGATGCAGCCCGACTTCCTGACGGCCCTGCTGAAGACCTGTCGGGTGGAGGGGATACACACCGCCGTCGATACGACATGTTGCGCCCAGCCGGAGGTGCTGCGGCACATCGCCGAGGCCACGGATTTGTTTCTTTGCGACCTGAAGCATACAAACAGTGAACTGCACAGGCAATGCACAGGTATACCCAACGAAAAAGTCCTGGAGAATATTCGGATGCTCGCAGAGGCCGGCAAAAGGATCTTCATTCGAGTCCCGATCATCCCAGGTTTCAATAGCGACCGGACGAACCTGGAACAGACCACACAGTTCATACAGTCGCTAAAAACCGTCCGCAGGGTCGATCTCCTGCCCTACAATCGCGGCGGGCTGGAGAAGGCCGGGCGCCTGACGGGACGGATCGATTTGATGGAGGCCGAGGCCCCGGATGATGGTACAATGGCTGAAATTGCCGGCGTCCTGCGAAGGTATGGATTCGAGGTCAAGGTAGGTGGTTGATGACAGAATCATGTTGCCACAGAGTACACAGAGGCAGGTTTTCATAGATCAAAACCCAAAGATCAAATATCAAAATTGAATCTCAAAATGCAAAAAGCATCGCGAAGCGATTCCGCAAATTCGATTTTTGCTGTTTGATTTTTGACTTCGGATCGTGGCATCCTATAGGTGGGTTGATATGATGAACGAACGAGTCGCCCGACTGCGACGGCAAAGCATCGACACCAAGCCCAGCATTTCCGCCGAACGGGCGGAGTTGATGACCGCGTTCTACCAGAGCGACGTTCCCATGCGAGAATCGGCGCCGGTCTGCCGGGCGATGGCCTTCAAGCACCTGATGGAGAATAAGACGATCTGCATCAATGACGGCGAGCTGATCGTCGGTGAAAAAGGCCCCGCTCCCAAGGCAACACCGACCTATCCCGAGCTATGCTGCCACAGCCTGCAAGACCTGCAAATCCTCAACGACCGCAAGAAGATCCCGTTCGCCGTCTCGGAGGAGGTCCGCCGGGTGTACCGCGAGACGATTATCCCTTTCTGGTCCGGCAAGACCATGCGGGAGAAAATATTCCGGGCCATGGACGAGAGCTGGCTGGCGGCGTACGAGGCCGGCATGTTCACCGAGTTCATGGAGCAGCGATCCCCCGGTCACACCGTGTTGGACGACAAGATCTATCGCAAGGGCATGCTCGACTTCAAGCGAGACATCCAACGCAGTTTGGACAGCCTCGACTACCTGAATGATCCGCAGGTGTACACCAAACAGGAAGAGCTCAAAGCCATGCTGATCTGTGCGGACGCTCTGATCCGTTTCGCCCAGCGTCACGCCGAGAAGGCCCGGGACCTGGCCGCGAAGGAATCCGATCCCCAGCGAAGAGCCGAGCTCGAACGAATCGCCGAGGTTTGTTCGCACGTCCCGGCCCATGCGCCGCGGGACTTCTGGGAAGCCCTGCAATACTACTGGTTCGTTCATCTGGGCGTCACGACCGAGATGAATCCCTGGGACTCCTTCTGCCCCGGCAGGCTTGACCAGCACCTGTATCTGTTCTACAAAAAGGGCTTGGATGAGGGGACATTGACCCGCGAGCAGGCGGAGGAGCTGCTCCAGTGCCTGTGGGTGAAATTCAACAACCAGCCGGCCCCGCCCAAGGTTGGGGTCACGGCCGCCGAGAGCGGCACGTACACCGACTTCGCCCAGATCAACACCGGCGGCATGAAGGAGGACGGCTCCGACGGCGTCAACGACGTGACCTACCTGGTCCTGGATGTGGTCGAGCAGATGCGGCTCGTGCAGCCGAGTTCCTCGATCCAGGTGACCAAGAAGAATCCGGACCGGTTCATCAAACGAGCGGCCAGGATCATCCGCACCGGCTTCGGCCAGCCTTCCGTCTTCAACAGCGACCTGATCGTCCAGGAGCTGATCCGTATGGGCAAATCCGTGGCCGACGCACGCAACGGCGGCTCCAGCGGTTGCGTGGAGGTCGGCGCGTTCGGCAAAGAAGCCTATATCCTCACCGGCTACTTCAACCTGCCCAAAGTGCTGGAACTGACCCTCAACAATGGCTTGGACCCTCGGACCGGCAAGCAGATCGGCCTCGCAACGGGCGATCCCGAGCAGTTCGGCTCTTTCGAGCAACTCTTCGAGGCTTACCGCCGGCAGCTCAACCACCTGATC
>DCUI01000072.1:6257-7889 GCA_002327785.1 Phycisphaerales bacterium UBA2218
CGAACTACATCCAGGGCGTCGGCGTCGGCACGATCACGGACGCCCTGACGGCAATCAAGTTCCATGTCTTCGACCAAAGATCCCTCTCGATGCGCGACCTGCTGGCGGCCTTGAACGCCGATTTTGAAGGCCGCGAGCCGTTGCGACAGACGCTCCTGCAGCGAACCCCCAAGTACGGCAACGACGACGACTACGCCGACGAGGTGATGCGGTCCGTCTTCGAGACGTACTTCGAAGCGGTGGACGGCCGGCCCAACACCAAGGGCGGTAAGTATCGTATCAACCTCCTGCCGACCACAGTGCACGTCTACTTCGGGTCGGTAATGGGCGCCACGCCCGATGGCCGCAAGACGGGCCTGCCCCTATCTGAGGGCATCTCCCCCGTCCAGGGCGCGGATCGCCAGGGCCCCACGGCGGTGCTCAAATCCGCCGCCAAGATGGATCACGGCCGGACCGGCGGCACTCTGCTGAACATGAAGCTCACTCCCGCCCTCCTGGACGGTGACGACGGTCTCGACAATCTCACCCACCTGATCCGCTCCTACTTCCGCCTGGACGGCCACCACATCCAGTTCAACGTNNTACCAGAACCTGATCGTCCGAGTCGCCGGCTACAGCGACTACTTCGTCGACCTCGGCGAAGCCCTCCAAAACGAGATCATCGCCCGCACGGAACAGAAGGCGCTCTGATCGCAGTCGGTCACAGACAGCACATAAGAGACGGACAGCTCCGCTGCAGCTTTGCATCGCAAGCTTGTCATCGTCGGTCATTCAAACAGGACCCATCGGACGGCGCAGAAGCACCTATTTCGGCACGAAGGCAATCTTGTCTTTCTTCGGACCCTGGTACATTTCGTCGAAGTATTTCTGGGCGTCCACGACGGCTCCGCGCATCATGTCCTCGGCCGTGGCGGTGTCACGCTCGGCCAGGGCCTTCATCAGGTCCCTGGTCTTGAGCTCCTTGGCCGCTTTCTCGCAGGCCTCCCAGCTCAGGACGCTCCGGATCACGCGATTGATCGCCTGCTCCGTGTTGTCGTAGGCGCGGGGCTGCATGTCGTGGCCCTTCCAGCGGTTGTACCCGACCTGCTGAATCAGCCCGGCGATGGCGACGTTCATGCCGTTGACGCGGGCCCCGTGGTCGATGTCGTACTTGCCCGGGCCGCCGAGGATGATGCCGTCGTTGTAGCCCTGGCTGTTGAGGTGCATGTGGACGAGCATGCCGTTGTCGATCTCCTCGACGGTGTCGGCGACGTGATCGAGGCCGATCATCTCGGAATGCCCGAATTCCTTGTTGACACCCTTGTTCTCGAGGTTGACGCCGAACTCCTCCGCGATCCTGCGCCAGAACACGATCGCGCTGGCGACGGTCGGGATGAGCATGGCGGGGTGTCCCTCGTTGGGCTTGGGCTCGAATGCGATGCGAAGCTGGCCGCCTTTCTTGGCCTCGTACTTGCACAGGCCGGCGACGCTCTCCTTGAGATTCTGGTACATCTGTTTGATCGCGACGGTCGCGATATCGTAACCGAACGAGCCGTTCCAGATGACGAAGCCCGGCGGGGTGTTCGGGTCCCAGGCCCTGCGGAGCGTCCCGTAGGCCAGATCGACGGTCCGCGTACCCAGCTCTTCAGCGGC
>DCUI01000072.1:7910-28417 GCA_002327785.1 Phycisphaerales bacterium UBA2218
TGTTGCTCACCAGCGCATCAGCCACAGCCGCCGCGTTGCCGTCATCGACCTCCGCGTCGTAGTGCAGCTCGATGCCAAGCTGGACGTTGCGGGGGATGCGGGGCCGGATCTTCTTCGCAACCAGCTCGATCATCTCCGGCGAGCCGAACTTACCACCCGCCCAGTCGGGTCGGATGTCCGCGGGGACAAAGCCACCCTTGCCTGCGTTGAACGTCCATCGGCATATACTGTGTAGGGATTTCTTGGCCATTGCACCTACTCCTTATCGTCCTCGTGCACTTGCGATCGTTCTGCCGTCATCGACGGGCCGGCTCCGACCGGCATCGTGCAAACCATCTTACGCGTGCACCCCGTCTGAGTAAACAACAAATCATTGTCCGCCGTGGGCCGATGTCTACCCAGATCGTGGACCCCTGACAATGGGTGGCCTCGTTTGTAGTGACGCCGTGAGGCGTTCAGTAGCAGGGCCGTCCCGGCCGTGAGTACCACGGGCATCTTGCCCGTGGCAATACAGGGGCAGGATGCCCCTGATACTCATGGGCGGGACGCCCATGCTACGCGACATCCTTGCCGGCGATGAGAACGACATACTCGCCCTTGGGGTTCTCTTTGAGGTTGGCGATCAGCTCCGAGAGCCGGCCCCGCCGGACGGATTCATAGACCTTCGTGAGCTCCTTGGCGACGGCGGCGGGCCGGTCGCCGAAGACTTCGAGGGCTTCTTCCAGGAGTTTGCGCAGCCGGAAAGGGCTCTCGTAGTAGATCAGCGTGTAGGGGGATTCCTTATCCGCTTCGAGGAAGTGGCGGCGCTTGCCGGGCTTGTTGGGTGGGAAGCCTCGAAAGGTGAAACTGTGGACGGGCAGACCGGACAGGACCAGGGCCATGACGAACGCGGTCGGACCGGGGATGGCCGTGATTTCGATGCCCGCTGCGATCGCGTCGCGGACGAGAACGAAGCCCGGATCGGAAATGCCCGGCGTGCCTGCGCTCGTGACCAAAGCGACCGACTTGCCCTCTTGAAGCAGTTGGATGATTCGCGGGGCCGCCTGCCGCTCGTTGTGCTCGTGGAAAGCAATCTGCGGCTTGCTGATCTCGAAGTGCTTGAGCAGCACGCCGGTGTGGCGGGTGTCCTCGCTGGCCACATAGTCCACCTGCCGGAGCGTCTCCAGAGCCCGCAGCGTGATGTCGCCCAGATTCCCGATTGGTGTCGATACAAGGTACAGCATCTTCCCGAGTTATCCCTTCAGCAAAAGCGGCATTGTTCATCACGGCTCATCGACGGCGAGCCAGAGCGCCCAGGAGCGGCCGCCCGGCGAGGCGAAGGACGCGGTCGCCCCTCCCGACACGACGCCGTCACCAGCCGGGGTCAGACCTCCACTGCGAGGATCGAACCATCTGGCATTGAAACGTTTGCCCGGCGCATCGGACAGATCGACAGAGATCGGGCCGCCATCGAGCGCGAACACGAGGTACTGTCGCCCCTGCTCGGCGAAGCACCAGCAACGATCCCCGTTGCCGGCCGACGACGACGGCTTCATCCTGGGTAGCGAGGTTGAAAAATGGGTGCGAAGAAAATCGTACGTCGGCTGGATCGCCAGTGATTCCTCCGGCGCGACGTAGGCATCGGGCGGCTCCCAGGGCTCCGTCGGCGCTGCACTGTCGCGGTACTGCATGCCGGAGACGATCATGGACCCACCGCCCATCAGAAAGGCCCATGTTTTCTCCACCTCGATGCGATGGTGTTGGATAATGGCCTTGTCGGGATAGAGCAGCCGATACTCCCGGATCTGGCGATACAGCGACGCCGGACTCGTCGCGTCGGGTAGTTCCCCTGTATAGCGGCCAGCGATCTCCTTTCCGCCCTCGGGGGCGCGCAGTGTGCCGTCGGCGTTGTACCACCAGTAGCTCAGGCACAGGACCGAGATATGCGGTCCTCGTGCCGGGTCCGCCAGGATCGCGTCGATCACGTCCTTGGTCCCGACCAGACCGATTTGCACGTGTCCATCCGTCCGCCGCTCCCATTCCAGGATCGTGTCGATCCAGAACTGCATGAAGGACAAAGGCCCGGTGTACTCCTGGCTCACGAGGTGGACGACGTTGGTCCGGTCGCCCAGTTCGTCGAGGCACTTGCGGATGTAGACGCGGTGCAGTTCCCGACGTCGGTCATTCGTCAGATCGTAAAATGCATTGGCGGCCGGGATGGAGTCGGGCATTCCCGTCTCCTGCGCACAGTTGACGGGCCGCCAGGGGAAGTCCACGTAGTGGGCCCGCTGCTCCAGCAGCGCGTGCTGCATGTAGAAATTGTGAAAGAGGACACAACCCTTCGCCCGGCACAGGGTCGCGAATTCCTTCAGTCGCCCGAAGTACCATGGATTGAAACGGGTCAAATCGTACCTCGGCAGGCCGTCCCAGGCCGTGCCTTCCCCGCTCCGTGCCCAGGGTTGCTCCAGAAAAGGCGGCTGCACCCGGTCGTCGGCCCGTCTCTCCGTGTCGTGGTTGTCACGCCGGCGGTCGAACCAGAGTCCGTAGTTGTGCTCGAACCCCGGATACCCATACCGCACCATGGCGTCGGTGAGCTGGTCCAGGTCCTCGGTGAAGCTGGGTCCGACCTGGCCGGGCATCCGGCGGCACAGGGCCGTCCGGACCTTGTACTGGTGCACCCACCCCTCATTCCGGCGGTACCCACCCCACCAGCCGTTATGCTGGGCGGCGCCCCAGATCACACGTCCATCTTGGGTGAACCATCCGTCGACGATTTCCAGGCCGCCCGGCTCGGCGGCCGCGACGACTACGGACACAACGAGGACCACGAAAGCCGCGACCCCGCGAAAGAGAGCCACTTTCGTCCCCTTCTGTGCCGCGCAAGATGACAGACATGACTCTCTCACGACTGTAAATCCCCCAATTCGTGAAGGATCAGGGCCGGGATCACAATGGCGGCTGTTTCCGTTCGCAGGATGCGGGGACCTATGCGGATGGGCACAGCGCCGCTCTTGCACGCTTGCCGGACTTCGTCGTCGCTGAAGCCCCCTTCCGGGCCGATCAGAACCGCGATGGACGCAGGGGGCTTGTCATCCGGCCTCAACGCCTCTTTGAGCGTGCGCGTCGGGCCCGACGTGGCCGCGATCAGGGCGCGGTCGAAATGACCGAGTTGCAGGACCGCCTCCTTCCATGCGACGATCTCCGCGATTTCCGGAATCCGGCCGCGATGCGACTGCTCGGCCGCCTCGGTGAGAATGCGCCGCCATCGCGTGCGCTTCGTCTCCTCGATCTGCCGGGTCCGCACGAGGCTCCGTTCGGTAAGAACAGGTACGAACCGCGCCACGCCGACCTCGGCGCCCTTTTGGAGCACCCACTCGAACTTCTCCCGTGCGAGCATGCTCTGGAACAGGACGACCTGCACCGTCGGCTCGCCACGCGCCTGTCGCCTCTGCGTGACTCGTCCCGCGGCCTCTCGTTTCTCCGCGGTCGTGAGCGTCACGTTGTACTCCATCCCAGTATCGTCGAGAACGACGACGACGTCCCCCGCCCGCAACCGCAGGACGTGATAGACCTGGTGCGCTTGCTCGGGACTCAGCCGGACCCGGTCGTCCTCAAGATCCGACGTGGAGATGAAGAATCGATTCACAGTCATCGGCATCCATCTTATTACGGAACGCGCGAGAGAACAAAGCAAGAAAAGAAATGGGGAGGCCTTCACGGGTGGGCACGCCGCCAGCATTCGTCCGCGGCCCGGCGTGCCGGAATCTCATCCAATCCGAGTGTTTCTCGGACGTGTTCGGATAGACAACGGGACTGTGAAGCCGCGGCCGCGAGAAAAATCAAGCCGGACATTCCAACAGTCGATACCACATAAGGACTCGCATCCGGTTTTGTGTTATGATGCCGGCAGAGTACCACCACGGCGCCCTTCCCAGGAATGGTTGCGCCAGGTCGGGAGGGTGAAAAGACGACCTTCAGCAAACAGACAGTCTTTATGGCTGAGACCACGAGAGAGCCGAGGGGCGAGAAGCCCGCCGTGCCCGGCAACGGGAACAACGGATCGTTTACCTTATCAGGCCGAATGCAGAGCATCCGCAACGCCCTTCACGGCATGTCGCTGATGCTCAAGTCGCAGCACAACGCGTGGCTGCACGCTTTTGCCTCCGTCTGCGTCTTGATCGTTGGCGGTTTGTTCCGCCTGTCGGACCCGGAGTGGTGCTGGATCATCCTGGCGATCATGGCCGTCTGGACGGCCGAGGCCCTGAACACCGCCTTGGAACTCCTGGCCGATGCGGCCAAGCCGGAGTTTCATCCGCTCGTCAAAAGCGCCAAGGACGTCGCCGCCGGCGGCGTACTGATCTCCGCGATCGGCTCGGTCGCCATCGGCCTGCTGGTCCTCGGCCCCCACCTGCTCGATTTCCTGCGAAACTGCTTCTGAGAGAGTGCGAATCGCACGAACGTAGACGAAAGGTAAGCCTGGAGTCAATTCGCCGGTCCTGTCTTTTGCACCGCCGTTAGAGGGACTATAATGTCCTTTGTCGGCGCGAATACGCTTTGGAGCAAGGTCCTAATCTGGAGAGTTTGGAATGTCTCACATTGGCCTATCGTCGCAATCGTGTTCCTCAAGATCCGCGTGTCTTCTTGGGATGGCAGCCGTCTGTTTCCTGATCGATATCTCCGGCGGTGCATCTTCGAGCCGGGATTCGGGATTCGCTGATTCGCTGGAGCCGCTGAACCGCTTCCCGCGAATGGTGCAGGAGTACTTCGTGGATCAGATCCGCAGAGTGGATGCGGAGGTGGAACGCCGATACGCCGAACTCAAGAATCGTGAGGATGCGGAAACCTACGTGCAGACCGTTCGCGAGAAGATCGAATCGTGCTTCGGCCCGTGGCCCGAGAAAACGCCGCTGAATCCTCGCGTCACCAGCGTGGTCGAGCGGGATCAGTACAGGATCGAGAACGTTGTCTTCGAGAGCCGCCCGGGCTTTCTGGTCACCGCGAATCTCTATGTGCCGAGGGGTCGAGATTTCCCTCTGCCCGGCGTGGTCGGCTCCTGTGGACACACCAACAATGGCAAGGCCGGCGAGCCCTACCAGAGCTTCGCTCAGGGCCTGGCCCGATTGGGCTACGTCGTCCTCATCTTCGACCCCATCGGGCAGGGCGAGCGGCTCCAATACCCGGACGAGCAACTGAAGAGCCGCATCGGGGTCGGCGTCCGCGAGCACCTCTACGCGGGCAATCAGCAATTCCTCATCGGCGAGTTCTTCGGCTCCTGGCGGGCCTGGGATGGTATCCGCGCCCTCGACTACCTGCTCACCCGCAAAGAGGTCGATCCTCAGCACATCGGCATCACAGGCAACTCCGGCGGCGGCACGATGACCACGTGGCTTTGCGGCGTCGAACGACGGTGGACCATGGCCGCAGTGAGTTGTTTCGTCACGACGTTCCTGCACAACACGGAGAACGAGTTGCCCGCCGATACGGAGCAGTGCCCGCCGAAGGCCCTCGCGTTGGGCCTGGACCACTGCGACTTCCTTGCGGCGATGGCGCCCAGGCCGGCGATCATCCTGGCCAAGGAAATGGATTTCTTCGACGTTCGCGGCAGCGAGACGGCCTACGCGAGATTGCGGCGGCTCTACGGCCTGCTGGGCAAGGAGGAAGGCGTCAGCCTTTTCATCGGGCCCGGCTATCATGCCTATTCCCAGGAGAGCCGCGAAGCCATGTACCGATGGTTCAATCGGGCGACCTGCGTCAGCGACGCTCGCGCCGAGCCGGGCCTGACCATTGAGAAGGATGAAACGCTCTGGTGCGCTCCGAAAGGCCAGATCTGCGAGCTGAAGTCGCGGCCGATCTACTCGTTCACCGCCGAAACGGCGAAGACTCTGGCTGCAAAACGGCCGAAGGAGTTTACCCTGCCCCAGCTTCGCAGCCGGATTCGAGAGTTGCTGCATTTGCCCGAGGCGAGAGAGACCTCGGCTCCGTCGTACCGCATCCTGCGCAACTGGCGGTCGCGCGGGTACCCAAAGCCGCGATGGACGACCTTCGTGGTCGAGACCGAGCCGGGCATTCAGGCGATCGTGTATCGGTTGGGCGCCGAGCACTTGCCGTCGCGGCCCAACGCCGACAGCAGCCGGGCCATTCTTTACGTAGCACACCAGTCCAGCGATGCCGAACTGCGAACCGAGCCGCTGATCGCCGAACTGATCGAGACGGAGTCGGGCGCGGCCCTCTACACGGTCGATGTCCGCGGCATCGGCGAATCCCGACCCGATACCTGCGACGAGAACTCCTTCCTCGACCTCTACGGCAGCGACTATTTCTACGCCATCCACTCGATCATGCTGGACCGCCCATACATTGGGCAGAAGACGCACGATGTGCTCCGCGTGCTCGACTGGCTCGGCAGCATTGGTCACGAGGAGGTTCACCTCGTCGGCAGGGGTTGGGGCGCCTTGCCCGCCACGTTTGCCGGCGTGTTGTCCGGCCGGGTCACACAGGTGACCCTGAAGAACGCCCTGACTTCGTACCAGGAGATCGCCGAATCGACGGACTACGCGTGGCCGCTTTCAACGCTCGTGCCGAACGTGCTGTCGGCCTTCGACCTGCCCGACTGCTATGAGGCTCTGCGTGTGAAAAGGCTTCGGCAGGTTGAGCCATGGGACCCCGATGCGAAACCGTTGGCCGATTGAGAATGATCCCTCGAATGGCGCACTGCACTGCCTCAAGTCTTGGGAATGTGCGGTTTTCATCGGGAAAAAGGTGCGGATTCGCACGCGAGCATCGATCTCAAGAGCCGACTGCGTCGCTGCTTCGAGCCGCTGCGTTCGGGGAAGGTGTTCTATCCCGCCACGGTGTTCTTGCAGTTGGCCGGATTGTTCGCCTGCAACGTGACGAGGGAGCTGCAAATGGCTCAACCCCTCACGCTCAGCGCCAATTCCTGGATCAAAACGCGCCTGTCGCACATCCTCGGCCAGATCCCTGCAACTACCTGACCCGCCTATTCTATGCAACGGTAGGGTCAATTCATAACGTCACCCAGCCATCTGCAAAATAACGTCAATCTGCATGAGGCTCTGATACGACAGGGGGCGTCGCTTCGTTGATTTCCGTCAGGCTCGAGTCTATACTGCGATGTGCCATAGAGACACAACGCGTTGTGTTGATAGAGGATTGTAGGAAGGAAAGAGTGAAAGCCCTCTCGATTGAAAACCTGGCCCGGATCCTCGGGGCGGCCGTCGTAAGTGGGCTGGCCCCCGGCAGGGCAGGGGCGCAGGTATCCCACATCATTGGCGTGAGCACCGATTCTCGTACGATCCAAGCGGGCGACTGCTTTTTTGCGCTGCCCGGGGAGAACTTCGACGGACACGACTATGTCGCGCAGGTCCTGCAGAAAGGCGCCGCCTGCGCCGTCGTCAGTCGAACGGTGGACGGCGCTGCGGGACTATTGCTGAGGGTGCCCGATACGATCCAGGCGCTGGGCGACCTCGCCCGCGAGTACCGCCGGATGAACGCCTTCAACGTGGTGGCCATCACCGGCTCGGTCGGCAAGACCACAACCCGGCAGATCGTCCACCACGTCCTGAGCCGGCGATTCCGCACCCACCAGGCACAAAAAAGCTTCAACAACAACATCGGCCTGCCCCTGACCCTGCTCGGGGCCCGGCCGGAGGATGAGGTGATTATCGCCGAGCTTGGGGCCAACCATCCGGGCGAGATCGCCGGTCTGACGCGGATTGCCCAGCCGGACATCGCGGTCGTGACCAACGCCCATCCGGCCCACCTGGAGGGTTTCGGCGACCTCGCGACCATCATCCGCGAGAAGCTTTCGATTGCAGAGGGCCTCTCGGACACAGGCACGTTCATCATCAATGGCGATATCGAGCCGCTCGTGGTAGCCGCACGGAGGTCGCCGATGGTCTGTGTCGAGGACGTCCCGCCCTTGCGTCCCCCCGGCAACCTGCCGGTGATTCGAGGGCGGGACGCCCTCGCCACGAGGGGGCGCCCCTTCCGCACCTTCGGCAAGTCGCCTGGCGCGGACTACCGCGCCGAGCAGATCGTCTGCTCGGGCACGAGCAGCACGTTTGCCGTTCGCGGGACCCAGGTCCATCTGCCGCTGCCCGGCCCGGGCAACATCGAGAACGCCCTGGCGGCGTGGGCCATCTGCGACCAGTTTGGTCTGACAACCGACGACTTCGCCCAGGCAATCGAGGGCCTGTCCGCCGTCTCCATGCGGGCCGAGACTCTCCAGATCGGCTCGCTGACGGTGCTGAACGACTGCTACAACGCCAATCCGGCGTCGATGAGAAACGCCCTGGCAATGTTGGCCAATCTCCGTTCGTGCTCGGATTCGAACCACAATCGCCGGCTGGTCTTCATCTGCGGTCAGATGGCCGAATTGGGACCGCAGACCCAGTCGTTGCACGCCGAACTGGGCGTCGAGGCGGCCGAGGCCGGCGTCGATCTGCTCGTGGCGGTCGGCGAAGCCCCCAAAACCACGGCGCAGGTCGCGCGAGAGGCATCGCAACGGGGTCTCCGGACGATGTGCTTCGACGACACCCATTCTCTCTGCGAGCATATGCAGGAATTTCTCCGGGAAGACGATATAATACTGGTCAAAGGCTCAAGGACGGCCCGGCTGGAACGTCTAGTCCAAGAATTGACTAAGGATTATGGATGATCGATTGTCGCGAGGCATCTTCCATCGTCAATAATCGATAATCGTTCATCAATTGGGAACAGGATGCTCTATCATCTGCTACGATACTTCAGCGGCTTCTTCTCCGATACGCTGCACTTCTATGCGTACCAGTACGTCCTGTTTCGTTCGGTCGTGGCGATCCTGACGAGCCTGGTCATCGCCCTGTTGATCGGCCCGCGGATCATCCGCTGGCTCATGCGAATGAAGATCGGGGACCGGCCCGAGTTCCACCATGCCGCCCTCAACGAGCTGACGAAAGAGAAGGCCAACACCCCGACCATGGGCGGCCTGATCATCCTGTCGTCCTCGATCGCGAGCACCCTGCTGTGGGCCAGGCTCGACAACCCGTTCGTGCAGAAAGCGATTTTCGTGCTCTTGTGGTTCGGCGTCCTGGGCGGCGTGGACGACTGGCTCAAGCTGACCGCCGCCTCCCGCCAGCGGGGCCGCAACGGGCTATTCGCCTGGGAGAAACTCATCTTCCAGATCGCCGGGGCGGTGCTCATCGCGTCATTTCTGTTCTGGGATTTCGCCCAGATCGACGACGCCAAGCTCTTCTGGGTCCCGTTCTACAAGCACGGGTTGCCCTTGGCCACCTGGCCCTTCATCCTGATTGCCATCTTCTACATCTCGATGACCAGCAACGCGGTGAACCTCGCCGACGGTATGGACGGCCTTGCGGGCGGCTGCGTCGCCATGGTCAGCCTGGTGCTGGTGATCCTGTGCTACGTCGCGTCGGAGATGATGTCCCGGACGACCCCGGTGACGTGGGCGAGCTACCTGCTGCTGCCGCACATCCCGGAGGCCGGCGAGCTGAGCATTTTCTACGCCTCCGTCCTGGGCGCGGTCCTGGGCTTCCTCTGGTTCAACTGCTACCCGGCCCAGACGTTCATGGGCGACTGCGGCTCACTGCCGCTGGGCGCCGCGATGGGCTACGGAGCCCTGGTCACCCGCCACGAAATCCTGCTTCTCATCATCGGCGGCGTCTTCGTCATCGAGCTGATGAGCGTCGTCCTGCAAGTCGGCTACTTCAAGTACACCCACGGCAAACGGCTCTTCCGCTGCGCCCCGCTGCACCACCACTTCCACCTGGCCGGCTGGAGCGAGCCGCAGGTGGTCGTGCGATTCTGGCTCATGGCCGCCGCCTTCGCCGCCCTGGCCCTGGCCACAATCAAGCTTCGCTGACCCAACCCGAAAGGGGCTAACCGACGAGACCCGGGACGAGCAAACCGCCGGCCAGGGTCAGGCTGCCCGTGTTGTGCAGGAGAATCGTGAGTTGATTGGCGCGGTACAGGCCCGGCCTGGCGAGGTCCGCCGGGTTGGCCGCTCGCATGGCAAAGATCGCGAAGGGCAGCGTCAGGAGGTAAAACAGGCCCGCGAAGAAGGTCGCGTTTCGCGAGAGCATGAGAGCCGCCGTCAGATACGTGGCGATCAAGGCCGCCCGATAGATCAGCACGCAGGCCGGGATGCCGAAGGCGACGACCAGCGTCCGCTTGTGGACCCGGTTGTCGGCGGGGAGATCGGGAAATTCGTTCACGAGGATCACCAGGAAGATCAGGATCGCGACGATCACCGCCGGCAGCAGCGGCAGCAGATCCACGGACTGAGCCTGGAGGTAGTACGAGCCGTACACGGGCAGGATACCGAACAGGATGCCGATGATGACCTCGCCCACACCGCGGTAGCCCAACTGGAGGGGACCGGCGGTGTAGAAGAACCCGCCGAGCACGCCCAGCACGCCAAGACCCAGGATGAACAGGCTCTGCGTCAGGGCCACGATGACCAAACCGATCCCGGAGCCGACGGCCAAATAGCCCAGACCCGCGAGCAGGGTCGCCTTGGGGGAGAGGATGCCCTTCTGGATGAACTGCCGGCCGCCGGAGAAGGGGGTCGGGTTCTCGTTCACCCAGTCGTTTCGCGAGAGATGGTCGAAGTAATCGTTGACGACGTTGGCCCCGGCATGGAGCGCCATGATCGAGAGTACGGCCAACAGGAACAGGCCCAAGCTGAAGCTGCCGGTGACGGCGTACCCCAGCGCCGAGCCCACCAGCACCGGCGCGGCGCTGGCCCCAAGATATTGCGGCCGCGAGGCCAGGAGGATGACGCTCCAACCCACAGACATAGTGCAAACTCTCACATACGTTCTTCCAGGAACACTTGTGCACCAGCTATTGCGGCTTGAATTGTATGGCTTCGCCGGCACCTGTCAACCTCCGGCCGCGCCGGCAGAATGATGAAGCCGGTGCAGCGACCGTCTGCTGAGGCAATAGACAGCTTGTGTACTAACGCGACACTACCGGAGCAAATTTCTGAATCCGGTGGTTGTGGCTGTCGCTGACGTAGACGTTGCCGACAGCGTCCACCGCGATGCCGAGCGGCACATTGAACTGGCCCGGAGCCTCGCCGAACTGGCCCCACTGGGTCAGAAACCTGCCTTCGGCCGTGAACTTCTGGACGCGGTGGTTGTCGCTGTCGGCGACGAAGACGTTGCCTTCCTTGTCAACGGCCACCGCCGCCGGGAAGTGGAACTCTCCATCCCCGCTGCCCTCTTTGCCCCATTTGCCCAGGAACCTGCCATCGAAGTCAAATTTCTGGATGCGGCTGTTCTGCCGGTCACAGACGTAAACGTGGCCCGCTCCATCGACCGCAATCCCTTCCGGCGTATCGAACTGGCCGTCGCCGGTGCCTTTGCTACCCCAGCTCTTGACATAGCCACCCTGGGCGTCGAGCTTGTGAACACCGTGGCTGGTTTGGTCGGTAATGTACGCATTGCCCGAACGATCCACCGCGATTCGAGCCGGATACTTGAATTTGTCTCCTGCCGCCTCCGGAACTCCCCACAACGTGATGAATCGACCGTCCGCATCGAATTTCTGAACAGAGGGGATACCCCACTGCCAATCGACATCGACGCTCTCGACGGCATACACATTTCCGGAGCTATCGACCGTCACACCCCCGAGTTCGGTGAAGCGCCCTTCGCGTCGTGGAGCCGCGATCTGGAACTCTGCCATAGGCTTCCCGTTGGGCGAGAGCTTCCATATCGATACGCCGGCTAGGGGCGAAACATATACATTCCCGGCTCGATCTACCGTGATCGGGCCGTTTGGGAATTTCTCCTTTCCCTCAGTGTTCTCTGCGGTCCACTTGCCGGCCGGTTTGCCGTCAGCGTCAAATCTTCTGATAGAACCACCGGCATCCGTGATGTAGAGACGCCCCGCCTGGTCCACGCACATGCCGTAGACCCTCTCCAGCTTGTCCTCGGTAAACTTCTCTTGACCGTAGGTGCTGATCACGTTGCCTTCGGGATCATATTTCTCGATCCGGTTCTCAAACGCATAGTAGCTGTTCCCGGAAGAATCGATCGCCACCGTCTCCACATAATTGGTCCCCTGAGGTTTCATTATCTTCCTTGTCCACTTACCCAGGAACCTGCCATTGGCATCGAATTTCTGCATCCGGTGCGTCTCACTGAAAAGTTGATCCCCGACCCACATGTTGCCCGAACCATCTACCGCTATAAAGAACAGGCCGCTGAACTGGCCGTCCCCTGTACCTTGCGTCCCCCATTTCGCCAGGAGTTTCCCCTCGTTGGTGAATTTCTGCACGCGGTTGTTATCGCTGTCTGCCACATACACGCTGCCCGAGGGCCCGACCGCGATGGACGCGGTAAACCGGAACTGGCCGTCGCCGCTGCCCGTGCTTCCCCAGCGACAAGCGAGTTTTCCATCGGGATCATACTTCTGCACCTCGTCCGAGCCTCCGCAGGCTACGTAGAGATTCCCGGATGCATCTGCTGCCAACCCGTCGACCCCAAACCAATGCTCGGCTCCCCAGCGGGTCAGGAATCTGCCATCTGAATCGAACCTCTGGATACGATAGTTCCAGAGGTCAGCTACAAATGTGTCGCCCGATGGATTCGCTGCAATGCTCGCGGGCACACTGAACGAACCGTCCGACGTTCCCGCGCAGCCCCATCGCGACGTGACGTTTCCGTTGGGATCAAGTCTGGCTACTGTCTGTGAGCTCTCATGGGTAACATAGATGTTGGAGTGAGAGTCGATGGCCAGGCGACGTGCCTGTTCACCTGATGTCTGCCATCTGGCAAGGAATTCTCCCGCCGGCGTGAACTTCTGAACGGACTGAACATCAAGGACATAAACGTTTCCCTTTTCGTCGATGGCTATACTGCGAGCGCCGCCGCGGAAGAGCCCATCGCCTTCGCCGACGGTTCCCCACTTCGTGCGGAACTGACCGGAAGGATCGAACTTCTGAACGCGGTGGTTGCCCATGTCAGCGATGTAGATGTTGCCCTTGGCATCAATCGCGATCGCGTTGGGGCGCTGCAACTGCCCATCGCCGCTTCCGGGTTCTGCCCCCCATTGCGAAATGAACTCTCCATTCGGCGAGTATTTCTCTATCCGGACGGTGTCGGTGCGGTTGGTCTCTGGTCTGTAATCGACAGCGAGCACCAGGATGTTTCCCTTGCTATCCGTAGCCAGATCTATCGGCAACTTGATTGTGCCTGCATCAGGTGTCTTCCTTTCCAGCATTCCAATGAACTGCCCATGGGGGGTGAACTTCTGGATCCGATTGTATTGCCACTTGCCGAAATCTGTGTCGAAGACGTAGACGGTCCCCGAACCATCCACCTTGATACTGGATATCGTGTTGAACTGTCCGTTTTCCTGGCCAGCGCTTCCCCATTGGGTGATGAACCTGCCCTCGGGGTCGAATTTCTTGACGCGGTAGTTGCCGCTGTCGCCTACATAGACATTCCCGGATTTGTCTACAGCGACGCCATTAGGTTTGAAGAAGTGCCATCCCTGCGGGGCTTCCGGCCAGATTTTGACAACTTGGTACGCTTCTTCTGCCTGGAGGGTGCTCAAGAACACCGCGAGCACCGCCGTCACAATGAGTAGTCTCAGTATACGCATTTTCCCATCTCCTGTTTGCTCTTGAAACCCACTATGCTCAAAGGTCGTTTTGCCTCTCAAGGCGGTCGTGAACTTGGGCCGGAAGAGAGGCCCTCTCCGGGCGCGAAGAGCGATTGACGCGGTATTCCAACTCGGCCATGCGGAAATACAACGCGGAAATGGCTTTCTGTTGCCGCTCCTCGGATTCCGCGAGCCTTGCTTGCTCATGGGCGACCGCCACCTGTTGTTCGGCCGCCCGGAGTCTGGCCCGCACGTCCTTTGCCGTCCGGCCTAAGGTGAAGCACGCTATCGATAACACGCAGATCGCCAGCACAGCCGCCCAGCGCATCAGGATTCCGACTTGGCGAAACCGTGCCCTGTCCTTCGCGTGTGACTTGCTATGATCAGACTGATCGTTCTTGACTTCATTTAGAACCGCCTGTCTCACTGCGGGCGACAGGCTCGGATGAGAAGCGGACACCAGGGTCCGCCGGATGCCGATCAGGTCAAGACAGAACGCCCGGCATTCCGGGCAGTCCCGTAGATGACCGGCGACAAGCCGGAGATCCTCGTCCCCGGCCTCGTTGTCGAAGAAGGCCACGATTCCCGCCTGGTATTCGTTACACGATGTCATTTGTTCACCTCGCGTCTATTCCTGCTGTCGTGGCACTATCATTTTCCGTCACCGAGAAACTCATCCCTCAGCGGCTGCAACAGCTCGCGCAACTTCTTGACGGCCTCGACTTTTCTCGAGCTGACGGTCCCGACCGGACAATCGAGGACCTCTGCGGCCTGTTTGTAGGACATTCCTTCCTGTTCGGTCAGTACATAGACCAGCCGCTGGGGCTCCGGGAGGCGGGCCACCGCCTGGCTCACCGCGGCCTGGAGCTCGCCGGCGAGCACAGGGCCATCCGCCTCCTCCCAAGAAACCGTCTCACCGGCCGCCCCGGTCGGATTCGTCGCGGGTGGTCGCTGAGAGTCTGTCTGACGGTCTCGTTTCTGCCGCTCGTGGAGGAAATGATTCTTCGCGATCTGAAACAGGTACGTGGAGAATTTGCCCGTCGGCTCATACCGCACACGAGCCTTCCACAGCCTCAGAAAGGTGTCCTGGGTCCCGTCTTCCGCCTCCTGCCTATCTGCTGAGAGCCGCCAGAAGAGGGCGAAGATCCGCTGTTCATAACGCCGGAACAGTTCCTCGAAGGCAGAAATGTCCTGTCTCTGAACCAAGCCCATCAGTTCCTCGTCTGTGTAGGTACCCATAAGAGAAACATGCCTTTGCATTCCACACGGCCATCTACAAAGGTATAACCCTGCCGGACGAGGAAAACTCGACCATTTTGGCAATTTGTTGGTTGTTTTGGTTGTTCAAATGGCCGGCGAGCTAAGTCTTACGTCTCATGCAGGGGGTGCGTTGCCAGGTTCTTGTACATGTCTCAGGTTGGAGTTCGCCCTGGCGATTGACTGCCACCATGGCAGAAGGACTGAGACGGCCTGCAATTCTGCCAGATGTCATCCGTCATCCGTAAGATCGTAAGTGACTCTAAGATATGGGTTTGCGCATTTCCAACAGGTCGCCCGGTCGCTGGCATGCTATTTGCACTATAACTTTCAACGGGTGTACCTATGGTTGCTCAATGGTCACAAGTCGGCGATGTGAACGTGCTGGCCAGTGCGGCGGACTGGGCTTGGCCGGACGCGGTCCGCAGCATTTTCAAGCCCAGGGGCGTCAACCTCCTGATGGCCGAGAACGTTGCCGAGTTCGTGAATATCATCGCCACGACCCGAATCCACACGGCTATCGTGGACGTGGATTCTGTGTGGTGCAACGGGCTGACCACGGTCAAGATCATCCGGATGGACTACCCGCTGGTGCCGTGCATCGTTCTGACGCACAAGGCGGACAAGGAGACGCTGGGCAAGGCCCTGCAGCTCGATGCCTTCGGTGTCATCGCCAAGCCGGTGAACATGGACATCCTGCAACAGTTGCTCAACCGGCTGTTTCTCAAGAAGTACAACAGCGATCTGTTCGCCCGATGAATAGGAGGTGCAGTTTTTGGAAAATGGAGGATTGGGCCTATATTCTTCAAGGAAATCTTATTCTTCGATTTCCTTGAAGAATCGACTGGTCTAATCTCTACTCCACAGGAAGAGTTTGAGAAGGAAAAATCGAGGAAAGAGATTTTTCCTTCTCAAAGCAGGCCCAATCCTCCATTTTCCAAAAACTGCACTGTAAAGTGATTGGATACCATAATCTGATGGAAAGGAGCAAGGACACATGAAGATTCGACCATTGGGAGATAAGGTGCTCGTGGAGCGCGTGGAGGCGGAGGCGAAGACGGCCGGCGGGATCGTGCTGCCGGATACGGCGAAAGAAAAGCCGCAACGAGGCAAGGTCGTCAATGTCGGCGAGGGCAAGATGCTCGAAGACGGCACCCGCAAAGAAGTCCAGGTCAAGAAGGGCGACCTCGTGCTCTTCACCAGCTACGCCGGCACCGAGATCAAGGTCGATGGCAAGGAATACCTGATCATGGACGAGTCGGACATCATGGCGGTGATCGAAAAATGAACTCGAAGTGTGAGGTTTGAAGTGTGAAGTTCCAAGTAAGAGAGCAGCGACCAGCGTTTGTTACCTGTGGAGGGAGATCTCAAAAATGCTCCAGGGTTTGATTGCGAGTCTCAGAAAAGGCAGCAAGCGGTGAAACCCTTTGACTTCAAACTTGAAACTTAAAACTTCAAACTCAAAAGAGAAGGAGTAACGGAAACATGGCAGCTAAGAAAATAGCTTTCGGAACCGACGCCCGCGCGGCGATCCGCAACGGCGTCAAGAAACTGGCCAGTGCCGTGAAGGTGACGCTCGGGCCGGCAGGCAGGGTCGTCATCCTGGAGAAGTCCTTCGGCTCGCCGACCGTCACGAAGGACGGCGTGACCGTCGCAAAGGAAATCGAGCTNNGCCCAGATGGTCAAGGAAGTGGCCTCGAAGACCTCGACCGTTGCCGGCGACGGCACCACGACGGCCACCATCCTGGCGGAAGCGATCTTTGAGGAGGGGCTCAAGAATATCACCGCCGGCGCCAACGCGATGCAGGTCAAAAAGGGCATCGACCTGGCGGTCGAAGCGATCGTCGAGGAGCTTCACAAGATGAGCACGTCGGTCGAGTCCAGCAAGCAAATCGAGCAGGTCGCCGTCTGCTCGGCCAACCAGGACTTCGAGATCGGCAAGAAGCTGGCCGAGGCGATGGACAAGGTCGGCAAAGACGGCGTTATCACCGTCGATGAAGGCCAGTCGCTCGAGACCGAGGTGGAGCTGGTCGAGGGGATGCAATTCGACAAGGGGTATCTGAGCCCGCACTTCGTGAACAATCTCGAGAGCATGTCGGTCGTGCTCGATAAGCCGTACGTCCTGGTCCACGAGAAGAAGATCAGCTCGGTCAAGTCGCTGGTTCCGCTGCTCGAGAAGGTGGCCAAGCAAGGCAGACCCCTGCTGATCATCGCCGAGGACGTCGAGGGCGAGGCCCTGGCGACGCTCGTGGTGAACAAGCTCCGCGGCGTGCTCCAGGTGGCGGCCGTGAAGGCCCCCGGCTTCGGTGACCGACGCAAGGCGCTGCTCAGCGATATCGCCGTGCTGACCGATGCCGAGCCCATCTTTGAGGACCTCGGGCTGGATCTGGAGAACATCGAGCTCCGCCAGCTCGGCCAGGCCAAGGAGATCACCATCGACAAGGACAGCACCACGATCATCGAGGGCCGCGGCAAGACGGAAGCCATCAAGGGCCGCATCGAGCAGATCAAGGCCGAGATCGACAAATCGACCAGCGATTACGACATCGAGAAGCTCCAGGAGCGGCTGGCGAANNCCGCGTCGAGGACGCGCTGCACGCGTGTCGGGCCGCAGTCGAAGAGGGCATCCTGCCCGGTGGCGGCGTCGCGATGCTCCGCGTCTTGCCCGCGCTCGACAAGATCAAGACCAAGGGCGACGAGCAGATCGGTCTCGATATCGTCCGCCGTGCGGTCCTGGCTCCCATCAAGCAGATCGCCCACAACGCCGGGCTCGACGGTTCGATCGTTGCCCAGAAGGTGACCGAGAGCAAGGAGAAGAACTTCGGCTACGACGTGATCCGCAAGGAGTACGGCGACATGCTCAAGTTCGGCGTGATCGTGCCGACGAAGGTCGAGCGGACCGCCCTCCAGAACGGCGCCTCGATCGCCTCGCTGCTGCTGACCACGGATGCCATCGTCAGCGAGATTCCTGAGAAGAAGGAAAAGGCCCCCGCAATGCCTCCGGGCGGCGGGATGTACTGAGAGGGTTGGAAGTTTGAAGTGGGAAGTTGAAAGCAAGTGGGAAAGCCTTTCAACGGAACACCGTGATAAGCCGGCAAGCGGGTCCCGCAAGAACGGGACCCGCTTGTTTTTCGTAGAGTTTCTATCGAGTCCGAGATCGTCAACGCAAAGATCGGAGCAGGCAATCGAATCGCGGTCGTTATCGGGAGGAACGTGAAATGCCGTTTCGCTTCTACACGAACATGATGTCTCAGGCGTCGCGGAGCGTGGCGTCGGGGATTCTGATCGTCGGCCTGATGCTGATCGGCTTCGGCGTGCTCATCCTTGCGTTGCCTGAGCTGTTCGCGTTTCTGGCTGCGGCGGTATTCTTCGTCGCCGGGGCCGGCTGTGCGGCGGTCGCCATCAAGATCCTCTGGGTGCAGTGGCGTCTGGACCGCCTCGCCTCCCACAACGAGGAAGACGCCTACCGCAAGAACGTCCGAATCCACACCAGCAACCGTTACGAGGCGTGAGGGACCGATGTCGTGTGCCACTGGCTCGACGCACTGCCCCGCCTCATGCGGGACAGATGTCAGTAGGTCCCCCCCCCATGCTACCGGCCGCACAGTTCGCTGAACTACGCGACGCCGGCGGCGTTCGCCGCCGCCTGTTTGGCTTCGGCGGGGCCTGCGCCTACGCCAAACAGGAAAGACGTTGCCAACTCTCTAACTTGAACCGGTACATTACCCGGGGGCAGGCCATCGTGGAATAGCTACCTATTTTGCAGAATGCTATTTGAACAAACCGCCGGCTGAGACATAGTACAGGGAAACCGAACCCATTGTCAGGAGCTTGAGCGTATGGATCTGGTCATTACCGTCAAAGAGGTCAAGGGTCACTGTCCCGTCCACAAGGCGGGCAATTCGTTCACTCTCAAAGCCTGCTATCAACTCGTCAGTGAGATCCCGGTCTGCATGCACGGCCTGGCGTCCCTGATGCCCTGGTACAACGCCCTGCGGGTCTCCGAGCCCGCCGACTGGGGCCTCGACGGCAAGNNTCCCGCTTGTTCCCCCTATGATCCGTGGCACGGGCCACGAGCCGCGAGAGTTACTTCGTCGAGAATTTGTGGACCGTTCGGCTTGTGAACTTCTTCCCGGGCTCCAGGACCGTGGACGGGAACTCGGGCTTGTTCGGCGAATCCGGGTAGTGCTGCGTCTCCAGGCAGAAAGCCGCGTGCTTGACGTAAGCCTTGTCCCCTTTGCCGAGGAGCGAGCCGTTCATGTGATTGGCGGTGTAGAGCTGCACACCCGGCTCGGTCGTGTACACCTCCATCACCCGGCCCGTGTGTGGCTCGCGGACCCGGGCGCACAACTTCAACTCGCCCGGCCGACCGTCGATGATGTAGTTGTGGTCGTAGCCGTTGCTGAGCTGACGGATGCGGGAGCCGATCTTCTTTGGTGAGAGGAAGTCGAGCGGCGTATCGACCACGCTGGCGGTGACCCCGGTCGGAATCAGGCCCTTGTCGACCACCGTGAACCTGCTGGCATTGATCATCAGCTCGTGCCCGAAGACATCGCTGCTGCCCTGTCCGGCAAGGTTCCAATAGGCGTGGTTCGTGAGGTTGACGACGGTCTTTTTGTCCGTCTCGGCCTCGTAGTCGATTCGAAACTCGTCGTCATTCGTCAGCGTATACGTGACCGTGCATTGCAGGTTCCCGGGGTAGCCCTCCTCGCCGTCTTTGCTCAGATAGCTCAGCTTCACCCAGGCCCGGTCCTCGGAAGCGGTCGCTTCCTCCTGTTTCCAGACCATTCTGTCGAATCCCTTCCTGCCGCCGTGGAGATGATTGGGTCCGTTGTTGGCGGCCAGCTTGTACTCGACGCCGTCGAGGGTGAACCGGGCGTTGCCGATGCGATTGGCGTACCGGCCGATGACGGCCGCCGCACAGCCCCCGCGCTGGAGGTAGTGGTCCAGGCTGTCGTGGCCCAGGAGCACGTCGTCGAGCTTCCCATGGCGGTCCGGCACCGTCATCGAGACGACGATCGCCCCGTAGTTTATGATCCGGACCCTCAAGCCCTTGGTGCTGGTCAACGTATACAGAAAGACCTCTTCGCCCTCGGGCGTGCGCCCGAACGATTCGGTATGAATGTTCATCGGTCTATTCTCCTTCGTCGTCGATCCGGTCCCGGCGCCCGACGGATTCGCCACATTCCCAGCGCGCCCGGCGGTGCAAGCCGCCGCCGCGACGGCAACGAGACCCACAAAAGTCCGCGTGTTCATTTCCGCCCTCCCTCTTGTCGTTTACGACTCGTCATTCACTACTTGCCACGGGTTCGATGCCATCTGCCATGCCCACGCGGGGAATCATAAACCATACATCGCAAATCATCAAGGGTATGCAATCGCAATCCCGATCCTCGGGCGGGCCAGACCGGTCGGCGTCATCATCCGCTCCGACATCCCCACATGAAAACGACGATCCGGAAACAGCCGGGGCCCGCGCCTTCTGAGCACGGGCCCCGGATCTGCCGCGAAATCACAGATCATCAATGGCAAATCGTCGATGCCTACGGCTTCGTCAGCAGGATATCGTCGATGAAGATCAGGCCTTTGCCGCCGGATTCGGTGGCGTCCTTGCCTCCTACGCCGATGTACATTTTCCT
>DCUI01000054.1 GCA_002327785.1 Phycisphaerales bacterium UBA2218
CCGAGCCCGTGTACCAGGTCCAGCCTCCGCGGCCGGTATGCGGCGGCACCGCGTAGACGTCGGCCGCAACGACGTAGGGTTCCACTTTATAGGTGGCGGTCTCATCGGTCGATCGGGCATGGTTAACCGGGTTGATCATGGTAAAGAGCTCCCACGCGCGCCGGTTGTCCCCCAGACGAGCGAAGGCCATGGCCGCCCAGATGGCCGCATGCGTGTACTGCCCGCCGTTCTCTCTAACTCCCGGGACGTACCCCTTGATGTAGCCGGGATTCAAATCCGACTTGTCAAAGGGCGGATCCAGGAGCTGGATTAGCCGATGCTCACGGCGAACGAGGCGCTCATCCACCGCTTCCATGGCCATGCGCGACCGCTCAGGATCTCCCGCACCGGATAGGACAGACCAGCTCTGCGCAATCGAATCAATCCGGCATTCGGGGCTGCTCGACGATCCAAGAGCCGATCCGTTGTCAAAGTAAGCACGGCGATACCACTCGCCGTCCCACCCGTGCTCCTCGAGATTCCGGCGCAGCCCTTCCGCCTCCCTCTGGCAATGTTGGACGAAGGCGTGATCTCCCCGCGCAAGGGCAACCTCCGTGAACTGCATGAGCACCCCATACAGGAAAAACCCTAACCAGACGCTTTCGCCCTTGCCATGTTCGCCCACCAGGTTCATACCGTCGTTCCAGTCACCGGAGCCGATGAGCGGCAATCCGTGTTCACCGAATTTGAGGCCGTTCCGGATCGCTCGGACACAGTGTTCGTAAAGGCTCGCCGCCTCTTCAGAGCGCTCGGGATGATCGTAATAAGAGTCTTCATCCATTTTTACCGGGCGGCCCTGGATAAAGTGGACGGACTCGTCCAATATGCCGGTGTCCCCTGTGCCAAGAACGTATCGGCACGTCGCCAACGGCAGCCACAGGTAATCATCGGAACAGTGGGTACGCACGCCCCGGCCCGAGGGAGGATGCCACCAATGCTGGACATCTCCCTCCGGGAACTGATGGGCAGCGCAGCGGAGCAAGTGTTCACGCACGAGGTGCGGTTCGCTATGGATGAGCGCCATGGCGTCCTGCAACTGGTCGCGGAAACCGAAGGCGCCGCCCGACTGGTAGGCCCCGCTCCGCGCCCAAAGACGGCATGCCAGCGTCTGGTAGAGGAGCCATCCATTGGCCAGGACATTGAGCGACGGGTCTGGCGTTTCCACCTGAACGGCCCCGAGCGTGCGATTCCAGTACTGCCATATCGCTTCGAGTGCGCCTTGAGCAGCCGCCGATCCCCGGAAGCGAACCATCATGTTTCGGGCGTCATGGGCGTCTTGCCCTATTCCAAGCATGAAGACCATCTCACGCTCTTCCCCGTCGGCTATCTCGAAGGTCACCTGGACCGCGGCGCAGGGATCCAGAGCGGCCCCCACTTTGCCGGAAAGCCGCGACCGAGTCATG
Source organism: Phycisphaerales bacterium UBA2218 (assembly GCA_002327785.1). GTDB lineage: Bacteria > Planctomycetota > Phycisphaerae > Sedimentisphaerales > Anaerobacaceae > PLanc-01. The sequence goes on from DCUI01000054.1 coordinate 1,443, forward strand.
GCATCCGGACTCCGAAGGGTTCCGTTGCGCCCAATGAATTCCGTCCGGTCGCCGGTCACGGTCCGCTTCGCATCGTCCACTTCGAAAAAGCCAACACGGCCGGCGAACTCGGTGTTGTAGGGGTTGCGTGCGAAAAGCGCGCCGCTTCCGGGATCGATTTCGGTAATGACGTGCATGGCCGATTTCCCCCGCAGATCGCCCAGAATCCATTCTACGTATCCCGTGGCGGAAAGTCGCCGGGATCGGCCGCACGCATTTCGCACTTTCAATACAGTGAACTTGATCGGTGCGTCCAGTGCCACGTAAACCCACATCTCCGAGTGAATACCCCGCTCCGTGTGCTCGAAAACGCTGTAGCCGAATCCGTGCCGGCTGGCGTAAGGCGTCGCTCCCCGGCTCGGCAGCGGGGTAGGCGACCAGAAGTGGCCCCTCTCTTCGTCACGGATGTAAAACGCCTCCCCGCTCGAATCGCTCACAGGGTCGTTGCTCCAGGGAGTGAGGCGAAACTCGTGCGCATTCTCGCTCCAGGTATAAGCGCCGCCGCTCTCTGAGATGACGGTTCCGAAGTGGGGATTGGCCAGCACATTCGACCATGGCGCAGGCGTCGTTTGCTCGTCCGTGCTCGTAATGACGTATTCACGCCCATCCGGGGTGAATCCACCCAACCCGTTGTAAAAGATCAGATCGTCGCGAGGCAGTGCGGATGCAACCGGGGGCTCAGGTTGGCGGGTTCGGGTCCGCACAAGGGGCGGGACGACCACGTTTTCAAGGCCGTAACGGGCGACCTGCTCCTCGAGCGTCCCCCGGCCGTCTGTGATGATGACACGAGCCACCGATTGGATCAGGATACGGTCCTCGTTGGAGATCTGGTCCCCGGGTCTGACAAAGATGCCGCCAGGCCGATCGGTCACGTTGGCTTCCATGCCTGCGGCAATCAGCCCCATGATTTGTTCGTGGAGTCCCTGGCGGTAACCGGAGTGATCTTCGTTCCATATCACAAGGTCTACTGTCAGCCCTTTTAGGCGCCAGTATGCGTGGGCCTGCACCAGTTGGCGCGCCAAATCGATATTGGCTGGGTTTTCAATCCTCAGCAGCACAATCGGAAAATCGCCGGAAATAGCGTGGCTCCAAAGGCCGGATTGTCCGCGACGGTTCTGGATGATGACGCTTGGAGCGGCGCGCAGCGACGAATTGGCGTAGAGGACGGAACCGGCAAGGCGTCCATAGAGCTTCGCGTCGGCATCCGTGGCATTGATCTGCCGCAAGAAGACCTGGTTATGGGTCCAGGCCAGTTCCAGCACGCGATCCGCGAAACGGCGGTCTTGGTACTTTTCAACCAGGCTTAGACACCCATCGCGGGTCTCGTTGATGCCCGATACCATATTAATTGTTGCTGACGATTCGGGTTCGAGTGTGATTCGATACCGGATAGCGACAATCGGATCCAGCACGGAACCCTGGGCGCCCGATAGCCTGGATGACTCCCTCATGGCCTGTGGATCGGCCACGGTATTTCCGCGGCCGATGAACTTCATACGATCCGTCTCGTAGGAAATCTCTGAGATCTCCGCACCGTGTACGGTCATCAGGTGAAACATCCACGGAGACTTTTCGGTAACGGACCGGGGTCGGCGAGTGCAGAGAATCGCCCGCTGCTGGGGGATGATCTCGGTCTGAACAAAGAGATTGCTGAACGCCGGATGGAGTACGTCCACGTAGGGAGATGCCAGGACCACTTCCGCGTAACTCGTAACGTCGATCGCTCTGCGCGTCAGGCCGCGGTTGGTGATGGTCATTCGGCGCAGCTCGATGTCATCCTCCGGCGACACAGCCACATCGGTATGGGTGTCATAGTCGTGGTCGTGCCGGCGAAACTGCACTCGGTCTTCCGAAAAAATCGCCTCAAAATCCTTTGATCTTTTGAGCGCAGGCTGGTAGGTGGCGGACCAGAACTCCCCGCTGGTTACGTCGCGGATGTAACAGAACGTGCCCCAGTTGTCGCAAGTGCTGTCTTCACGCCAGCGTGTAACGGCAATGTCCTTCCAGCGGCTGTAACCGCCGCCCGCATGGGTCAGCATCACGTGGTATCTGCCGTTTGACAATAACTGCACTTCCGGAAAGAGTGTGTCGGGGCTTCTGAAAACACGCGCAGCGCTCTCGGGTCCACTGGAAACGGCAAGGGGCTCGGAGCCCTCGGTAGCGCGCGCATAGAAGGCTGTGGCCTTTGGAACCCGCTCCTGGAGCAAGAGCATGGTGGCCTGGAACATCCGATCCAACTCGAACCGCTTTTGCATCGGCCGATCCAGGAGCAGATGGGCCAGAGAGAGAAAGCTCATGCCCTGGTGATGGGCCATGAACGATCGGACGATGATGCTGGATAGTCCGAGCGGCAAGCGTGACGGTGTGTAGTCGATGGCTTCATAGAGACCGTATTTTCCTTCCAACCCTTCAGCGGCGAGTCGCTTAAGATTCAGGCAGGCCTCCTCGGGCGCCACCATCAGCGCGAGCGCCGATGCATACGGTGCAATCACCAGATCGTCCTCAAGCCCGCGTTTGAATCCCAGGCCGGGTACGCCGAAGGCGCGATACTGGTAGTTGCGATGAACGTCGATGGCATTGTAGCCGGATTCCGATATGCCCCATGGTACGCCGCGCTTCCGCCCATAGGCGATCTGCCCCTGTACAGCCGCCTTGTAGGTCCGGTCAAGCAGCGTATTTTCGTAGGTCGGCATAACCAGAAGCGGCATGAGGTACTCGAACATGGACCCGGTCCAGGAGATGAGGATCGGCTCGTCACCGATGACGGTGAGCAGGCGCCCCAGAGAAAACCAGCTCTCTTGAGGGAGTTGCCCCTGGGCAATGGCCACGAAAGTCGCCAATCGCGCTTCCGAAGCCAGCAGGTCGTAGTAACTGTCGTCGAGGCGTCGCTCGCCGACGTTATAGCCGATCGACAGGAGACGACGCGCCTTGTCGAACAGGAAGCCAACCTTCATGCGTGCGAGTTCGCCGGATTGCAGCGCAAGGCCTTCGATGACTGCCATCCTTGCCCTGGCGCGTTGGCTTGCCTCGGTGATGAGAGGTCGGATTTCACCCAACCATTCCCTCTCTTCTACGGTTGCGTCCGGGCCGAGGCGGTCTTCGATGATCGGCAGCAGCTCCACGTCAAACCTTGCCAGTTGGCGAAGCGTTGGGGTCTCATCCATAGACGGAAAGTCGCCGAATCCATTCGGAGGAGCCGATGACAGACTCCATGGGGTGAGAAACGTCAGGTCATCAAGGGCGTCCTGGCATTGCCGGGCGAGGGCGCGCGCCCACCCTTTCACCCCGCTCTTGGACATCTCGGGGTCGGCATCGAGGCTCTCCACCACGTTTGCGGCGGATGCCGTCAGCCGGGCGAGGCGTCTTTGCGTCGTTACGAGCCTGGTTGGCCGGGAATCCAATGCGGATGTCAGGTCCTTCTGTAGTTGAGCGATCTGGGTCGGCGTGTCTCCTCCTGGGCCCCCGGCCATGTCCGCCAGAATCCCGAGTGTGTCGCTCAGCCCCTCAATCCATCGCGACCCCAGGATCTGTTGATCGGGAAGTGCCAGCAGTCCCGACCTCAAGGTCAGCAGATGACCTGCGAGGTTCCCGCTGTCCACGGTCGAGATGTAGGCAGGTTCCAGTGGTTTTAGAGACTCCGTGTCGTACCAGTTGTAGAAATGGCCTCGGTGCCTCTCCAAGCCCCCCATCGTGTGAAGTGCATTTTCCGTACGTTCGATGAGTTGTCGGGCCGAGATGTACCCAAAGTCGTAAGCGGACAAATTTGCAAGGAGCGCAAGCCCCATGTTGGTGGGCGACGTGCGATGCGCCACCACGGGAGGAGAATGCTCTTGACAGTTGTCCGGAGGCAGCCAATGATCTTGTGGTCCAACAAAAGTCTCGAAGAACGCCCAGGTCTTTCGAGAAAGTCTCCTGAGAAAGAGGGTCTGGTCAACCGTTAGTTTTGCACTGGGACGAGCAAGAGGCTTGCTGAGCCACCAGGCGATGGCAGGGGAGACAAACCAGAGACAAAGAATAGGCCCAGCCACGACGATCGCGTCCGGCCTCGACATCGCCAGATAAATCGTGGTGACAGTGGCGATGACCGGGGCGATCCACATCATCCGGCAGTAGCGGGCGAGGTCCGTGCGATGATGGCAATCTGAGTCGCTCGCCGGATTCCACTCCAGAAGTCGTTTGTGGGTGACCCCTATTCGCCAGGCCGTGCGCACAATCGCATCGAGACTGAAATAGGCGTCGTAGGGGAGACAGGCGATGGTGAATGCCCCCTGAGCGAATTGTCTGCCAGCCGACCGCGCTGTGGCAGCCAAATGCTGATTCAACGACATATCCTCCGGCTTCTTAAACAGATCCAGAAGAGACGCCATCCAGGGGGCAATCAGAAGGGCTCCGATTGCCGCCAGCGTCCATAGCCAGGGGGTAGACAAGACGGTCCAGCCGAGGAGCAACAACAAGGTCAGCGCCGTTGATACGAGGCTGCGCCGAAGATTGTCGAAGATCTTCCATCGGGAAAGACCGGAGAGCGGATTCTTCTGGCGGCTTGTTCCGGGGCCAGGAACGCCTGGCAGCAACCAGCGTGCAATCTGCCAATCTCCACGGATCCATCGGTGCCGACGGCTCACGTCGGCAGTGTAGTTGGATGGATATTCCTCGTACAACTGGACATCGCTCAACAGCCCTGCCCGAGCGTAGCATCCTTCCACAAGGTCGTGGCTGAGAATCCGGTTCTCGGGAAACCGTCCTTTGAGAGCCCGCTCGAACGTATCAACATCATAGATCCCCTTTCCAATGAACGATCCCTCATGAAAGAGGTCCTGGTAAACGTCGGAGACGGCCCGCGTATACGGGTCGATGCCCGGCTCACTCCCGAACAGTCGCCCGTACCGCGAGCGGTTCATGCCCGACAGGCTCACGGCCACACGTGGCTGAAGAATGCAGTACCCCTCAACGACGCGCTCCTTGTCTCCGTCGTAGCGCGCACGATTCAGGGGGTGCGCCATGGCGCCCACAAACTGCCATGCCGAACCGCGCGGCAGTTGGGTATCGGTATCCAGCGTGATCACATATTTTACGTTCGATAGGATGTCCGTATGACCTACGATGAGGGAGAAGCAGTCCCCGGCGATCCCATACGCCCCGCCGATCAGAAGCGAATTCAGGTCCGCAAGCTTGCCTCTCTTCCGCTCGTAACCCATCCATAGTTTTTCCCGCGCATTCCATCGCCGCGGACGATGAAACAGAAAGAACGTATCGCTTTTGGAGTCAGCATACTTTTTGTTCAACCCTTCGATTCTCTCCCGGGCCAGCCGCAACAAAGGTTCATCTTCGGGAATGGTTTCCTCGCCTGCGTCCCGAAAATCCGTTGCCAGAGCGAAGCGCAGGTTTTCGTCCCGGTTCGCCAGAAACCGGACTTCAAGGCCCTCGACCAGGTCCTCGACGTTTTGTACGCTCGTGAGCATTGTCGGGATCACGACCAGCGTGCGCGATTCCGGCGGAATTCCTTTGGAAAAATCCATTCGTGGCAGGAGGTGGGGAGCCGCCGTTAACGTCATGAGCCAGTTCACCAGGGCCACCGCAGGGTGACTCGTGCACAAGAGGAAGAGGACGCCGATCAGCGCGAGGTCCCAGCTCAGTACCCCACCGGCCTGTGCCTTCATCAGCAACGTCGCGGTAAAAACAGCCGTCATCAGCGTGATGGCGAACAGATAGAGGAACAACGGGCTGCGGCCGATCCATTTCTGAATTGCCTCGCCGGCGGATCCACATGTCCCCACCGCCTGTTCGAGTTGCGGCAGTCCCTTGTCGATAAGGTAGAACCCAACATGTGCCGCTCGTTCGTCGCTGTGTTTCCCGGCCGCGCCCACGCGCGCCAATTGGATGGCTTTTCGGGCCACCTCGCTTTCAGATTGCTGACTGTGTTTGGCTATCTTTTCAACGAGATGACGATATCGGTCCCGGGTGGCAAAATCCATCATCCCATAAACGCCGCCAGGATCCTTACGCAGGGTCCGCTCGACAACACTCATGGTTTCGATAAACTCGTGCCAGTCCATCGCCCCGAGAAACCGAAGGCTGCCGATGCTGTTGCTCATCGACATCTGATCGGCTGCCTGTTGCCGGTTCTCCGCCTGCACCAACTGCTCAATGGTCAGGCCCAACTCGGCGAGACGCTGCTCCATCCAGGAGACCGGCAAGGCCAAAGCCGGGCTCTGTCCCTGAAGCCGACGCGCAAATTCGGCGACAAACGACCCCTCCATCGGCGGGTTCGACCGCGCCATGTCGGCGATCACCAGAATCAGGCTCTTCGGGTCCTTCACGGCGCTCTCCGTCATCTGGTCTGCCCAGTAATCGGCCAGGTTGCGGTCGATTCGATCGGTAGCGATCCGGGCGGCAATGCGTCGGAGATTCTCGATCAGCGCC
>DCUI01000325.1 GCA_002327785.1 Phycisphaerales bacterium UBA2218
AAGTTCCAGAGTTCCTTGCCGTTGGCCAGATCGAAGCACCGCAGGCTCTCGCCCACCTTGTCATCCCGGTCGAGCAGGTAGACCTTGCCGTCCTTGATGACAGGTCCGCCATAGCCTCTGCCAACACCAACAGTCCATAGCATCTCCGGCCCCTTCTCAGGCCAGGAGCGCAAGAGTCCTTTCTCCGGTGAAGTTGAGTTTCTGGCCGGTCCAAGATATTGCGGCCAGTCCGCCGCCACACTGCTGCCAGCCGTCACCATCACAACGACTGCCGTCAACATTGCTTTCGCTTTCATTTCTTGTTCCTTTCTCGTATGGCTGTGGCTATCCTTGTGTGTCTGAGTTCTTCCGGGTAACCATTGGGATGCCATCTGTGACCACGTCGGCGATCCAAATCTCGTGATGCCATGATCCAAACGTACGCTCGATGACCATACGGCTCATATCGGGAACCGACCAAGCGCACCAGGCAAAAGAACCGTCGACGACCTTGGTCGCCTGTTTTGTGCCCGTGTCGTAGATCCAGAGCCCTCCGTGCCAATACCGTCCGATAGCCAGCCGCTTCGCATCCGCCGACCAGCAGATGAAGGATAGCTCGTCTCCACCAACCCCCGACCAGGATGCAGCCTCCGACCCATCGGTCAGATCCACGATCTTGAGTGCGCCGGTTTTCTTCTCGATGAACGCGATGAGTCTCTCATCGGGTGACACCACGGGAAACTGTGTTTCGCATGCGAACACTTTCTTCGGATTCGCGTTGTTCGGATCCGTCGACATGGAGTACACCATCTTGTCCAGACGGCTGTGGTAGTAGAGCCTCCTGGAATCGCCGGACCAGTTTGGCCAACCGCCCTTGGCCAGAAACCGCGGACGCTCCGTGCCGTCGGCTCTGATGATCCAGACCTCTTCCTGTTCCCACGACTGATGCCTCCCCTCACCCGGCAATGTCAAGTCCTGCATGGACAAGAACTGCCGGTCACGAACGTATAGAATGTGCTGTCCGTCGGGAGACCACGCCGGGTCTTTGCCGGGCACGGTCAACAGCCGGGTTTTGCCCGTGCCGAGATGGAGGATCTCGATACCGCTGGCGCCGAGCACGCCTCGGCTGTACGCCAACTGGGCGCCGTCCGGTGAGAAGCTCGGATGAAAACCTTCAGGCACGACACGCCTGGCCCGCTCGGCAAGCTGACGGTATTGCCTGGCCGCTGCGTACATGTTCTCGAAGGCCGCCCCCACCGGCGGTTTGTCCTGAGGGTACCACGACCCTCTCGACCATAGGCTGTCGGAAACGTACTTGGCGGCGAGACTGTTGAAATGCATCTGATGCATTAGACCGGAACTGAGAATTCGGTCATATTCTGCCTGGGCCTTCTCGTAATGCCCCAGCGCCAGCAACACACAGAGCAAGTCAAAATGGTATGCCGGGTTACGGGGCTGCATCTGCAAGCATGCCTGCATGTCGGCGAGAGCGTCGTCGTATTTCCCCATCCGCATGAGAGTCCGGTGACGCTGGTCGCGGAGATCCGCCAGGCGGCTGTCGCGCGGCGACGTCAGACCGATCGCGAGGTTGTGGTCTGCAACAGCCTTGCTGAGCAGTTCGCCGTCGTTTTGGGTCAGCGCCAGTTCACGCCGTGCGATCGCGCGAAGCGAATAACCCGTCGGATTCCTCGGTTGGCTACCGACCATGACGGATGCCTCTGTTTCCATGTCATGGTATTCGCCGAGTGCGAAACAGGTCAGGGCGCGGGCCCGATGGGCGTCGTAATTCGCCGGATCCAGTTGCAGGGCCTCTTCGAGCCATCTGAGAGTCCCCTCTACCGTCTGTGCTACGATGGCACGCAGCAAATAGGCCTGGGCCGTTCTCGGCAGCAGTTGCTCCCCATGCTGCAGGTGAACCTCCGCTTTGTCCTTCATGTGAGGATCGCGGGCGGCGGACTCCAGATAGATCCGCGAGAGGAGAAAATGAGCGTTGGCGGCGATTTCGGATCGTTCGTTCAGCAGCTTGTACAACTGTTCGACACCGGCGTCGGGATTCTGCAGCTCCAGCAGTACGCGCGCATTCAGAAGCCCGGCCTCCGGGCCGACGAACCGGCTGGAAAGAACAGGTTTGACTTCGGCCAGCGCCCGCTCATAGTCGCCGCTGGTGACCATATCCTCAACCAAAACGATGGTCCGGAGGTGGTCGCTGCGAATTCGCTCGGTCCGCAAACGCAGATACGCGCCAGGGACCAGCAGCAGCCCGACGACAATCACAGCGACGGCCGACCACGTTACGACCTTCGTGCGATTCCTCCGCAGGAACTTCTGCAGGCGGTAGATCGTGCCGGGCGATGATGCCGTTATCGGTTCGTTCCGCAGATGCCGTTCGATATCCTCGGCCAGGGAGTGCACTGTCTCGTAGCGACGCGTCCTGTCTTTCTCCAGCGTCTTCATCACGATCCAGTCCAGATCGCCGCGCATCAGTCTTCCCAGGGCTTCCGGCGCCACCCTGCGGTGCTTGGCGACATCAGTGAGAGCTTCTCCCAGAGTGCTGGCCTTGGTGGATGGGCGTGTCGGTTCCTCCTCCCGTATGATCCGTTGCATCTCTCCATAGCCCTTGCTCAGCAGGTACTCCGAATCGAATGGCGTTGTACCTGCGAGCAGTTCGTAGAGGAGTACGCCTAACGAGAAGACATCGGTTCTCGTATCGACATCCAGCCCGCTCATCTCGGCCTGCTCCGGGCTCATGTACTCCGGTGTGCCGATCATCTGGGAGTACCGAGTGAAGATGGTCTTCTCGGTCAGTCGCTGATTCAGGGCTTTGGCAATCCCGAAATCAATCACCTTGGGGACCGGCTTGCCATCGTGCAGCGTAACCAACACATTGGAGGGCTTGATATCCCGGTGAATGATCCCACGCTGATGGGCATGCTGGACGGCGTGGCAGACAGATACGAACAACTCCAGTCGTTCTTGGGTGGTTAAGTTGTTTGTGTCACAGAACTTAGTGATGGGCAGTCCCCGGACAAGCTCCATCACGAAGTAAGGTCGTCCCGTCTCGGTCGTCCCCGCGTCCAATACCGTGGCAATATTGGGGTGGTCCATCATGGCCAGAGCCTGACGTTCCGCCTCAAAGCGGGCGATGACTTGCTTGGTATCCATCCCCAGCTTGATGATCTTCAAGGCTACGCGGCGGCAGATAGGGTGTCTCTGCTCGGCCATGTAGACGGTCGCCATACCGCCTTCCCCGATCTTCTCCAGAAGCTTATAGCGACCAATCTCCGTACCTGTCATGTCCGGGATAGAGGTAGCCTCTCGGGTGGCGTCGGGGTCTCTATCCGGCAGGTCCATGAACCCCCCGGCTTCACTATCCCACTTGAGCAAGGCATCGACTTGCGCCCGCAGTTTTTCATCTCCGGCACAGGCTTCATCCAAATAGGCCGCCCGCTTCTCGGGGTCCTTCAACTCCAAGGCCCGGTGGAATAGTTCTTCTGGGTTTCGTTCTGGTGCCATAACCAAAGACTCTCACCTGTTCTTATAGCAGCCAAGGTCCTGCATTTTGCCCTTTCTACAGAACCTGCGCAGATTGGCCGTGAGTTCAATCACGATTTTACGGAAAAAGTGAAAAAATGTGCGGGATCAATCCGTGGAGCAGATTCTGCCGTAAAGCCACGCCCGTGCGTAGTTCCAGTGCCGTCTCGCTGTGGCAGGTGAGATATCCAGAAGTTCGGCGGCCTGCTCAAAGTTCAGGCCGGCAAAGAAACGCAGTTTGACCAACTCGGCCTTGACGGGATCGGTCTGGGAGAACTTGGCGAGGGCTTCGTCCATGGCAATCAGGTCGTCCGGGGATTCCTCCGCCATCACATCTGCACTCGTGAAATCGACGCGATGCCGGTCTCCGCCACGTTTCCTGCTTCTCTTCTTTCGAGCGTGTTCAACCAGGATGCGGCGCATAGCCTCTGCTGCCGCACCGAAGAAGTACGTGCGGTTTGACCAAGCGTTGCCCTCAGAACCGACAAGACGCAGGTACGCCTCATGAACCAGCGCTGTGGCTTGGAGCGTCTGCCCGGGAGATTCGTGCGACAGCTTTTGGGATGCCAGCAGGCGGAGTTCATCGTAGACCAGGGGCAGCAATTCATCCAACGCCCTGGTCTCCCCGCGCTCTACGGCGTGCAGGATGCGCGTAACGTCATTTCTCGACTCATCAGGCATTGTGATCCTGTTATCCTGGCAAGGTTTCCGATCAGGAGGAGACCGAGTTCGACTTTTCCAGACCCTGCAATCCCTCCGGCATACTACGCACACCCGGGATGGGCCCGATTCCTGCCGAAACCTCAAGCACCTACGACCGCCGGGAATCCCGACCGGATCGAGCGGCATCGAGTGTCTATTGACGCATATTAACAAGATCTCGAGGCACTGACAAGGTGATGCGAGTATTCGTGCCCCGTCCATATCGGCCCAGTAAGGGCACGTGGTTGGGGCTCGTTATGACTTCATAACAGCCAACGCTTCTCGTCCTACAACACGGCAGGACGGCGTTGTATCCAGTCTGCTGCCGGCAGTTGGTCAATTGCCTGCCGCAGCACCGAATCGACATTCGTGTACACATCGTTTGTAAGCTGCGGGCTGGAGTGTTCCAACAGCCTCTGAGTCACAGCCGTCGGTACGCCTCTCTGTGCCAGTAGAGACGCGAAGGTCTTCCGCAGGTCATGGAATCTCAGCCCTCGCGTGTCCATGGCCTTCCGGACTCTCTCTCACTTCTTCGGGCTGAATTTGTCATGGAAAAGCTTCTCCTGCCCATCTGGGAGCGCGGCCACGTGATTGGACAATTCCGTCATGACCTGCTCGGGAATCGGACGCTCTGCCATGGCCTTCCCCGCTTTGCGGTTTCGTGTTGTGAGGGTGTTTCGATCAAAGTGAATATCACCGATGTGGATGGCTTCAATGTCACTGTGTCGCAGCCCTGTCGTCACGGCTACAAGCACTCTCAATCGCAGAGTCGGGTATCTCGCAGCAGCCGACGGTAGAGCCTGCGTCTGACTCGGCGTACAATCGTTTAACGCCTGGTGCGGACGTTCTCCATTGTAGAAGGGGAAATACCACCCCAGACCGTCTCGTACGTCTTTGACCGTTTGATAGTCGTGGAGATACACCTCTTCCATCTTGGCGCTCCGCCAGAGCCGTTCGATGAAAATGTTGTCAAACACACGCCCGCGACCGTCCATGCTGATGGCGACCTGGGCGCCCTGCAAGGTCTCGATCCAGCCGTCGCTGGTGAACTGGCTGCCCTGATCCGTATTGAAGATCTCCGGCCGTCCCAGGGTCAACGCCCGCTGGAGGGTCGTGACACAGAAGTCCGCCTCCAGGGTGATCGAGAGCTCCCAGGCCACCACATACCGACTGAACCAATCCAGAATCGCCATCAGATACACCCAGCCGCGCGCCATCCGAATGTACGTGATATCGGCGGCCCAGACCTGGTTGGGTCGCGTGATCTCCAGACCTCGCAGCAGGTAGGGATAGACCCTGTGCTGCCGGTCCGCGTGGCTGAGACCCCGCTTTCACCGGGGATAAATGACCTCCAGGCCCATCACACGCAGCAAACGACGTATGCGTTTCTCGTTCACTGCGTGGCCCTGGCGACGCAGCCATTCCGTCATTCGCGGGACTCCGTAGAACGGCGTCCGCAGATACTGCTCGTCCAACAGACGCATCAGCTGCTCGTTGTAGCTGGGGTCCGCTTCGCAACGGTAGTACAGGCTGCTGCGACTGAGGTCCAGCAATTCGCACTGACGCCGCAGCGAGATCTCCGGATGTCTCGGCTCCACCACGGCCCGTTTCTCCTCAAGCGTCAAGACCCGATTTTTTTCAACCAGTCCAGCTCGACCTTCAACTGACCGATCTGCTGGTACAACCGATCGGTCAAGGCCTCCTGTTGGCGAAGGTCTTCCCGATGCCCCTCGGAGAGAATCCTCGGCACGCCGTCCAACAAATGCCGCTTCCACTTGGTGATCTGGTTGGCATGGACTCCGAACGCACCGGCCAACTCGCCCATCGTCCGGTCCCCGTTCACCGCCGCCAACGCCACTTTGGCTTTGAACGACCCATTGAATCTCCTACGCTTGTTCTCCACCATTCGTCTCCTGAATACGCTTGCCATTCAGGCAACGAATCCACCTTAACCGGTGGTCCAGATTTTGGGGAGTATTATAGTTGTCACATATAGCCATCTTCTCATCCACCTCCTTACAATGATTTGAACGTAATCCCGCAGAGACTGCAATGCCTCCTGCTTACCCTTGTTCCGCACGCCTTCCGGCCGAGGGGGAAAAAGCCTCCTGCTGATGCTGCAAGAGGCCGATCGCCTTGGCATACAGGTGTTCGCGAAACACCGCGTCGGCCTGTCGAACCAACTCTTCGGTGTCGGCAATAATCTGCCCGTCTCTCGCGGCGTTCATCACCTGGGCCACCTCCTCCGCCAGCCGCTCGAATTCCCCCGCCATCGCCCGCTGCAGTTGCTCTGCACAGACCTGTTTGTCTTCCATGACTCAATCTCCTTGTCTATAAGGTTCATAAGTCACTGTATACACAGGAATTGCATCGCGCCAGAAAAAAACCTCACACACGGCAATCCCGCAGCTACATGACGATCCGGAAATCCGTGTACCGCGGGCTGAAGGTGGCCGGCTCGATCTGCGCGTCGCGGATGTGGCCCGCGAATTCGCTCTGGATGTCGGCGATGCAGTTGTCGATCTGCGTCGGGTCGCCCTGAATGAGCATCTCGACCGTGCCGTCGGTGAGGTTCCGCACGAATCCGGTGACCTCGTACCGGCGGGCGATGCTATTGGCGGTGTAGCGGAACCCCACACCCTGGACCCGCCCGCGAAAGATGACATGTTTTGCCGTCTGTTCCATGGGTTGCTTCTTGACCGACCGCAGTCGGCCGGTATTCGCGTTGACGACTCCTCGTGAACTGTTTACTATTTGGCTCCCGCAGCGTGCCTCGGATTCACCGGGGGTAACTGCACGCCGTGGGAATTGTAAATCACAAATCACAAATCGTAAATCGGAAACTGGGGTCGTGCAGGCGGGATGGAGCCGGACATGGAGCTGAGCCGCGGACAGGTTCGTAGTGACGCCGTCAGGCGCTATCTTCTGCATGGAAGATATGCCCTTACGGGCGCACTTCAAACTGAGTTCATGCCGCTGATCGTCGCGCTGGCCGCGATTGTTGTTTCCCTGCCTGCCGTAGGCACCGGCTTTCTCAATGACGATTTCATGCATCGCTCGATTCTCGCCGGGCCTTCCGTCGCCGCGGATCGCCTGTCCGAAAGGGGACTGATGCCGGATGGATCGGGGCGTCTCGGGTATGCGATGTCGCACCTGTTTGTCGCCGTGCATCCGCAGGAGAACCTTCAGTTGCTGAAGAACTACGGGGCCTTGCCCTGGTGGACATATGATGGCTTCCGAGTCGCGTTCTGGCGGCCGATGGCCTCCTTCACCCACTGGTTGGACTACCGGCTCTTTCCCCAGTCCCCCTCAATGATGCACTTTCACAACATCCTATGGTTCGCCGCAGCCATACTGGCGGTCGCGATTCTGTATCGGCGGATCGCCTCAACCCGGCCTTCGGGGTCGGCGGACCGTTCCCCAGCCGCCGGCGTCCAATGGCTCGGTGGGTTGGCGGCTCTCCTGTACCTGCTGGATGACAACGGTTTTTTCCCAACCATGTGGATCGCCAATCGGAATCTCCTGATCTCGTTGTTCTTTGGAGTCCTGACCCTCATCGCCCACGATTGGTGGCGACAGGGGCATTGGCGGCCTGGCGTCGTGGTCGCACCGGCGTGTCTGCTGGCCTCCGTGCTGGCCACCGAGGGAGGGATCGCGACCTTCGCCTACCTGTTCGCCTATGAGATCGCGCTGGGACATGGACGAATCTTCCGGCGGGTTCTCACGTTGGCCCCGGCGGCTGTCGTCATCGTGGTGTGGCGGCTGGTCTACAACCTGCAAGGGTACGGAGCCAGCGGGGGCGGGTTCTACTTCGATCCGGTTCGGGAGCCCCTCGATTATGCCGTGGCGGTCCTGTTTCGGGGGCCGTTCTTTCTCGGAGGGCAATGGACCGGCGCGCCCGCTGATTTGTATGGCTATCTGCCGCCGGCCGGCAAAACACTTGTGTGGGCCCTGCTGGCGGTCCTGTCCGTGCTGATTCCCATCGTCCTGGCGTCTTTGCTGCGTGTCAATCGGAGGGCGAGGTTCTGGCTGATCGGCATGTACGTTTCCGCATTGCCCGTCTGTGCGACGGTCCCGATGGGCCGAGCCATGCTCTTCCTCGCAATCGGGGCCTTCGGGCTCGTGGCCGAGTACCTCGGGGGTTGGCTGGCAAAGGATCGTTGGGTGCCGGCCCAGGGCTGGATGCGGCGTCTCTGCGGGGCGCTTTTCATTGTGCTTTTCGCGGTCCATCTGCCGTTGGCGGCCGCCGGACGACTCACGGCGCCGCACGTTACCGCCGTCATGCAGCGAAAGATGGCCGAAACACAGGATCTCACGCCTGCTGCGACCCTGGAAGGTCAGGATCTGATCGTGGTGAACGCGCCGAACCCGGTCTCATTCCTGTACGATCCCTACCGGCGGGCTTGGAAAGGACAATCGTTGCCCCGAGGCGTACGCGTCCTGGCTCCGGGTTTCAATACGGTGGATGTGACGCGAACCGGGCCGCAACGGGTGATTGTCCGAGCTGCTTCGGACAGTCTGCTTGACTGTCAGCGTGGCAAACGCATGGATTTTGCATTCTTCTACCGATACCTGGGAGACGTCCGCAGCCGGGAGCATCCGCTTGGCGTGGGGGATCGCATCTCGCTGCCGCGAATGCAGGTGGAGGTCCTGGCGGTGGATAGCCGGGGATTTCCCGTGGAGGCAGCCTTTGAGTTTGATGTGCCCCTGGAGGACTCCTCCCTGAAATGGGTGCAGTGGGACTGGGACAGGGATGTGTATCGGTCATTTCCCGTCCCGGCCCAGGGGGGGAGCGTGCGTCTGAGGGGACCTTTCTGAAGCGCCGGCGACGCGTTCAACTCCTCGCGCACAAGCGGTAGACGAGGGCAGCCCGCTGTCGCCGTGGGAAATTGCCATTTCCCTATCTTGCCCCGTGGTCTATAATGCTCCCGAATTCGTAAACCATCGTATGGTTGTTATGCAGAGCACAGAAAGGCAAACCGAGATTAACGAGCAGATCTACCAGCTCAGCACGCTGGTGGCAGGCGATTTCTCTTTGCAGGAGGTGCTCGACAAGCTGGCCGAGGCGGCTGTGAAGATCGTCGGCGCCAAGGCATGCTCGATCCGCCTGCTCGACGAAGAGGCCAACGACCTGCGGATGCGGAGCACGTATGGGCTCAGCGAGGACTACCGCAACAAAGGGCCCGTCACAAAGGACGACGCGGTCATCAAGGCCGCCTTTGCCGGCGAAGCGATCGTCATCAACGACATGCGGGTCGATGACCGCATCCAGTACAGGCAGGCCACCCTGACGGAGGGGCTTGTCAGCCAGTTGACGGTGGCGATGCAGTTCCGAAGCAAGTCCATCGGTGTCCTGCGTCTGTACAGCCCCAGGCCGGACGCCTTCACGGACAGCGATATCGCCGTGGCCCGAGCGGTCGCCTCTCAATGTGCCGTCGCGATCACCAATGCCAAGCTCTATAGCGAAGCGATCCAGGCACAGCGGTTTACCGAGCAGATGCGTCTGGCCGGACTGATCCAACGCCGGATGATCCCGGAGAAGCCCCCCCAGATCAAGGGGCTGGATATCGCAGCGACCTACATCCCGTGCTTCGATGTGGGCGGGGATTTCTACGACTTCCTGCCCATCAACGAGGATCGGCTGGTAATTACGATTGCCGATGTCATCGGCAAGGGGGTCCCGGCGGCGATCATGATGAGCTGGTTCCGCGGCGCCATCGAGGCGTATACCGAGGGGTTCCGTGAGGTGCTCCGCGATGTCGGCCCACTCAGCGGCGACCTCAACAGCGGCATGAGAAACGCGGTACGCACGAGGAACGCGATCGAAAACTTCAACAAGATGGCCTGCATGGAGTGCCGCGAGGGTGAATTCATCACGCTCTACTACGCTACGATCGATGCGGCGGAAAGGACGATGACCTACTGCAACTGCGGCCATGAGCCTGCTGTGCTCATTCGGGACGGCCGAATGCAGGACTTGGCCGCCGGCGGGCTCGTGCTCGGTGTGGACCCCCATGCGAAGTACGAGATCGAGACGGTCGAGTTGCGTGACGGCGACTGCCTGCTGTTCTACACCGATGGTCTGGTCGATGCGATGGATTTCGCCAACGATCTCTGGGGTCGCGATCGCATGTTGGAGGCGGCCGGGCGGTTCGTCGATTGTCCCGCCGACCATGTGATTCGCAACGTGCTGGCCTATCGCAGACGATTTGTCGGCCTGGCCCGGCAAGTGGACGACACGAGCATCGTCGTGGTGAAGGTTGGAGAGCCTCGCAAGAGCGAGGGGTGCGGCGAGTGCATGGCGGCCGAGAGCGGCGACCTCGCCGGTGAGATGGTAGAGGCCCGATAAACTCGATGGCGGATCTGATAGTCACAATCGACGGTCCGGCCGGCAGCGGCAAGAGCACCATGGCGAAGCGGCTGGCCGAGAGACTCGGCGCCACCTTCCTCGATACCGGCGCGATGTATCGCGGAATCACCCTCGCAGCGGTTCAGGATGGGGCGGACCTGACCGACGAGGAGCAGTTGGTCCGAGTCGTGCAGGGGCACCGCTTTGATTTCGAAGCGGCCAGTGGGAGGATGCTCGTACGGATCGATGGCGATGACGTCACGGAGCGGATCCGAGACCCCGATCTGACCGCCAAGGTCCGTCACGTCGCAGTGGCGCCGCGAGTCCGTGAGCAGCTTGTGGCGATGCAGCGGGCGTTCGCCGCCCGGCATGGCAGGATCGTGACCGAGGGCCGGGACCAGGGGACCGTCGTGTTCCCCGATGCGCACCTCAAGTTTTTCCTGACGGCGGACGCCGCCGAGCGGGCCAGAAGGCGAGCGGACGAACTCCGAGCCAAGGGCGCGGAGGTCGATCTCGAAGAGATCCGACAGGCCATCGAGGCACGGGACCGGAGCGATGAGAACCGCGCTGTAGGGCCCCTCAAGCCGGCGCAGAACGCCGTGATGATCGACTCCACGGGCCGGAGCATTGAAGAGTCCGTCGAGCGGATCTGCCGCCTGGCCGAGGAACGCATCGGTGCGGCGGTTCCCTGTCCCCCCCAGCCGCCGCAGAGCGAAGCGCCGGCAGCGCGCAAGGACAAACCCCATCCACCTGCCGGGGCGACTCGCTCGCCGGCCGCCTGGTACTGGCTCGCCCGAGTGGTGTGCCAGTTCTTTTGCATACTCTTCTTTCGTTACCGCTCCTATGGTCGCGAGAACATCCCCCGCACCGGCTCGTTCATCCTCGCGAGCAACCACCAGAGCTTCCTGGACCCGGTTTTCTGCGGCGTTGCCGTCAAGCGGCGCCTGACCTACGTCGCCCGCGACACCCTCTTTCGCAACAGGTTCTTCGGCCGACTCATCACTTCGGTGAACGCCATTCCCATTGGGCGGGACAAGGCGGACATCGCCGCGATGCGAATGATCATCGAGCGACTGCGCGAGGGCGCCGGCGTTTGCCTTTATCCCGAGGGCACAAGAACGCATGACGGCCGCGTCATCGCGGTCAAGCCGGGCTTCGGCCTGCTGTGCCGCCGCTCCAAGGCGACGGTCGTCCCCGTCCTGATCGACGGCGCGTTCGAATCCTGGTCCCGGTACAAGCGGTTCTTCACACCCGGCGCGATCCTCGTTCAATTCGGCAAGCCCCTGGCGCCCGAGCAGATCGCCGCCATGTCCAACGAGCAGCTCGCCGACACGCTCACACGCACCCTTCGCCGGATGCAGCGCGAAGTCCGCCTCAAGCAGGGCAAACAACCCTACGATTACAAGAAGTGATTCAGACACGGATTCACACGGATGGACACGGATTCTCGTTCTTGTCGTTCCCGCGGATGCGGGAATCCAGTTCCTTCCAAGGAGTCGTAAGAGCATGAGACGCGGCAAGAGGATCGTGATTATCGCCGGCCCGAACGGAGCAGGCAAGACAACCTTCGCAAGGGAATTCCTGCCCCGAGAGGCCGACTGCCCGGATTTCATCAATGTGGATTTGATCGCAGCGGGACTATCGCCGTTCGATCCGGACCGAGCGGCACTGCGGGCGGGTCGAATCATGCTCGATGAGATCAAGCGGTGTGCACTTGCTGGCGAGAGCTTTGCCTTCGAGACGACGTTATCCGGCCGTAACTACGCGAGAGCCATTCCCCGCTGGCGAGAGGCAGGATACCATGTGAAACTGATCTTTCTCAGNNTTCGATGCCGGACTGCGGAACTTCACAGACATCTACCGAGATATGGTAGATAGCTGGATTCTGTACGACAACTCCGGGCCGACGCACAGGCCCATCGCTGCTGGAGAGAAGACATGAGCAAGAGACTGTTGGGCTGTAAAGACCCGGATATTGTGGGATCGGACGCGGCGCTCCGCCGGGCGGCCAAGCGGGCCTTGCAGATCGGACTCGAAACAGGCACGCCGGTGTATGTGCTGGAGGATGGCAAGATCGTGGATTTGACGAAGCGATGCCAGCGCAAGGGCAAGCGCAGAAAACGGTGAAGCCGCTTTGACAACTACTGGCGGGCACACGCCCGGTGCTCATGGAGATGGTATCGGTTCCGCTCTCCTGATCGCCAGACTGAAGTCGTAGACTGCGGCGATGGCGACGAAGTCGTTGCCCTCCGGAGGGGTGGCTTGCCCGGACCCGTTGCCGCCCCAACCGACAATCGAGCCATCGGCCTTCAGGGCCAGACTGTGCTCCCCGCCTGCGGCGATGGCGACAAAGTCGTTGCCCTCCGGGGGGGTGGCTTGCCCAGACTGTTTTCTGCCCCAGCCGACAATCGAGCCATCGGCCTTCAGGGCCAGACCGTGGTAGAGGCCTGCGGCGATGGCGACAAAGTCGTTGCCGTCCGGGGGGGTGGCTTGCCCGTAGTAGTTGTTGCCCCAACCGACGATTGAGCCATCGGCCTTCAGGGCAAGACTGTGTTCCTGGCCTGCGGCGATGGCGATGAAGTCGTTGCCGTCCGGGGGGGTGGCTTGCCCGGACCCGTTGTAGCCCCACCCGAC
>DCUI01000316.1 GCA_002327785.1 Phycisphaerales bacterium UBA2218
GGTGTCCGTCCCGTGGCCATCCCCCTGGCCATGTCCCCGCCGTGGAAGCTTTTCATCCGTGTGCCGCAATCCGTCGCCGGCCCGCCCCAGCTTCTGCACACCCTCTCTACCCACACCTCCGGTTCATGCGACGGCTCGAGCTCATTCCCCATTGTGGCATTGCACGTGCCCGCCGTCCATGAAGCATGATGATACCAAACGGGGGGCCTTGAATCAAGCAAAATCATAGGGCGTACTCATTGGCGGCGGAAAATACGTAGGAATACCTATGATTAAGGAACAAGACCGTGCGCATACGCCTCATAATGACCTGGATTCCCCGATATCCGCGGGAGATGGTTCTTTATACGGGCCATAGGTCCCCTTGCCGGTTCATCACAAGCAGGCCATTCCAACTGCCACTTTTTTTGGCATCCATCCGGTTTCTGCGTACTTCCCTGCGCGAGGGGGGCTCTGCCCCCCGCCCCCCGGCATTGTTCGCTTTGGACCAATGGCATGAGCAGAGAGGGAACCGACCGGTGAGACGCCCGGCTGCCCGGGTCCGCGTTCGCTCGGTGTTTTCCNNNNGGGCGGAGAAATGGTATGATACCATAAACGGAGACAAATCGGAGGTTTCACGGTTTTTCGCCTGCCTGCGGCCCCAGTGGGACGGAGGCAGAGTGTGCGGTGAGAACACAGGGGTGAATTATGGAGCGACCGGAAAGCAGATTCGTATTGAGGACCGGCCGCGTCATGTCCCGATGCCGATGTCGGCGGGGCATGACGCTCGTCTGGACGGCGGTCACGCTCATGGTCCTCATCGGAATCGTGGGCCTGAGCATCGACTGGGCCAAGATCGCATTGAACGTCCACCAGATGCAGAACGCCGCAGACGCGGCGGCCCTGGCCGGAGCGCAGATCGTCAAGCTGCATGCAGCGGATGCGCGGTCCCGCGCAGTGGCCTTTGCGGCGGCGAACAGGGCCGAGAACCTGGATGTTGCCGTCGATCCGAATCCGGCCAACAACCCGAATGGCGAGGTCGTCTTGGGACGGTGGTTGCGACAGACGGAGGTCTTTGTCCCGACGCTCGTGTCGCCCAATGCGGTACGCGTCCGGGTCAACCGCCCGGGGCAGGCAATGGGAGCGCCTGCACTGGCGATGCTGTTCGGTCCGATCTTCGGAGTGACAACGGTGGATGCATCGCGGTTTGCAACCGCGATGTCCCAAGGGACGACGGGGGCGGGGATCATCTGCCTGGCTGAGGATCCAAGCACTCTTCCCGGCTGGAGCAACCAGGGGACCGGCTTGCTCCTCGACGGGACCGCGGAAATCGACCTTCGAGGCACAGACCCCGTCACGGGCGAGCCCATGCTCGGGGATATCCAGATCAATGGGACGGCAACAGTCAGTCCGTGGTCGGCGCTGCGCGCCGGCGGCGAGATCTGGGCCGCAGATATCGACGTGGTGGGCATGACCAATCCGGTGCCCACGGATTCGAAATGGGAGGACATCTATGCCAATCCGCTGGCCCCGCCCTCAGTGAATACCGGCGCCGCCACAGTGGAAGATCCGCTGGCGGACCTGCCGGCCCCTGCGTTCGGGCCGGCCACGATTCCCCTGGACAGCAGCGGATCGCCGTATACGTACACGATTACCGATGCCACGGTGGCCGCCGCCGGCGGTGAGTTGACTCTCCAGCCGGGATATTACCCTGGAGGCATTTCTGTTTCGAAAGATGCATCGAGAATCGTGCTGACGGGCGGGCCGGACGCGATCTACGTTTTCGGTGGGGGTACGGATGGCAAGAGCGGCCTGGTCATGTCCGGCGGGACGCTGGTGGGACACGGCGTGATGATCTATATCAGCGGCGATCCCACGGGCGCTGCGACAGGCACGGTGACAAAATACGGCAAAGTCGACGTCGGGGGAAAAGGGATTCTCGATGTCCAGAGCCGTGGCGACGCCGACTATCTGCCCAGTCTCAACGGAGCGGACGGAATGGCGATCTGGCAGGACCGCGACAATCACAATTACGCGAAGATTATCGGCACGAGTGATTCGATCATTTCCGGGACGTTGTACTTCCCGGAGAACGCCACCGAGGTGGGAGGCAATGCCCAACAGATGGGTAATCAGCTCCTTGCCGCGGCTCTCTGGGTGCATGGGAAGATCTCTCTTGGCATCGCCTATGATGGACGCAATGCAGTGGAGACGATCCAGGCGGTCATAGTCGAGTAGCCCTCAAACAGCCTCGACGGAGCGACGGTCGTCTCGATCTGTGGTCTGTGTCGTGAAACGGTTGTAGCAACCCCTGATGCGAAAGCCGATGGGGGGAAACGACCACGTTATAGAAGTTCGCAGGAAGCGGGAGGATGGGAGTGTTCGAGAAGTGCTATACCCTGTTGCGGACCCAGAAGAAGCGGGTGTATGAGATCCTTCGGGAGGTCGGCATGGAGCCTGCGGAGTTCTCCTGGTCGCGGGAAGAGATCGCGGGCAGTCTGATCGTCTCGAAGCTGAGCCACCGGGCGGGCCTGCACTACTTCCTGTTCTCCTCGTACGAGATGAACTCCTGGTGTATGGCATGCCCGGGGATCTATCGGAGCATGGATTACCACTATCCCAAGAGTTGGGACGAGCAGGAGCGGATCTTTCGGCGGTGGGCCGAGTGCCTCAAGAGAGAGCTGGATGCGCCGGACCCGTGGGCGGAATTGGCCAAGTATCGGCTGGTCCCGGATGGGGAACCGCCGGCGGAGATCGTCAACGAGCCCATCCCGGCGGTCGAGGCCGAACAGATCGGCGAAGCCCTCACACGACTGGCCGACCTCGCGACCCGAGAACTCACGCTCAATACGGAACAATCCCTGCTCGTTCGAGCCAGGCTCGACACGCTCGTCGAGGCCGCCCGCCGGCAGCGAAGCCATGACTGGATGTACATGGTGCTCGGCGTATGCACAATGATCGCCATGGCGCTGTCGCTGACGCAGGAGCAGACGACCGCGTTCTGGGGGATGATCAGGAGCGAATTGGGCCCGTTCCTGCATCTGCCGGCCACCCCTGTCCGTGCACAGCAATGAACCCGGTTATCCCCCGCCGTCACGACCCGGTGTCCGCAGATCTGTTTGCTGCAGCCAACGCCTCGACGGCCTGTCGCGGCATGCCCGGCAATTGACGTCATCTGCCCGTCCCTCGTGGCACCGGGCGCACCAGGACTGCTCATGGCCGTCGACCGTTAGAACAGAGCTACGCCGAGCAGGCAAGGCGACGGCTTGCCGTTTTTGATATTGTGTCGTGCGCCGGTTTCCGCGATAATCATCGTGTGGTCCTTGACGCGCGAGCAAATGCCGGTCGGTTTCAGGCGGATATGTCCCAAGCCGCCTCGGGGTGTGATTCTGTCGTCATCGCAGCCATTGCCGGCTTGGCCGCGGCCTGGGTCGCATCAGGTTCGATCGGCCTGCTGGCGCATCCTCTCCAGAGGGCAATCACTCTTGCCATGCTGGCAGCGGCAACCCTCGCTCGGCCTTTGCCGGTGGAGCGAAAGAAATGGTATTTTGCGATTGGCGCAGCAACGGTGGTGCTGGGCGCACTGATGGTTGCCTTGCCTCTGCAGGCCGCGAATATCACGGCGTCTGCGCTGCTCCTGGCGTTTCTGGCGTCGTTTTCGGCCGGACGCGATCGGGCCGTCCTGCTTTCTGCATCCGCAGCCGTCACGGTCCTGGCGGTCTACCGGCTTGCATACACGGCAATCCCCTCCGTATGGACGGCGGCCGAAATCCTCAGCCGCGGCACCGGCCGGCTCACCGAGGCCATCTCCGGACGGCCGTTGAACGTGGGCGCCACGTTTGCCGGTCTTGATTTCCTCGTGGTGCAGCTCGCTTTGTGGGGGGCCTGGATGCCACAAACCAAGTGCCCTCGCAGGAGCCGTGCCCTCTACACGATGGCGGCGATCCTGGGCGGCCATCTGGTCTATCTCATCCTCCTGTCGTTCGTGCCGGACGTGCTGGCGATGCTTCCCGCATCCGACGGGCCGTCGGCATGGTCTTGGGCAGGTTTGGCCCGCAAGGCCCTGCCCTGGAACGTGCCTGTGCTGGCCGGCGCGATCCAATTGCCCATCGCGGCGGCCATGTTCCGCTGGTCCCAATGGGAGCCCTCCTCGCCTGGCGGGGCGTTCGCCCCTTTCGGCAAGTCCGCTCGCCAGCGGTGGATGCCCTACGCGATTGTCCTCTCGACAGCCATCTTCCTGCCGATCGTTACGTCGCTGTACCCCGTGCGGCCCAATTTGCAGGGCAAGAAGATCGTGTTCTACGAGAAAGGGTTCCTCAACTGGCTCAAACCGGCCCATGGCAGCTATGGCCGTCTTTCGAGCGGGATGTACGGGATGCTGCCCACGTACCTTCAGAGCCTTGGCGCCAAGGCGGTCATTTCCCCGGAATTGTCACAGGAGGATCTGCAGGACGCCGACGCTGTCGTCTTGATCTTCCCCGACGATCCCTGGGCCGAGGGCCAGTTGGAGCGAGTCTGGGCCTTCGTGCGTCGCGGCGGGTCCCTGCTCGTCCTGGGCGAGCATACGACGCGAGACCGCAGTGGAACGAACCGGTTCAACGAAGCCGTCGCACCGACGCAGATGCGCGTGGCGTTCGATTCCGCGACGTTTGCGGTCGGCGGCTGGCTGCATTCCTATGAGGCGATGCTTCACCCAACGACAGCGGGCATCGCCGATGACCGCAATCAGTTCGGCGTCGTCATCGGCGCCTCGGTCGAGGCCGGCTGGCGCACGCATCCTCTCGTAGTGGGACGATGGGGCTGGTCCGATCTTGGCGACGAGGGCAGCAGCCGGGCCATGATGGGCAACGACCGCTACGATCCAGGCGAACGATTGGGCGACGTCCTGTTGGCAGCCGAGCAACGCCTCGGCAAAGGAAAAATCGTGCTGTTCGGCGATACGTCCAGCTTTACCAACGGGATCAACGTCAGCTCCCACGTCTTCACATCCCGGCTCTTTGCCCACTTGGCGGACGGCTCGACGTCGGCTCAAGCGCTCTGGCGACAGTTCCTCGGTCTGCTCCTGGCAGCTGCGGCCGTGGCCTTCCTGTTTCGGTATCTGAACGTGCAGGTTGTGGCACTGATGACATTGAGTCTGACCGCTTTGCTTGCCATCGCGATAGTTGTGACGAACCGAGTCTGGCAGGTCCTCCCGGATGGACGAGTCCAGTCGCCCAACAACCTGGCCTACGTGGACACGTCGCACCTCGAAGCATCCAGCGGCGAATCCTGGCGAGGCGACGGCGTCGGAGGCCTCATTCTGACCCTGATGCGCAACGGCTACCTCACGCTTTCCCTGCCCGAATTCAACAGCGAGAGACTACAGCGAGCAGGTCTGCTGCTGTCTGTCGCCCCGCGCCGGGCTTTCTCGCGAGCGGAGCGGGCCGCCGTCCGGGATTTCGTGACCCGAGGCGGCAGCTTCGTTATCATGGTCGGATATGACGATGCCGGACCCAGCCGCGACCTCCTATCCGACTTTGGCTTTGCAGTCGGAACCGATGCACACAACACGCAAGAACCCGTCCCGATGGGACACTTCAAATCCCCCTATCTTCGCTCCGAGAATGAACGGGTGTTCGTGCGTTTCCATGCCGCTTGGCCGATCACCTGCGACGATCCGCAAGCACGGGTTCTCGCCTACGGGAAGGACAATCTCCCGGTCATCGTCATGCGCCGTGTCGGCGCCGGGAAAGTGGTGGTCATCGGGGATACGTGCTTCGCCACCAACGACAACCTGGAACGAGAGGATGGACAGCCCTTTGAAGGGCTCAGGGAGAACGCCGACTTCTGGCGATGGTTCATCACGGTCTTGAAAGATGAGCCCGGATGGGTCCCCCCTGCCCTGCAAAGTGCACCCGAGGGCGAAGAAATGTCGACGTCCTCCACAGGCTCAGCCGGGGAGGGGACACCATGAGGCGAGCCTGGATAGGGTTGGCGCTGCTGAGTGCCTCGTGGCTCTTCGGTCTGAGCTATTTCGAGGCTGCGCATCCGGCGGTATGGGTGGTGCTGGTCATCGCAGGGACTGCGTTGCTCGCGGAGGTTCGCCCGGCGACCCCGGGGAAAATCGAGTCGGCTATCGCCTCAGCGCTGTTGCTCGTCGCGGCGGTTGCAGTTCCTTGGCCATATCGTGCTGCGCCATTCCTGCTGCTTGGCGGCTTACTCTTGTCGATCGCCCCGATCCCACGCCAGTGGCCTAAGACGGTCGGCGCGGCGGCCCTCACTGCGGGCGTTGTCCTGACGACACATTGGGGCGTGGTCTATGCCTATGAGTGTGTCACAGCCCGGTCGCATGAACTGCCGCGATTCACTGCCTCCGTTCTGCTGGTCCTGGTACGCCTGCTCGGCATCGATGCCGCTTTCTGGGACTCCAATCTGGCCCTGTACTCCGTTCGCACGGTACACCAGCTCGGCGCGACCTGGGAGCTTCTCGTGGACCTGCCCACACTGTGCTTTCTGACCGCAGGGATCGTCTTGCTCTGCACCAAGACGGACCTGGATCGGCGCAGGACCAAGGTGGCGACCTTCATGCTCGCCGTTGTCCTCTGGCTGCCCGCCCGCGCTGCGATTCTGACAGCAATCTTCCTCCACCGCGCCCTTCGCACGGGATATGATGCGCCCTTCATGTTGATGAACCAGTTCTGGAATCCCTGGGTTCACCTGGCGTGGCTGGTTGTTCCCGTTCTGCTGGCGTTTCGCCTCGTTCGGATCCGTGCCGCCGCCCCGTCGCATGTTGCCGGGCATGGCGGTCCCGGACAATCGAGACGCCTTATGGCCCCCGCCATGGTCTTTGCGGCCGTCTTCTTGCTGTGCCTCGGTTCGTTGTGGGACCCCAGCGGGAGACGCAAAGACGGCAGGGTCCTCCTGGACGAGCATCACTCCACATGGGAACGCACGGACCGCCCCTTCGACGAGAACTGGTACGGGCATGAATCCGGATATAACTATGCCTGCCTGTACGACTATTGCTCGCGTTTCTACCGGATGGGAAGGCTCGAAGCCCGTGTGGACGACCGGATGCTTCAGGACTGCGACGTGCTGATCGTCAAGGTCCCCACCTCGCGATACGCGCCGGACGAGGTGGACGCAATCGAGCGGTTCGTGGAAAAGGGAGGGGGACTGCTGCTGGTCGCAGAGCACACGAACGTATTCAACACGGGCGTCCACATCAACGACATCGCCCGTCGTTTCGGCTTCACGTTCCGCTACGACTGCCTCTTCGACATCGACACGCCTTTCGAGCAGTTGTGGCGGCCGCCCATCGTGCCGCACCCCATTGTTCAGCATACCCCGCCGATGGATTTTGCCGTCTCCTGCTCGATCAGTCCCGGCGCCAGTCGGGGCCGCGCGGCAATCCGCTCCACGGGGCTCAGAAACCTCCCGGCGGATTACCACGTCAGCAACTACTACCCCCAGGTGGAAGACCACGCGTACTCCCGCTATGGCGCGTTCATCCAATTGTGGGCCGTACAAGCCGGCAACGGGCGAGTGGCGGCCTTTTCGGACTCCACGATTTTCTCGAACTTCTCCACCTTCGAGCCGGGAAAAGCCGAGCTCATGCTCGGCATGCTCGAGTGGCTCAATCGTGATAACGCCGCTGTGGATCTGCGTCCCTGGCTGTTTCTCCTGGCAGCGGCGGTCGGGATCGCCGGACTTGCGGTCATCAGAAAACAGCCTGGAGCGTGTATTCTGGCCGTTGCGGTCGGTCTGTTCGGCTGGGCCGCCGCGACGGCGACGGTGCGAGCCGTCCACCGTCACAGCGTGCCTGACCCCGCTGCCACTCGTCCATTCACTCACGTCGTGATGGACCGCACCCTGTGCGAAACGCCGCTCTCACGAAGCGGCTTCATTAACGGAAGAACAAATGGATTTGGCATTTTCGAACGATGGATCCTTCGTCTTGGCTACTTCACCTCCCGCCGGAGCGGTCCCGATGTGACCACCGGAGACCTCGTGGTGTTCGCATATCCGACCCGCACCGTGACGCGGGAATTCCGGGATGCCATTACCAATTACGTTGCATCGGGGGGAAAGGTGCTCGTGCTCGACTCGCCCGAGAATGCCAGTTCGACGGCCAATAGCCTGCTGTATCCTTTCGGGCTGAGTCTCGACTCGACGCGCGTACTGACCGGGTCCGCCAATGCACTGGAGGGCAGGGCCCCGCTACGGATCGAGTCTGCATATCCGGTGGCCGGCGGGCAGCCCATCATCTCACTGAACGACTCGCCCATCGCCGCGACAGTCCATCACGGCCAAGGATCGGTCACCGTCATCGGCTTTGGCTCGCT
This sequence comes from Phycisphaerales bacterium UBA2218, assembly GCA_002327785.1. Taxonomy (GTDB): domain Bacteria; phylum Planctomycetota; class Phycisphaerae; order Sedimentisphaerales; family Anaerobacaceae; genus PLanc-01. The sequence continues at coordinate 8,304 of DCUI01000316.1, forward strand.
CTTCGTTGATGCCCGCATGGGGGTCACGGGCGATATCGTTCCGGATGAGTCCTTGCGGACTGTATTCGACCTCGAGTTTGCACTGCTGCGACAAATCATCTCCACCGAGGATCAGGGGCAACCTCCGTGATCGTGGCAGTGACAACTGCACTTGTCGAGCGCGTTTGCTGCCGCGATGCACGGACGGGGCGGCTCGGTTATCCGTTGGAAAGGCCAAACCGATAGGCAATGCCAACCTCGGGAATCAGCACCCTCTCGCCGAGGCCAAGCATCTGTATCCGCTCCCGGATCCGGGACGCCGCAACCGTGTTAAAACGAAACATATCGAAATGGTGGCAGATCATCACACGGATTTCGGCCCCCACAAGGATTTCCACGGCCTCTTCGAAGGTGAAATTGCCGGGCACACCACGACTTGAACGGTATGCGTCTCGCCCGTTGACCGGCAGCAAAGCCACATGAATTCTGCACTCACGGAGCCGATCCACCAGGCCGGGATAGGGGACGCAATCGCCGGAATGATAGATGCGCACGCCTGCAACTTCGAGAACATATCCAAGAAAACGGTGCTCCCCACGCTCGTTGGCCGCCAACTGCTCATGGGCGGAGGCAAGAACCTCAACGCGGGCTCCCGATCCGAGCGACACAATGTCCCCATCGTTGGCGAAGATCAAGCGCCGGGGATCGCGCACCAGAGAACAGATGGAGTCCCTTTCGGCGGCAGGACCGATCAGACGGCACCCTGGACTGGCCTCCATGATAATGGGAAGGGCCTCCGGGTCCATGTGATCTCCGTGGCGGTGCGTGCACAGAACATAGTCCACTGCCCTGGCCTGCTCCGCGCTCAAGGGGGGAGACATCATGCGAACGTGGTCGAACTCCCGACCGCGATACTTCTTGGCGAGATAGTCCGACAGATAGGGATCGATCAGCAGGTTGAGCCCCGCGCCGCTGACGCAGAAACCGGCCTGGCCCAACCACCAGATTCTCGTATCCGCATCAGGCGGACACGGCCGGCCCAGTTCGGCGGCCACATCCAAGTCCATCGGCCGGTATGCGATCTCACGCACCGAACTCACCTTCAGGAGGCTCTCTTGGATAGAAGAGCCTGGATTTGACGACAGTTCTCGATCACCTGATCCCATTGGCCGGCGGCAATCACATCCTGTTGCGCCACCCACGTGCCGCCGACCGCCAGAACTACGCCGGAAGCCAGATAATCCAACATATTCCGGGGGGTGACGCCACCGGTGGGAATGAACTGAATGCCCAGATGCTTGTATGGAGCGCTCAGGCTCTTGAGGAACGCAAGCCCCCCCGCCGCCTCAGCGGGGAAATACTTCAGGATTCGCAGGCCGAACCCCGCGGCAGTTTCCACATCGGTGGGCGTCATCACACCCGGCACAAACGGCAAGTCAACATCAAGGGCTGCCTTGACAACATCCGGGTTCACGCCCGGCGCCACACCGAACTGGGCGCCACATTCCTTGGCGCGGCGGACGTCATCGACGTTGAGCACCGTGCCGGCGCCCACCAGTAACTGGGGACGCTCCGCCGTCAGCAGGCGGATCACCTCCGCCGCGGCTTTCGTGCGAAAGGTGATTTCGGCTACGGGCAGGCCCCCTGTGATAAGCGCATCGGCCAATGGCAAGGCGGTCTCGATCCTGTCCACCACGACCACGGGAACGACCTTCCTGTCACGTATTCGATTGAAGACACCCGGTTCTGCTGCCATCGTCACCTCAGATAGTCCAACATGCCGCCCACCGCCAGATCGACCGCCCGGCCGATGCTCTCGTGCGTAAAGCCGCCAATGTGCGGCGTGGCGATGACGCGCTCGTGCTCGATGAGGCGGCTGCGTCCGGGCGGTTCGGCCGCAAAGACATCCAGGCCGAGGCCTGCTACCTGGCCGCTTTCCAGCGCCTCCAACAGGTCGTTCTCATCCAACAGATTGGCCCGTGCGGTATTGATGAGGTAAACGCCCTTCTTCATGGCTGCAAGGGCTTGACGCGTCACCACGGGATTGCCATCCGGTGAAGGCGGGCAGTGCAATGAAATCACATCCGAGCCGGCCAGCAGTTCCGTGAGGCCGACGTATCTGAACCCCCCGGCGAGAGAGAACGACAGGTCTGAATACGGATCGAAGGCCAGCACGCTCATCCCCAGACCCAAGGCCAGCGAAGCCACCTGCCGGCCGATACTTCCACAACCCACAATGCCCAGCGTCCGCCCATACAACTCAATCCCACACCGACGCTGCCAGTCGGTCCGTTTCAGATGGGCATCGCTGAAAGGAATGGCACGGGTCAGAGCCAACATCAAGGCAATTGCCAGCTCCGCCACTCCCCTCGCATTGGCCCCTTCCGCGCGGATGATCGCGATCCCGGCGCGTTTGGCCGCCTCCAGATCAATGTTGTCGACGCCGACGCCGTTGCGAGCGATCACCTTGAGACCGGCTGCCGCTTCGATGACTCGAGCGGATATTTTCTCAACGCCCGCGAGATACCCTATGCAGCCGGGCAACACACGCAGCAACTCCGCCTCATCGGGCTGGGCGCCCGGCGTGGAGAAGACCACTTGATAGCCCGCCTCCTTCAGCCGCTCCAATGCAGGATGGCCGCCTTTCGTCAGGGATCGGGGCGTGACGAGAATGCGACTCATGTGATAACGACCCTCCCCTGGCGGAGATAGATGCGTCTGGGGAATCCTTCCTGTTCGATGTCGCCGTAGTTGTGGCCGGCTTCGCCCGGGTAGACACAGAAGGAGATCAGAGGCTCATCGCCCGTATTGATCGACCGATGGGCCCAGAAAGGAGGGACGTAGACCATGCGGCCACGGCTCATCTCCTGTGCAGCCCAGGCCCCTTCCGTCGTTTTCATGGCCATAAAGCCCCGGCCCCGCAGACACAGGTAGATCTCCGCGGTCCCCGCGTCCGCGTGGTAGTGCCCTTTGGTCATGAAACATTCCTCGCCGACCCGGCCTGGCTGCAGCTTGCTGATGCAATACATCAGATGGCCTCTCTCCTCAGACACAGGGACTTCAAAGACCTCATAGTGCAACGGGTCATTCTCCCCGGCGATCAACCGCTCCAGGGCAGCCCCATCGGCGTAGTGTCCCCGCATGTCCGAAGCTCTGCGCACAAGGTGATTCGTGGCATTCTTCAGAATCCCACTCTCGATATCGATCTCAAGCGAAAAAGGCTCCACGGCCGCATTCTTCGTCTGCATGTCTGTTCCTTGTCCTTTCCCGCTCATCGGGTCCGGGCTGCGATTTCCGACAGTATCTCGAACTGCGGACCCTGGGTGGGAATCTCAATGTGAAAGACCTCGGCAATGACTCTCGTCCAACCGTGAATGAAATAGACCCAGCCGTCTTCGATCGTCAGATTCTTGTCCCGTTGCTGGGCCTTGGCCTGGTCGAGAAACAACAGATCGCCGCGGTAGTTGAATTCCCATACAAACCCGTTCTGCGGGAACCGAACAGCATCCGTCAGCGGCGAGCCGGGCGCGTCCTTGCCCAGTCCCGTGGCATTGACCACGAGAGAGCCCGGTCCAAGCTGATTCACCACCGCATCATTCTGGACCGGATTGGGACAATGGTGGTACGTAATCGAGATGCCGGGATTGATTTGCTCGTGGATGCGACGCATCTCCTCGAGGCGCGGCTCACTCCGGTTGGTCACAACAATACGAGCAGGAGACCGGTTCTTCCCATTGCGAGTCATGAAGTAAGTCGTCAAAGCCAGGGATGAGCCTCCCGCTCCCAGCAGACACGCCTGGGCTCCCGTTCGCCGCCAATATTCGTCCGCAACAAACGCTTCCAGAGCCAGTCCACTGGTGATGGGGTCCTTGGCATGTCCCCAGAGAGCGCCGTCGCGTTTCGAGATGCAACTGATCTCTCCCAACAACTGTGCGTGCGAGTCCAGCCCATCGAACAAATCGCGGCACGCGGCAAGCAGATCAATCTTGTGTGTTGTGACGAGTCCACCGAGCGAGAGAGGGTCCCTCTTGATGAAGGAAACCACGCGACGATAGACTTCGGGCTCGTCATGCCACTTGCAGTCAATCCCCTTGATCGTACAGTCACCCAGGCCAAGGTGACGAGCCCACGCAGGAAAGACCTTCATGATCGAGGACCTGCCGGTGGTCACGCCAATGAAGTAGAAGGTCGGCTTCTGCGCAGGCTCAAAACTGGGTTCCGTCATATGCCTTTCTCTCTATGCCAGCGATCTCGAACAACGGGCGCTCCATCGGCATCCATAGTCGTCATCCACCAGCTTCGCCTTCTAACCGCCGAAGGTTTCCAACGCCTTCTGGTCGCCCCTCTGCTGGAGCAGTTTCTTCAAACCCTCAAGGTTCTCCATCAGGCTCTTTTCGGCGTCCAGTTCAGGCCGATGGTCCAGAATCCCGATAGGCCCCCGATACCCGCTCCTGGCGATGATCTCGAGCATCTTCGCGTCATGCTCCCCGCGGCCGAGAGGCAGAATATAGGGTTTGGCGTTCGTGTTCATCCCGTTGAGGTTCAGGCACAGCAGATAGGGCTTCATGATCTCCAACGATTCAGCAAAGTCCTGGATGTGGCCATGGCCGTGGTGCAGGTTGTAGACAATCCCAACGTGGTCCGCCTGGGCATTCTTACGAAGCCACTTGCACACGGCCACAAGGTTCTTGGGCTCGCCGCCCCAGCCGCCGTGATTGTAGAGCGCCAGCTTGCAGCCCAGTTCTCGTGTCTGATCGACCAGGGGCATCAGCCCCTTCGCGGCAACGGCTACTTTTTCCTCTTCCGTGCCCGCATCGGGGGCGCCGAGAGTCTTCCAGACCTGAGGTTTGATGCCGTGTTTCTTGATCAACGGCGCCATGGCCGGGTGCCAATCCCAAAACGCGAAGTATTCCAGATTGTGCTTCCTGTAGGCCAGGATTTCCTCCTCGAAAGTGGGGACGTGCTGCTCTCGCCAATCGTAGGCCACCTTCCTGATGCCGAGATGGTCGAGCATCTCGGCGCGTTCTTCCGGACCGCGATTGGCCGCATCGAACGGCACGATGCACCAGGCGACGAGGTTGTCCTTTGCGAAAACGCTCTTGGCGGGACGGTTTTCGCCTTCGGCATACAGGGCCGCAATCATCGGACCGACCCCCAACAGCGTAACAGCAAGAACGATGCATTTTCTCATAAGTGTGCCTCCCGACTTCTCAGTGGTTCCGTTCGTCAAAGTAGTGACCCAAAAGGCCGAGCAGCCTCTCATATTGCGCCAGACGGGCATGGTACCTCCGAACCATTTCCGCGGTGCCCTTGTGGCGGGTTCCCTTTTGCAGCCACTTCGCCGCCACCGCGGGCAGGCTCTTGAACAAACCCACGCCAACCCCCGCCACCATGGCGGCGCCCATCGGCGCTCCTTCCGTGTGGGCAAGCTGCATCACCGGCATCTCCAGCACCGCGCTCTTGATCTGATTCCACAGAGGGCTGTCCTGCCCCCCGCCCGTGACTCGGACCTCGCTCAATGCCAGGTCCGGATACAACTCCATCAGGATGTTGCGGTAGAGGCCATACTCAAGGGCCCCCCCTTCCAGCACAGCCAGGTAGAGATGCCCCAGCGTGTGTGATCGATCCAATCCGACCCACGCACCGCGCAAGCGAGGGACGCTCGGACAGACGCGCCCGCTCAGGTGCGGGACGAACAAAGGCGTGCTCCCACGAGCGAGACTCTGCTCCGCCATCCGATTCAGTTGTGCGAGAGTAACGTCGCCGGCCTCCTTGCCGCGATTGGCCAACTCGCGGCGAAACCATTCCAGGTTCATGCCGCCGCCATTGATGTACGCGTAGGGATGCCACAGCCCCGGGGTCGCGGCCTGGCCGCATGCAAGGGTCTGATGCCGGCGGTCGGCCCGGAAGCTGCCGGTGGTCGCCGCAAACACGGATGCCGTGCCGGCCACGTCCACACAAATGCCCTCCTTCGTCGCCCCGCAGGCAAGGAAGGAGGCGGCCGTGTCGCCGCAGCCGGCCACGACGGGCGTTCCCGCACGCAGCCCGCACGAGCGAGCCATTCGAGGCGTCAACTCCCCGATGATCTCCATGGGGGAAACGATTCGGGGCAATTTGGATGGGTCCACACCGAATTCGTCGCACAAATCCCCATCCCACCGGCTCCGCCGATTGTCCGCGAAACCGGAGAAATGCAGATACGTCGCATCGATGAACGCGGCCCCACTGTCCAGGCCGCACAGACGCATCACCGCATAACCGCCCGGCTGGACAAAGGAACTGATCGAGCGATAGATCCTCGGATGTTCATGCTTCCACCAAAGGATCTTGGGGCCGTGGTTGAAGCTCGGGGCACAGCCCGTCTGCGCTAGAATCCGGCGCCCTGCCTGAGCCTGCATGCGCTCGATATATGGGGCACAGCGAGCGTCCAGCCAGGAATCATAGGGCGTGACATTGCGTCCATCCCTGCCGACGCCGATGACACCGGCCATCTGACCGTCGATGCCCAGCGCAGCCACGGATTCCCGCGCAATCCCGGCCTGTTTGACACACGCCTTGACCGCGCCACAGACCGTCTGAACCTGATACTCCGGGTCTTCTTCAACGATCCCGCCGCCCGGCTGGCGCAACTGCGATCTGCGAACCGTCGCCGCAAGGCATCGCCCGGACTCGGAAAACAGCACCGCCTTGCTTCCCTGTGTCCCGATATCGACGCCGACGAGCACGTTTTCAGCCATCGATCCAATCCCTTCCACGAGAGCGGCTCATGCCTGCTCCAACTGCCCATCGAGAGTGACCATACAGCGCAGTCCGTGACCTTGCGCAGCACAGGCAAACGCCTGCTGAATCTCGCCGAGGGTGAAGGTGTCCGTGATGAACTCCCTTACCGTGAGACTGCCGTCCGCCATGAGCGACAGGACCTTGCGGAATTGCGCTATGCTCGCGCGCGTGGTTCCCGTCACAAGCAACTGCTTGTAGTGGATCAAATTGGTGTCCAAGGGAACGGTCGACTTGTCCCGCGGAAGCCCGCCAAAGAACAATACCCTTCCGTTGATGCCGGTTAGCTCAAGGGCCTGCGCCTGCGCCTGGCTGGAAGGACACGCCACAATGCAGACATCCACCCCCCTGCCCCCCGTGGCATCCGCAATGTGCGCCGCCACGTCCTCGGCCCGCACGGCCATCCAGGAAGCATCCACTTGCCGACAGCGATCCAGGCGTTCGGGGCTGAGGTCGCTCACGTAAATCGCGGAGGCCCCGCCGAGCTTGGCGACCTTGGCGTGCAGGAGCCCTATGGGACCGGCCCCCATAATCAGTACGTTGTCCCCAGGCCGGATTGCACACCGCTCGAACCCATTGAACACACAGGAAAGGGGCTCCGCCAGAGCCCCTTCGGCGAAGCTCATCTGCGGCGGGATCTCGACGACGTTCCCCTGCTGCACGGCCGTGGCGGGAACGAGGACATACTCCGCGAAACCACCATCGAGGTGAATTCCCAGCGCGCGGTAATCGGCGCAAAGGTGGGTGTTGCCGCTGACGCACAGGTCGCATCGGCCGCAACCCATGTTGGGCGCGACGGCCACGCGCATCCCCTCCGTCAGGCCGTTGACCTCCCGGCCGACACGCGCGACGACGCCGCTGAACTCATGTCCCAGGATGCGGCGGGCGCCGTCTGCGATGGCGGCATGGCCGTGCTGAAGGATCCGGAGATCCGTGCCACACACGAGCGCCGCCCGAGTGCGAAGCAGAAGGTCGCCCGGCCCCACCTGGGGCGGTTGCGCCGGCCGGACCTCGATCTTCTGCTTCCCCGACAAAAACGCGGCACACATTCGGGTTTGCGACTGTACCTTAAGCAAAAATCACTCTCCTTCCCGTCTTGGCCGATTCCATCGCTCCTTCCAACACCTGCATGGCCTTCATGCCGTCATGGAAGTTCGGCTCGATCTTCTCCCCCTTGGTGATCGCGTGGATAAAATCGACTACCGCATGATGGAATTCATGCTCGTACCCGATGATGTGACCGGGCGGCCACCAGCTCGCGACATATTGATGCGAGGACTCCGTGGCCAGGATCGTCTTGAATCCTTGCGCATAGGCCGGATCATCGCGAGAGAACACTTCAAGCTCGTTCATCCGCTCGAAGTTGAACGCCAGGCTCCCCTTGCTTCCATAGATCTCGAAGTAGTTGTAGTTCTTTCGGCCGGGAGCGAATCGCGTGGCGTCGAAGGAGCCAAGGGCCCCGTTCTCGAACCCCACGACCATGAAAGCGGCATCTTCCACAGTGACCTTGTCCTTCTTCTTCTGGGCGGTTTTTGCGGAGAAGGCGGTAGGGCCTCCCACCTCGGCCACGGGCCGCTCGCCGATGAAATTCGTCATCATCGCAACGACCGTGGTGATCTCACCAACCAGGTACCGGGCCAGATCGACGCTGTGGGAATTGAGGTCGAAGTGGGGACCTGCGCCGGCGCGCTCCTGCCGCAACTGCCAGACCAGAGGGAACTGAGGATCGACGATCCAATCCTGCAAATACGCCCCTCGCCAGTGGAAGATTCGGCCGATCTTGCCCTCCTCGATCAACCGCTTTGCCAGCCGCACGGCAGGACACCTGCGGTAGTTGTGATTGAGATAGTGCACAACGCCCGTCTTCTCTGCGGCGTCATACATCGCCTTGGCCTGCTCGACGCTCAGGGCGATGGGCTTCTCACAGAAGACGTGCTTGCCGGCCATTGCCGCCGCTACTGCGATATCCCGGTGGAGGTCCGTTGGCACGCAGATATCGATGATGTCGATATCCTTTTGCGCCACCAGCTTCCGCCAGTCCGTTTCCGTGGCCTCCCACCCCCATGTGGCAGCGTACTGCTTCGCCGCCGGCTCGTTGTTGTCACAAATCACCTTCATGACGGGTTCGGCGTCGAGATGGAAGAAACGCTTGGCATTCGCCCAGGCATTGCTGTGAGCCTTGCCCATGAAGCCACCGCCGATCATGCCGACGTTCAATTTTTTCATATCTTGTCACTCCTATTCGGGCCTCAAGCCCCTATTGTGCAGACGATCACGAAAGCCGCTCGATCTCGAGATCGAAGATCTTCCCCATGAACTCAATCTCCGTCGTCCACTTGCCGGAAAGGAGGCACTGGTGGTGGGAGCAGGCCCCCGCCATCAGCCGATGCCCATCCGGGACCCGGATTACGCCTCCATTGCGGCAGTCGGAACTGGGGTACTGCACGTACTGCTCGAGGACGCTGTCGACCACGATCATTTTGTTCAGTGTCGGATCCAGCTTGGCCATGGTTGTCGGCCCCAACGGCATTCGCGCATCGATTGCCGTCGCGTTGGGGTCGACGATGGCCAGCACCTTGGGCCGGAGCACCCAATCGGTCGCCTGTGAGCTCGGCACGATCCCCAAGTATCCGCAATGCGCCACGAGCAGGCAGTTGTCCGGATCTTCGACGCGTGGAAAGAAGTCGATGCGCTCATGCTTCAACGGTGCCATTCCCATCAGGGACGGATAGATGTTCGTCATCATGATCGGCGCACCCAGGCAATGGTGCACGAGATACTTGGTGAGCAGACTCATGGTGTCCGCCTCACATCCCCAGACGATCCCCCTTTCCCGGAAGAGCATGTCCCATGCCAGGCACGGCGTCGTGTCGCTGCAGCGGGACTCATTCAGACAGTTGATCCCGATGCCCTTGACGGCGGGATCCTTCTCCACCTCTTCCCGGGCCGCGAGGTATACCTTCAGCGCACTGTTCAACGCTTCCTCACCGACCCCTTCGGTCTTCAGGTCCCAGTCCTTCCGAATCGCCTTCACCTGCTGATCCGGGATCCTCTTGGCCCTGGCGCCGAACTCCTTGAAGCTCTTCTTGACGATCGTGACGCCGAACTTGTCCTTGATTCTCGCCGTACATCCGTCTTCCCACCAGTAGAATCGCTTGAAGATGTCCGCCTGAAAACCCTCGCCCGGATCGTCCTGAATCACAAGGAACTTCGTGCTGCGCATGTCCCGTTTGACCGCCAGCGACCTGCACAGCAACTTCGTCTGCTCCGGATTGTAGGGCGCAATCATCTCCACGCCCTCCGCTTTCATGAATGAGACGATCTCCCAATCCCACATCGCCATCGTGCCGAACTCGGAGGTGACGACAAGAATCGGCACATCGATTTTTTTGAAGTCCTCGACCCGACGGTATGCGTCCCCCAGCAACTGCGGAAAGACCACCGCATCGCCCTCCGGCAGGGCCGACCCGAGCGCCGCCGGCTCGAGGAATTGCGCCTCATCCGCCAGCAGCGTCTTCAACACGCTCAACTGCTTCTGAAAATCCTTGTCGCCGGCCGACTTGAAATACACAGGTATCAGGTGCGCTTTCATGATCTCAATCCCATACTGACCGCGTCATATCCACTATATTCCACGTGAGGTTCGCTGCACGCCGCTCACAGGTCCTTGACAATCGCCCTGAGCCGCGTGATGCTTTCCTGGACGACTTTGTCTTCCTCGCCCGCGTAGTCCGGATGGAGCGAATCGATTTCGAGCGCCAGGCACCCGTCAAATCCCGCATCGTTCAAGGCCGATGCCACGCCCTTGACATCGACGAGCCCTTTGCCAACCGGGACGCTGGAGAAGAAATACCACGTATCGGCCGGCACGCTCTCCAGCACCTTCACGTCCTTGACGTGGGTCGCCAGCACGTGTTTGCCGAGCTTCCTGGCGGCCTTCACCGGATCATCCAGCACTCGAATGAAGTTCCCCGTGTCGAAGTTGACACCCAGATACGGAGATCCCACGTTCTTCAGCAGTTGCAGGATCTCTTCGGAGTTGAAGTCGATGTGGTTCTCGATGGCCATCTTGATGTCGTACTGGGCGGCCGTTTTGACTGCCGTCTCGAACATCCGCGAAAGACGCTCGATTTGCTCCTGGTGGGGCTCGTTGCGAAACATCAGGCTGCTGCCGGTCACGCGCATGATCGTGGCGCCGACATCCCTGGCGTGCTCGAAATTCCCGAGCATCTTGTCGAATTCCTTTTTATTCTTTCCACCTTCCAGACCGTCCGGGTGTCCCCAGGCCCAGACGCGGTCAATCCCCGCCTCATCCAGAACGCCCCTGACCTCAGAGAGATACTCCTTGTCGACGCGAGGGACAAAACACGATTCCAGCGAGACCCCATCGACACCCAGTTCCTTCGCTCGCTTGATGAAGTCCTCCAGAGACCACGTACGGGAGGGCCGCACCTGATGGTCGTACACTTCCCCAAAATAACGATGGTAACAGTAGCTATCGATTCCGACCTTCATTTTCGTGTCTCCTTGTACCTACCTATGGTTGGGTGTTCAGGCACACCGGCTTTCCTTCCCGGATGGACCGGTTGCCCGCCTCGACGACCTTGACCACCATCATCCCATCATGGCCGTTCACGACAGGGTCGCTGTTGTCCCGTATCGAGGCGATGAAGGCTCTATCCTCCGCCAGATACGCGTCAGCAAAGAGGTCTCTCCAACTGGTGACGACCGGTTGCGTGATCTCGCCATGCCGGGTGCATGTGACGACCGACTGTTGCGCCAGTTGCCCCACGGAAAGCAGCCCCTCCGTCCCCAGCACTTCGGCCCGCGCATCGTAGCCGTACTTGACCGACACTGCACCATCGATGAAACCCTGCATGCCGTTCTCAAAAGAGGCGACGAGCGACACATTGTCGTAAAAGTCGGGGAATTCCTCCCTTGCCTCGGGACAGCGGTAGTTGCCGGCAATGGCGTAGACCTTGGTGAACTCACTCTCGGTGAACCACCTGAGAGTATCGATGTCGTGGCTGTTCACCTCAGCCAAGGGGCCGTTGCTGCCGCTGATGTCGTATTGCCATCGTTTGGGGGTACTTGGACCGTGCGTCAGCGACTTGACGAGAACCACCTCTCCAATTTGGCCGCGTTGGATGATCTCCTTGGCTCGCTGAAATCCCCCGTCAAACCGCCGCATGAACCCGATCTGGAACTTGACGCGGTTCTCCCTGGTCACCCGAACCATTTCCTCGCACTGAGAGGGGTTCATGGCCATGGGTTTCTCGCAGAGGATGTGCTTGCCCGCCTTGGCAGCCGCGACAACGATCTCGTGGTGCAACCTCGTGGGAGTTGCCACAATGACCGCGTCAAAATGAGAATTCTCGACGGCCCCAAGATAATGGGGGTATGATTCTGCCGCCCCCAATTCCTGGCATACCTTCTTGCAGGCGTCATGGTCGGAATCGACGACAGCGGCCAAATGGGCGCCGGGAACCTGCGTGATGGCGCGGGCGTGGATCACCCCCGCTCGGCCTGCTCCGATTACACACACTTGTACTTCATCATTTTTCATTTGGTTGTGCCCTCATGGGCGACCGACATTCTCGTTCGCTTTCATTCTACGGAAATACGGCGGTAAGTCAACACCAAATGCTTGAATTTGAAAGAAAAACGTAACGATCTTTTCCAAGGCATTTGAATAGCCTCCAGAGCGGCGGAACCGGACAAAAGGCCATTGGGGACACAGATTGCTAAGGTCTGACGAGTTGGCCGTCTAACCACGCCGCACGATCCAGAAGCCACCGCTTCATCCACTCGACCTCACTTCGATACGTTGTCCTGTTGTCCCAACCAGGCGGGTTAGCCCAGACATATTGCCCCAGGACCGGCCACCTGTTGAAATTCCTCGCAGCAGCTTCCTCCAGGACGGTCGCAGCCGCCTCAACGTCAGCCACGATGTTCATATCGGACAGCGGACCGCAGCGCAGCTCCTGCCAGCGATCTACGAGTCTTCGATAGTAATCGGGGTCACGATCCAACCGGTACCACCATGGACACCAGCCATTGACGCCGGGGGCCATGTAGGAGTCGTTCCACCCCGCCGTCTGGTAGCCGGGCTCGTCATTGTGGGCATAGTTCACGTTTCCCATGGCCATGTTGTAGTCCCACAGAGGCCCCAGGGTTAGTTTCCCCCCTCTGTCGACATAGAAGAAAGTGCTGCCCCCGTCGAAATTCCGAGTAAACTGGCGCATGATTTCGTAATCGACTTGCGACCCGACATCCGTGTAGGCAGCATATCCTTGGATCGGATCATCGAACTGCGGGCCATAAAGAGCACTCTCAAAGGCTGCGATGCGGTCGCGGATCCACTGTTTCTGCGGCGGTATCAGTTGCTGGTCATCCGGATCCCAGTAGCTGAACTCCACGGTCTGGCCGCTTAGGACCGAGCGGAATCCACCAGGGTTTGCATTGCCCATTTCAATGATGTACCCGCCGGTGATGCCCGGCTCACAATCGTCATGTGGAGTGAGCTTGGCGAGGTCGACGCGGTTCTTGGCGATCTTGATGGCTTCAACGAGCAAATACACGCCCACATAGTCATCCGCATAGGAGACCTGCGCGTCCTTGTCATCGTTGAGAAACACCTCGCAAAACCGCGTGCGCACGGAGTAGTGCCCCAGCCGGTTCCACCACAGGTATGCCAGGTAATTCCGCATCAGGGTCTTATCGCTGTAAGGCCCATGGAGGACCCAATCCGATTCGCTGGGCAAACCAAGGAGCTCGACATCTTGATCCTGTCCTTTGTCGTCCCACGTTTCGACCCGGTACTGTTTCTTTGGAAACTGCGTCGAGCTGCGCCCCCGGATCCGTATTCCCACGTGACCGGCGAAATCAACCTTGCCGGCCACGGTCGCCCGCCCTGAGCCGTCCGTGTCGATGAACAGGGATCGTGCCTTCGCATAACTGGAGCTATCCGTTCCTGGAATGTTGTTGCCACCTGTGTCAATCAGCACAATCGGCAGATTCGAACTGAAGCCGTCCAGATCCGGTTGTGCAGCCAGAAACAGGTGGCTGACAACCGGGCTGGGTATCAGGTTGGGTTCATACGTCCGGGCGCGAATCTCGACGGTGCGAGCGATGGAAATCGCCCCCGTGTAGAGTGGAGAAAGTTCCGTGGGTTCAGAACCATCCAATGAGTAGAAGACCCTGGCGTGCGGGGAGGCGACCGTCAAAACCAGGGAAAATGGCGCGCCGAATGTTCCGGACACCCGTGAAAACGAAGGCGACTCGGACAGTCCCGCGTAGCCGGTCGCATTGGCCTGCCCGGGTGTGGGCGCAGAAAAATACGCCCTGTTGTCCGCCAGCGTAGGGGAGATCCCCGCGACGAGCACCGGAAGGACCAGAACACTCCTGTCGCCGGGACTGTCGTTCAAGCCATGGATTGCCAGGACGTTTCTCCCGGCTCGCAGCAGGTGGATGCCGGCCGAGATGCCAAAATCACAAAAAATACGGAACGACACCGGCGATCCGGTCGTCAAGGATGAGGAGTTCCATGCGGCCCTCGCGGGCGCGTTGTCTCGGGCCACTTCAATGCCGTTCAGATAGGCTATGAATCCATCTCTGTACTTCAGACGAAGCCCAAGGGCGTCATAGCTGACGGGATCAGACGCCGCAAAGTCCAGCCGCACCCAAACCGTACAGTTGGCGTTCAGCATTTCACCGCTTATATCCGTCTTGAGATCAATCGTTCGACCACTGTTGAGGGATTCGATCTCCGTCGGCTCCAGCGCGCGACTGTAAATACGGATATCCCGCAGCATTCCCAGGAACGGCCAGCTCCCGTCGGCAAGGCAGCCGATCGTGAACGACTCGGTCTCGGCACTCACGCGTCCGGAGGCAGAGAATGTTCGGACCAGTTGGCCGTCGCCGAAGAAAGTCACCACGTGGTTGCGATAGGTCCAAGCAAGATGATGCCATGCGCCGTCGGTCACCACGTACCCGGACCCGAAATCTCCCAACTCGGGGGCGTACAGGGCGGCCTCCCCGGCGATGCGCCCCCCGCCGGTCGACGCGTTCACATACAGTCCATAGTGACCGTCGTTCTTCGGCCCCTTCGCCAGAATCGCCCGGTATTGGCCTATCGCCGTCGGGGAGGCATTTACCCAACAAGCCAGCGTGAACTCGGAACCGATGTCGGCCCCCAGGGCACCCACCTCGACGCGGCCGTCGCCGTCGCCGAAAAACTGCAGCGCGGGGCCCTGCCCGGTGGGACCGCGGCACCATATCGGCTTGCGCTGTCCGACCAGGTGTCCAACGCGACCTCCCGCCACATCATGGACAATCTCTCCGGTCCCTTCATCGAGCAACCAACACACGGTCAATCCGTCGGTCATTCCCGGCCCTTGATCGAAACCGATGCCCGTCCGGCCTCGGCTCCAGAGCGAGTCGTCATAGTCGGTCGCAAACCAGGATTTTCCCTCGTCGGCCACGCTCGGAACCAGATACGCCGCCTCCGCCGATTCGGGCACGAGCACGGCCTTCTGCGGAGAAAGGCCATAGGAAATGTCACGCTCCTGCACGGGATAAGCCGTGTACGCATGCACGATCGATCGCCCGTCAGGACCGATCAGCGCCAAGTCCCCCCCCTCTCGGGCCAAACGAAAACTCGTGTGCAGATAGCCGGCCGAATCAATGTAGGGACTCTCGCGTTCGCCCTGACCTGACGCAAAAACCACGAGGTAGCTCCCGGCCGCGATCTCGCACCCTGCGGGAAATTCCCACTTTCGCAGGTCGTCAAGGTCGTCGGTGAGATACCAGCCCGCAAGATCAGCCACAGTGCTCGCCGGATTGTGGATTTCTATCCAATCTGAAAAGGACCCGTCGCCATCCACCAGTGATTTGCCGTTCGAGGCCATGAACTCGGTGATGTAAGGAAGACCGGACTGCGCCGCCGTGTTGTATGGGAGCGGTTCGCCGCACGGAACCGAGGTCGTCGTGATACACATTGACAACCGGACAAGACACGACACACTGATCCACGGACACATCGTGCGGCTTCCTCAGCGATACGTTCGGGTTGGCGAATCCTCGTACATCATGCGAACACCGTCATCCGAGATCAGCTCTCCGGTCTTCTTATCCCAACGCCGGGTGCGCACGGTCAAACGGTGCTTGCCATGGCAATCGGTGCATACGTGCTCATCTTTAGAGGTCTTGTCGAACAGCGGCTTGTGCGAGATCGAGTCTTTGATGTCCGCCTCTGCATGGCATGTCATGCAATACGCATTGATCTCGTCGCGGGAAAACATCTTCTCAGGCGGCGTGATCCCATCCTCGTCTGCACTATGACGGTCGGAGACCCCGTGACACGTCGAACACCCCACGCCGACCAACTCGTGGTCGAGCGCCAATTCTTCTCCATCGTAGTTCATGTGGCATACGAAGCAATAGAAGTTGTCTGCGGGTTTCGGAGGCTGCTCCGGACCTGCCGCGGGGACGACCGCAGGACCTGCCGGTTCCGGAGAGGAAGCCTGCGTCTGCTCGACGGCCTCCTCGCCCTCTTGAGGCGAGGAGGGTTGGTTGTCTGCGACATCCCGGCGATCGCCCACCTGCACAGCGGGCATTCCGGGTTCGGCGCCCCCGCAGCTTGCGTCGTTGCTCCTGGGCGGGCACCCCGCCAACCCGATCCCCAGAACCACCACCAGCACGTATCTACACCTCATCTCTGCTCCATCCTACTCTGGGCTCACGAACGGTCCCCATCCGAACGTATTTCCGGCAACGATATGCCGGGACACATGGGATCACACATATTCCCAGTTCTTCAGCCACTGGTACTCTGGGGGAAGACGCGCGTACATCTCATCGCCGATCACCTTGAGCTCGGCCTTTTCCTCGGCATCGAGCTCTCGCCGCTCCTTCACCGCCAACACGGCGTTGTCCACCTGGTGAGTGCTGATCAGTCCAGGGATCGGCGCGGTAATCGCCGGATTGCAGAGAATATACCGGATCGCCATACGTGCCCGTCGGTCATCCTCCTCGGCATGCGGACTATTCGGCGAGCCGTCGCCTCGGAACAACGAGTTGCTGGCAAAGGGCTTGATTCCGAGCACGCCGACATCGTACGTCCGGATGGCATCGAAGAACGTGCTCTCGGGCAGAACCTTGGACTGGGCCGTATAGGGCGTGACCACCACCTGCATAATATCCGGGTACTTCCGGATCAGCATCTCGGCCCATCTGCGATCGTGTGTCGACATGCCCGTCCAGCGGCAGAGCCCCTGCTCGCGGGCCTTGGCGAGAGCCGTGATCATCGCATCCACGTCGGCCTGGCTGTGATCGCCGCCTCGTTCGAGCGCCATGAGCCGCCAGATATCCGCGTACTCGATCCGGCAACGCTTCAGACCCGCTTTGTAGAGCTCCAGGAGCTTGTCGGCACTGCAATTGGCGGGAACACGCAACTCGCTGGCAGGATGTGAATACGCCAGGTAGATCTTGTCACGTGACTTGCCCAGCGCACGGCAGTAGACCTCAGCCTCCGAATCGCCCGCCAGATCGATGCAGTTGATACCCTGCTCCAGACAGTAATGGATTACCTCTTCCCGGTTCTTCAGGAAAGGACCCAACTGGGAGCTGTCGGTTGGTGCGTTGTAGGCATTGATCTCACTCGTGCCAATTACCTTGTCGATCCGCTTCCAGTGCCCTCCGACAGACACGGCCGAGACCCAAAGCCCCGTCTTGCCGAGGCGGCGATATTCCATCTGGGGATTGTAGCTCCGTGTCTTGCGGACCTCCGGCAACTCCTGCTGTCCGTCGGCGCACAGCCTTACACCACTGACGCCTCCAACCAGAGCGCCGGCGGACACAAGCATTGATCGATTCAGAAAATCACGACGGTTCATCTGTGTAGACATGGAATTCTCCTCTTGCAGGAACTGTGCTGTCAGTTCATCCGACCACGGTCATCTAAAGGCATTCTGTCTGTCGTTCAACAACACCTCGATACGCACAACCAACTCCCGATGTTCCATTCTGCTGGGCCACGTGTTGGGCCTCCCACGGCAGATGCCTGGGGCGTACACCATACCCATTGCGCCGAACAGTTGCCTGGACGCTCGCCGGCGAACCGGCCTGCTATCCCCTGAAAACACGTTCGATTGTCATCATTACTCGTTACCATTTACTTGCGATTGTTATCGAGTATGTTCATTATACTGAAGTGGTCCGACAACTCAACAATAAAATGCACAAAACTCAGAAAAAGATGGAGTCGACATCTTGGCCCGAAGGTCGCGTTCGGGTATCGTTGGCTTGGGAATGTTTTCTGGTGTGCTATCCTGTTATTGCCCATACGACAAGTTGAGGCGAGAAGTATGTTCGCTGAAGAGCGTAGAATCAAAATCGTAGACCTCATCAATGAGCGATGCAAGGTGACTGTGGATGAGCTCTGTGGGATCTTCAATGTTTCCAGCGCAACGATTCGGGCGGACCTGCGTGAGTTGCAGCGTGCCGGAGCGTTGACGCGGACGCATGGCGGCGCGATTCAGAAGGTCAGAACGGGCTTCGAGCTCAACTCGCAGCAAAGGGTGATCCAACACCTTGCGGAAAAGCAGCGGATTGCCCGCGCCGCCCTGACCCTGATCGACGACGGCGACAGAATCGTTCTGGATACGGGAACGACGACTCTGGAACTCGCGAAGCTGCTCCACGAAAGGAGCAATCTCACTGTAATCACAAACGACATCGAGATCGCCGGCACTCTGGAGGATGTCGAAAGCATCGAGGTGATCGTGATGGGAGGCGTCCTGCGCAAGCGGTTCCATTGCACGCTCAGCCTTCAAGGCACACAGATGTACTCGGGCCTGACCGTCGACAAGGCATTCCTCGGAGTGAACAGCCTATCCCTCAACAAAGGCGCCACCACGCCGGACATTGGGCAGGCGGAAACCAAGAAGGCCCTGATTGGCATGGCGAATCGTGTGATCCTCCTGTGCGACAGCAGCAAGATCGATAGAGTGTCCTTCGTTCAATTTGCCACGGTAGACCAGATCGACGTCGTCATCACCGACGGAATTGATAAAGGGATACAGGCTGCCTTCCAGGAAAAAGGCGTGGAGGTCGTCGTGGCCGGCCGCTAAGCGTCTATCCCGTTCGGTCGGTTCCTCGGCAGGTCCACCTCGGTTAACGTGGGGTCCAACTCACCATAAAGAGCTGGGGGACAGCAAAAACCCACTGTCCCCCAGCGATTCGAACTCATGTTCCTGCGAGTTGCCCGACCGCAGCTCCCCGCAGGGGAGATTACGGGGTCTCATTCCCGTGTCGGAACAC
>DCUI01000230.1 GCA_002327785.1 Phycisphaerales bacterium UBA2218
ATCATCGACGAGTTCACCGGCCGCATGATGCCGGGCCGCCGCTGGTCGGACGGCCTGCACCAGGCGGTCGAGGCGAAGGAAGGCGTCACGATCAAGGAAGAGACGCAGACGTTGGCCACGATCACGTTGCAGAACTTCTTCAAACTCTACGACCAGATCTCCGGCATGACGGGCACCGCGGCGACGGAGTCCGAGGAGTTCATGAAGATCTATAAGCTTGAGGTCGTGGTCATCCCGACGGACAAGCCCTGCATCCGCGACGACATGGAAGACATCATCTACAAGACGATGCGAGAGAAGTACGATGCGATCGTCGAGGAGATCAACCGGATCAGCGTCGAGGGCAGGCCGGTGCTGGTCGGCACGATCAGCATCGAAAAGAGCGAGCTTCTCTCCGGCGCCCTGACCAAGAGGCACGGCCTCGACCACGAGGTGCTCAACGCCAAGCAGCACGCCCGCGAAGCGGTGATCGTCGCCAAGGCCGGCCAGCAGCACAAGGGCCGGGACGGGAAGACGCGGGGCAATGTGACGATCGCCACGAACATGGCCGGCCGGGGCACGGATATCAAGCTCGGCCCGGGCGTCGCCGAGATCGGCGGTCTGCACATCCTGGGCACCGAGCGGCACGAGGCCCGTCGGATCGACAACCAGTTGCGAGGTCGTGCCGGCCGACAGGGGGACAGGGGTTTCAGTCAGTTCTTCCTTTGCTTCGACGACGACCTGATGCGGATCTTTGCAGGCGAGTGGACCGTCAAGGCGCTCTCCTGGATCGGCTGGGAAGAGGGCCAGCCCATCTATCACAAGCGGATCAGCAAGGGGATCGAGCGGGCGCAGAAGAAGGTCGAGGAGCGAAACTTCGAGATTCGCAAGAGCCTCCTCGAATACGACGAGGTGATGGATTACCAGCGAAAGATCTTCTACTCCCGACGGCGAGACCTGCTGGGCGGCAAGAGCGTCAAACGGTTGATCGAGGAAATGATCGACGCGGTGGTGACCAAGCAGTCCAAGACCATGCTCGACAGAGAGTATCCGCTCCGGTGCATGGCGGAGTGGGCCCGCGCGAATTTCGACGTGGAGCTCAAACCCGCAGACGCGATCGACGCCGAGCCGAACGATATCGAGCAGTTGATCAAGAATCGCGCGAAGGACAGCGTCAAGAATGACATTTCGCTGTCGCTTGGCGAGTACCTGGAGGACTATGAAGACCCCAGCACATGGGACGTCTCCGGCCTGTCGAAATGGGCGATGAGCTCATTCAAGGTGAACTTCAGCCTCAGCAAGATCAAGAGTCTTTCTCCCGAGGAGATCGAGGAGCAACTGATTGCCGCGGCGGCCGAGCAGGTGGACAAGAAGGACTGCGTGCCCCTCCTGGAGTTCCTCCGCGATGATTTCGCGGTGCGCCGGTTCGTGGAGTGGGCGAGGGCGAAGTTTGATGTCAGGATCGATGTGGAGCAACTGAAAGGCCGCAACGCCGAACAGGTTCGGCAGTTGGTGCTCGAACAGACCGCGATGAAGTATCGGCGCCGGGAGATCGAGTACCCCGTCGAGTTCGGCATGAGCATGGTGTACAGCTCACAGGCGGCCAGCGTGTACGGCTTCGAAGACCTGGCCGCCTGGGCGAACAGGAAGTACAATGCCGGCCTCACCGCCGAGCACCTGCAGAATGCCAAGCCCCGCGATATCCACAGGGAGCTGCTGGCCTTGAGCGAGAGCTACAATGACGGGAAACTGGACGAAGAACTGAACCGCCAGATCGCCGGTCTGGGTCGAGCCGAGCTGGTCCAATGGGCGAACCAGCGATTCAATGCCTCTTTGCGGGAGGAGGATCTCTCCGAGGGAGACGATATGAAGCGGCGGCTGGCGGAGGTCGGCCGGGAGTTCCTCCGCGCTGAGCTGGCCCACCTCGAACGCTATGTCCTCCTGCAGGTCTATGACAGTGCCTGGAAGGACCACCTCTATGCAATGGACCACCTCAAGGACAGCATCTGGACCCGGTCTTTTGCGGAGAAGGACCCCAAGACCGAGTATAAGCGCGAAGGCTTCCGGATGTTCAACGAGATGCTCGAATCCATCGAGGATCGGGTGACCGACATCATCTTCCGCGTGCACCTCGAAGCGGGGGCCCGGGCGCGAAGCGTGTGGCAGGTGAGCCAGACTTCGCACGACCAGGTAGGGCAGTTCGCCGCGCGCGAACAGGACCGGGCGGCCGCCCAGGCGCCGCAGGGCGAGGTGCAGGTCAAGCAGATTCGACTCGAACAGCCGAAAGTCGGCCGCAATGACCTGTGCCCGTGCGGCAGCGGAAAGAAGTACAAGAAGTGCTGTGGGCAGAAAGCCTGACAGGCGACTGCCTGGCGGGGCTTGCGGACGAGAGGGGGTCCTGCCCGAAGCGTGCGCAAAAGAAAACATCGAGTAACATGGCGCTACCCGATGTTTTCCGGAGGGGAGAAAAATCTTTTCTTGGGTTATTCTCGATATCGGCAATCGTTCATCATCGCTTGAGTCCCAAACATCTTTTGTTTCTTTTCGTCCTATAAGAGATACGGCCGGGAAGACGATGCAGTTCGGCTGCCGGGGAAGAATTTGCGCCTGCGGGGAAATTTTCCGCATTCGTTCTCGCGACATTCCCGGTATGAAATCCCCTTGGTTTCGATTGGAATTTGCCCCCTCAATACCTGTTGGATTCGGGGGATTTCGGTCGCACGCGATTCGTTATGACCGGCCTGCGGCGGACCGATGGGATTCGTTTCCGGCTTGACATCTGCATGCCGCGCTGGCATGGTAGGATTCCGGAGCGGCCGCGCGGGCCATGTGGGCCGGGCGCCGGCCGTCCATCGTGGGGTCGTGGGCCGGATTCATGGAGACACGGACTTGGGAGAAGGGGCGGCATCACCGTCTCGGGCGCAAATCTATGGATGAAGGGTATGCAGGGACGGGCAACGAGAAATCACGCACACGGTGGGCAGGGTCCCGCAACAGTGGTTGAGCAGAGCTTTCCAGCGTTTGTTATCGATTCGCTGCCCTGCAGCCTCTTCATCGTCAGCCGGGAGGGCCTTTTCCTCCGGTGCAACGAGACCTTCCGGCGTCTGATCGAGTACTCCGATCCGGAACTCGGCTCGATGCACGTTCTCGATACCATTGTCGAAGAACACAGGCCGAACGTGGCGGAGGCCATACGACGGGCCTTGGAAGGCGACACGATTCGGGTGGATGTGGTCTGTCGGGCGAAGGGCGGCCGAGTTGTTCCGCTGTTCGTGACGGCCCGGCGTGCGACGACCGAGGGCATGACCTTCCTGATCGCAACCGGATGGGAAAACGTCCAATGGAGGCCGGCCGAACCCCAACGGGCGGAGGAGCGAAACCTGCTGAGGACGGTGATCGACAACGTGTCGGATGCCATCTACGTCAAGGATCGTCAGAGCCGCTTCTTGCTGTGCAACAGGGAGGTTCTGCGTCGCGAAGGCGTGGAATCCCTGGAGGAGGTCGTCGGGCGGACCGACTTCGATTTCTATCCTGAGGACCTCGCCGGGAGCATCTACGCCGATGAGCAGGAACTGATGCGAACCGGCCGACCTCTGGTCAACCAAGAGCGCTGTGTAGTCGACAGAAGCACCGGCCGGCCCGCCTGGAATCTGACCACGAAGGTGCCGCTGCGCAACGCGGCGAATGAAATCGTCGGGTTGGTGGGCGTTGGTCGGGACATCACGGAGCGGAGGCGGGCGGAGGATGCTTATCACGCGATCGTCGATCACTCTCTCCAAGGTTTGCTTGTCATTCAGAATGGGAGGATCGTCTTCGCCAACCATGCGATGGAGATGATCACCGGGCACAGCATCGAGGAGATGGAGACCTCATCCCCTGCGGCGGTCAGGGATTTCGTTCACCCTCTGGATCGCGAGATGGTGTGGCGATCCCACGAGGCCCGCCTCCGCGGCGAACCGCTGCCGGAACAGTACGAATTCCGGGCGATTCGCCAGGACGGCTCCATTCGATGGCTGCAGATCCATACCAGTCGCGTGGAGTATCAGGGCCATCCGGCGATTCAGGCCGCGTTCATCGACACGACGGAGCGCCGTCGCGCCGAAGAGGCCCTGCGGCGCAGCGAGGCCCGTAACATGGCTCTGCTGAACGCCAATCCCGATCTGATGTTTCGGATCAGCAGAGGCGGGGTATTCCTTGACTGCAAGCCGCCGAAAGACGATGCCGTGTCCGCATCGCCCACGCAGTTCATCGGCAAGCATCTCGAAGAGGTATTTCCGGCGGCGCTCACGCGGACCCTGATGCAGTGCATTCAGGTGGCGATTGAGACGGGCCATGTCCAGACGCTGGAGTACACGCTGCCGGACACGGGCAACAGTGGTTCGGCGTTTGAATGCAGGTTGGTCGCCTGTGCCGAGCAGGAGGTGGTCGCTATCGTCCGGGATATTTCGGATCGAAGGCGATCGGAACATCTGGCGAAGCTCCAACGGGACATGGCGATCAAGCTCAGCAGCCTGTCGGGCCCGGAAGAGGGGCTTCAGTATTGTCTGGAGGCGGCGGTCGAGGCGTCCCGGATGGACAGCGGCGGGATCTATACCGTGGACGAGTCCACCGGCGGCTTCCGACTTGATGCCCATACCGGATTGTCCAAAGAATTCACGGACCACGCGGCCCTGTATCCTGCGCATTCTCAAAATGTCCGCTTCATCCTGGCGGGTGAGCCCGTCTATGCAACCTATGATACACTCGGCGTGCCCGTCGGGCCGGCGCAGAAAGCCGAAAGGCTGCGGGCGGTAGCCGTCATTCCGATCAAACACGACGGTCGGGTGGTCGCCTGTCTGAACGTGGCCTCACACACGAGCGATGACGTGCCGCAATGGTCCCGCATTGTCCTGGAGACCATTGCCGCCCAGATTGGGTGTGCCATCAGCCGCCTGACGACGCAGGAGGTCCTGCGGCGAGCCGAACATGAAAAAGCCGTTATTCTGAACACGATGCCCCAGATTGTGACCTATCACGACGTCGCGCATCGGATTATCTGGGCCAACCGGACCGCCGTCGAAGCCCTTGGCAGGCCGGCCGATGAGATCGTGGGTCGTCCCTGCTACGAGGTATGGGACGGGCGGATGGAGCCCTGCAAGGACTGTCCGGTGGATCTGGCACTGCGAACCGGATGCTCGCAGGAGGCTGAGATTGTCGGCTACAATGACGGCAATTGGCTCGTGCGCGGCGAACCGGTCCGGGATGAAGACGGCCGGTTGCTCGGCGTGGTCGAATTGGCCCTCAACATCACCCGTCGGAAACAGGACGAGGAGGAGTTGCGGCGCCGGCTGCAGTTCGAAGAACTGGTCACGAACATCTCGACCGATTTCGCGAATCTGCACGCGGAGGAGGTCGAAGGGGGAATTGAACGGACCCTGGCCGGTATTGGCCGCTTCATGGAGGCGGACCGCTGCTATGTCTACCTGTTCCACGAGGGCGGCACGAAGATGACCAAGGCGTATGAGTGGTGTGCCGACGGGATCGACCAGGAACAGGGCCGGGTCAATGGCTTTGAGACTTGTCGTCTCCCTTGGGGCATCGGGCAGTTCCGGCATCCAGGCGTGCTGTGCATTCCCTCTGTACGTGAGCTTCGGGGACAAGAGGCGGAGGCAAAGGAACTGCTGGAGTCGATGGGGGTGAAATCCCTCGTCAGCGTCCCCATCATGATCGAAGGACAACTCTTCGGTTTTCTCGGGCTTTCCGCTGTGCGATGGGAACGGGCATGGCCGGACGATGCCGTGCAACTGCTGAAGATCGCGGCCGAGATCCTGGCGAATGCCATGGAACGCAAACGTGCCGCCGACCAGATGCGTGAAAGGCTTGCTTTCGAGACCCTGTTGTCGGATTTGTCGGCCGCCTTCATCAATCTGCCGGTCGACCAGCTCGACGGGGAAATCGAGCGGTGGTTGGCCCGGCTGGGAGAGTCCCTGAGCATCGACCGCGGCGCGATCGTTCAGATCTCCGGTGGGAGAGCGACCATCACTCATTCGTGGGTGAGTCCCGGGCTGGTCCGGGTTCCCCCCGCAGCGAATGAGGAGGGATTCGAGTGGGGCATCGGACAGTTGCGCAAGGGCAACGTCTTTGCGTATGCCCGAATGGAAGATGCTCCGCCGGAGGCGCAGCGGGAAAAGGAATACTGTCGTCGGCAGGGCATCAAGTCCCTCCTTGCGATGCCGTTGGAGGTGGCAGGATCGATGTTGGGCGTCCTGGCACTTTCCTCGGTTCGGGTTCAGCGGGACTGGCCCGATGAATTGATCCAGCGACTGCGTCTGGTCGGACAGGTCTTCGCCAACGCGATGTTGCGGCGCCGGGCCGAAGAAGCGCTTCGGGCCAGTGAGGCCCGTCTGCGGAGTATCATCCGGGCGGCGCCGGCGGGCATCGGGCTTGTCTCCAACCGCGTCATGCTGGAAATGAATGACCGGGTTTGCGAGATGCTCGGGTACAGCCGTGAGGAACTCACAAACCAGAGCGTGAGGTTCCTGTATCCGACGCAGGAAGAGTACGAGTACGTCGGCTATGAGAAGTACCGCCAGATCGACGTGGACGGCATGGGGACGGTCGAGACGCGCTGGCGACGCAAGGATGGGGGCATCATCCACGTTCTGCTCTGTTCGACCCCTCTCGATCTCGCTGACCGGTCGAAAGGGACCACGTTTGCCGTGCTGGATATCACCGAACGTAGGCGAGCCGAGGCGGCGTTGAAAGAATCGGAGCAGAACTATCGAGAGGTCTTTAATGCCGCCAATGACGCGGTCCTGGTTCACGATCCGGTCACCGGCGCCGTTCTCGATGTGAATAGAACGATGCTGGAGACCTACGGCTACACATACGAGGAAGCACTGCAATTGTGTCCCGGCGGCGCGGACTCCGACGATCCACTCGGCTCGCAACAGGAGGCCCTGGAACGGATTCACAAGGCAGCCGAGGGAGAGCCTCAGCTCTTCGAATGGCTCACGCGAAAGAACAACGGTGATCCCATCTGGCAGGAAGTGAGCCTGAGAGCCGCCATGATCGGGGGCAAACGCCGTGTGTTGGCGGTTGTCCGCGATATCACGGATCGCAAGAAAGCCGAGATGCAAGCCCAGCAGCACCTGGCGGAGCTGACACGTGCCTGGCACGCGAATACGCTTGGTGAAATGGCCTCAGGGCTTGCCCATGAGCTGAATCAGCCGTTGTGTGCCATCGTCAATTATTCGAACGGCTGCCTGAGACTGACCCGGCGCCCGGACTACTCGATGGGGACGGTGACCGATTCGATCGAGCAGATCGCCGCTCAGGCGCAGCGCGCCGCCGACATCGTCAAGCGCATTCGCGGCCTGATTGCCAGGCGGGAGCCGCAGCGGACTGCGCTGGATACGGAGAGCATTCTGGCCGACGCCATGTATATGCTGAGGGAGGAGGCTGTCGAGCACAACGTTGCGATCATCTCCAGGTCGGAGGCGAATCTGCCGAGGATCAAAGGGGATAGCGTCGAAATCGAACAGGTTGTGCTCAACCTGATGAGAAACGCCATTGAGGCGATGAACGATCCGCAAATTATCCACAGGAACCTGACGATTTCCAGCCGCCTGGCGGATCGTCATGAGATCGAGATCGCTGTGGCGGACACGGGGCGGGGGATCTCGCCGGAGCTGTCGGAGAGGATCTTCGAGTCGTTCTTCACCACCAAGCCCGGCGGGCTCGGGATCGGCCTGGCATTGAGCCGGCGGATCATCGAGGCCCACGATGGGCGGCTCTGGGCCGAATCGGACGGCCGGTCCGGCGCCACGTTCAGATTCACGTTACCCGTTGAAGGAGACACCCATGGAGACGGATAATCCGGTAGTGTTTGTCGTGGATGATGATGAGGCCATCTGTGAGTCTCTGCGTCTGCTGATTGGCGATATCGGCCTGGAGGTTCGAACGTTCACCAGTGCTCGCGAGTTCCTGGAGAAGTACGATTCCTCGCATCCCGGATGTCTTGTGCTGGACGTGCGGATGTCGGGGATGAGCGGTCTGGAGCTTCAGTCGAGACTGCGCGAGCTGGGGCTCTACATTCCCACGATCATTATCACGGGGCATGCCGATGTCCCGATGGCCGTGGAGGCGATGAAGGCCGGAGCTTTGGATTTCATCGAAAAGCCCTTCCGCGCCCAGGTCTTGCTGGATGCCATTCAGAAAGCCATTGATCTGGACCTACGGATCCGTCGCCGGCAGAAAGAGCGTCTGGATGTCCAGACGCGTATCCAGCATCTCACGCAAAGAGAACGGGAGGTGATGGACTGCCTGATCGCCGGCAAGAGCAACAAGAATACCGCGTTCGATCTCGGCATCAGCCAGAAAACCGTCGACTTCCACCGCGCCAATATCCTGGAGAAAGTCGGCGTCAACAGTGTCGTGGAGTTGGTGCGACTGACCCAGAAAGCCGCCGGAGGCCGTGCCTGACAAGACCTGTCGAATACTGTGCCTCCCTGGTATAACACTGGGCGGACCTGGCGATTGGCTCGCTCGCGTTCCCTCTCGTCTGGGCCAACCCCCTGCCCCGCAAGAAGAGCACCCGTTTTTCCCAGCTTGGGTTCGTTCGATCTTATGATAGGAGTGGATGAGAACTTGTGTTCTCAATCCTTCTGGTCCGAGAATCGAGTGGCACACGATGAAACCCAAGAAACCGATCTTGCTGGTAGAGGACCCCGCCGTCAACGCGCCGTTTGCGGGAGGCGTGCTGGCCGATCTGGGGTTCGATGACCGGGTGGTCTCCGCCACGACGCCGGAGACGCTGACGTACCTCAAGGCCAAGAATCAGCAGAGACCATGTGTCGTCGTTCTCTCGGTGGATGAGTCGAGCGACGATGGACTGGCGACACTCAGGTCGATCAAGCAGGACGAGCACCTCAGGAGTATCCCGGTGATCGTGATCGGACCATCCGGAGACCGTCGTATGGTCGATGAGAGCTTTGGACTTGGCGCCGCCGGCTATATGGCGAGGTCGCCGGATCGATCCGAATTCTCCGCGACGATGCGCACGCTCTACGCGTACTGGAGTCTCAGCGAACTGCCGAAGTGACAGGACAGAACCCGGTCTGCCCGCGGGGTTCGGCCGCATTCGCCCGCCTCGGGCAGGAGACCCAGGCGCCCTTCACAACGCTTTCTTGATCCAGCGGAACCGGAATTTGTCGCGAATCTCCTCGGAAAATCGCAGACCGATTCGTTGCGTGCTCAAGCGATAATCATGTTTCTTGAGGTCTTCACGGCGCCATGGGAGCTTTCGGCGGGGGAATAGCCGTGCCAGCAAGCTTGCTGCAAAGCCCAGCCACATTCCCCTCGCGTGTTGGGGTCTTGCCGGGATTCTGTAGAATTTGGGTGTCGTATGCAACGGCGGCATGCGTCTACCTTTGCACCTCGCGGGCGACGGACCCCAGCAACTCTTCGCCGGTCCGGCTGAGATTCTCTCCGGCCCCGAAAAGCTGGTGTCGATCCAGGATTTCGTACGCGTCCCGATAGTATCGTTGGACGGCCCCGACCCCGCCTTCCGCCGGTCCGGTGGTTCGGTAGCCACCTTCCAGCAGCCAGGAACTGATCTCTTCGTCGTATTCGGCCGGATAGATCAGGGCCACGGCATACTGATCCTCGGTACGTCTGGCCAGGTGCACCTTGGCCCGGCACGGCGGCATTGCTCGCACGGCCAGGTCCACGAGACGTTTGAAATCGCTCCGCGACGTGGCCTCGTCCTTGGCATGGAAGAACATGCCGGCCTCAAGCTGAAATCGTTCTGCGGGCACGCCCTTGAGCTCCAGCCGGCCGTCCGGAAAGGCCCGGTGGATCTTGTACACCTTGCCCTGTCCGTATCGCTCGCTGTCGAGCAGCTCGGCGACCTCCTCGGCGGTGAACCCCACGCCGGCATGGTCGCCGAAATCAAAGACGTACAGCCCTTCGTACCGATCCGGTTTTTCCAGTTTTGGCAGTTTCATACAGGCATTATACGTGGATTGTGTTGGCGTTGTACATAGTTTTCGGGCCGGCTCACGAGAGGTTTGTGACTACCCCCTGAGCGACCGACGCACGATGCAAGGCAATCCGGTTGTCTCTCGTGGGTTCTCATGTTACCATACCCCGGCGCAGAAGAGTGATTCCGACGTGAAGCAGGGTCAGGAATGCATCGTTGTCGCTATAGAAGTCTGATCGTTCTGTTGTCAACTCTTGGGGTTGGTGCATCCGGGTGCCGGCCGGCCACCTTTCTTGCCGGTGCGGCCATATCTCAGAGCGCGCCTTGGCGCGCAGACCGCAGCGGGCCGGGCCGATGGACCTTTGACGGGCTTGATCCCCGCGTGCCCCCGCGAATCCGACCGGGGTGCTATGCCAGCGCGACTCGCAGCGTGCATTTTGTGGACGCCGGGCATCTCGGGCCCCACAGTTACCGTTTCAAGTGGTCGGAGCGAAACGGAATCGCCTACACGTGCCGGGGCGGTCATATCGACATCGCTCACGTCCGCAAAGCCGCCGACTGCGCGGGGTATCTGGCCGCCGTGATCCTCGGACATCTCGAAAGGGGGCAGACGTCCCTTCAGTGCAAATTGATCGAACCTTCCGTGTATTTCGTCGCGCTGACGCCCCCTCCCGACTGGGACTGTCTGGACGAGGTCGAACGGGAGAGGATTGCACGCCAGGTCTCCAGCCGGCTCGGCCGGTACCTGGCCTTCACGGCGTTGACCTGGCACGAGATCCTCACCTGGTTCGGCTATCGGCCCCGGCCGCACGTATCGGAATTCCCTTCAGCTTTCTCCTGGGAGGATACCTACTCGAATCTGTTGGGTATCCACATCGCGGCGGCGGCTCTTGACGATCGGAGCAGCGCCTTCGGCGAAGCCGTGACCAGGGCCCTGCAGCAGCAGCTCGAAGAGCTTGGAGGACAACCGGCCGACGTGGCGAGGCAGGCTGCCGAGGCGGTGAGGGGTGCATGGTATTCCGCGAACTGGCTTGGCACCACGATCCGCATGAGGAACCTCGATTTGGGTCTGGACGACGGTCATGTCACGCCCAGTTTGGTTCCCTCGCTGGCGGTTTGCGAAGGGGCGCGGCCCCACCCGCTGGCGGTCCCCTCCCTGGATTCCCTGTCGGATTATGGATTCTCCGGGAAGGTGGAAATCGACGCGAAGGTGTGGGAACTGGCCAAGATCCTGAAGGTTCTCGAAGCGGCGGGCAGTCCACGAACGGAGCGTCTCGATCCCGCCATCCATTTCCCCCTTATCATGAACCATATCTCGGCATCCATTGCCTGCACGGAGGGCCTCGCCGAAATGCCGCCGGAACGGCAAGAGTGAATTGTCGCTCAGAATGCGGACGTCAGCCGGTCCTTCGGTAGGGACAGGACTTTCAGCCTGTTCAAACCGCCGACCTGCTTATCGCCGGCACAATAGCCCAGGAGCATACGATCCCCCTTGAATGTGACAGAAGTGTAGCAGTACCACCCATCGGGATTGTCTTCGATGATCTGTGACGGGCTCCAGGTCGCGCCGTCGTCCTTGCTGATCGCCATGCACAGCGGCGTACGCCGGCCCCTGGGGAAGGGGTGCAAGCCGGAATGATCGTTCCAGATGCACACGAGGTCGCCCGTCCAGGGGATTCGTTCGAGGGACGCGGGGCTCAGGGGCGACGCGAGACTCGATGGCCCGGGTTTCGACCACGTCTGGCCGCCGTCGGGGGAGTGGCAGATGTATTGACTGCCGGCGTCGGTGCGGATGTACATCATGAGCCGTCCGTCTTTCAGCTCGACCACTCCCGGCTCCTGCAGGGTGATGCGTCGGCCGTCGGGAGCGTAGCCTTTGAAGGGGTCCTTGCTGCGCCGCCAGGTTCTGCCGCTGTCGTCGGAGAGGTAGCATAGGATGACGCCGGCTGAGTCTCGCGGGTGCTTGGGATCCTGGTGCCAGGCCACGGGCAGGATGAGCCGTCCCGAGCGCAACTGGACCGCGCGATCGTTGTTCAGCACGTAGTAGCCGACCTCATCGGTGATGCAGCAGGCCGGCGGACTCCACGTTCTCGCCTCGTCCGTCGAGAGACACATCTGTGGGCGACAATCCTCCTCGGAGGTTTTGAGCAGGTAGAAGAGGGCGATTCTGCCGTCGGTCAGGCGAAGCAGCGAGACGGACATGACGTTCATGCCGCCCGTACGCCGGACCACAATCGTGTCGTCGCTCCATCTCCGCCCGCCGTCTTGTGAGGTCCGCATGGCGAGGTCCGCTTCCGCATGGTCGTCGCTGCCGCCGGTGAAGCGCGTGTAGATCAGGCACAGCCGCCCATCCTTCAGCTCGATGATATCCCCCTCGGAGTTTCGGGGATTCCCCGGTCCCGGCTCAATGATCAGCAGGGTCTGTGAGTCCGAACGCACCATGGAAATGTCGTGATCGGCGGAGATCTTGCAGGTGTCGCTTCCTTCACTGCGTTGCACGACAGCCACCAGACCGCCGTCGGCCTGCGTGAGTTCGATGCCGGTGACACGAGGTTGGTCGCCCGTTCGGACAGGCTCCAGGACTGCGGCGAACGCGGTACCTCGCCCCGTCCTGCCGATCACCGCCACGGGCACGCGGTCGGTGACCGATCCACCCACGCCCTCGCCGATGGTTACAGTGGTCTCCTGCTCGGCTGCCATCGTCACGTGGGTGGTGGTTTCTGTGTCGTCGAATCGCGCGCAAATCGGGTCTCCCGTCGCGCCCTGTCTGGCGTTCTGAATGTACTCGCCGCCCGGGTAATCGGTCACGTCTGCGCTGCTGTCGGCCGTCTCGCACACGACCTGCCGGCCCCGATTGTGATAGAGCCAGTCAAATCGGTGTTCTGTGTCCGAACGCAACTGGTCCAGGACGAGCAGATAGGTGTCGGTCATGATGAGCCGGCGGATGTGCCGTACGCCCGGATAGGCGTCGTCGCAACCGGCGGCGACTGCGGTGTAGCCGTCGCCCTGTTGGAACCGCAGGAGCTTGCCGGTCGCGGGCTGCTGGCTTCGCCCGTCCACGAGCACCGCGTTGTGCGAGATCGTGGCCTTGTACCAGTTCGAGTGGATGGGCAGGCGATAGGCCTGGCTGCGGGCTCGGCCCGGGTCCACGCCCAGTTCCCGCCCGAATCCGAAGAGGACGAAGCTGAGCTTGTCATAGTGGCCGTGGAAGCCGCCATAGGGGCCGAACGTCATCGCGGCGGTCAGCCCGGCCTCGCCGCCTGCCCGCAGAATGGCATGACCGGCGTCCTCGAAGACCATGCTCTTCAGGGCAGGCGGGTCTGCCCTGATGTCGGTCTGTCGCCCGAAAAGAATGCTCTCAAAGGTTGGTTTGGGCGACAGCAGCGAGAGAATCCCGTGATCCTTGTAGGCATGGTAGGCCGGCTCGAACGACCGGGCCACACTCCTGACGGAGGAACCGGTGTCGTCGCCGAACCGGGGCAGCATGCCGTCGGCCATCGTGTAGTGGACCGGCAGCGTGAACATACGTTTGAGCCGCCCATCCGACCACAGATCGATATCCAGCCGGCGGGCCGTCTCGGCGGTGTTGATCAGGGCGTGAAGCGCGTAGAAGTGATACCCCCAACTGTTCTCGTACCACATCCCTTCCTTCGAAACGGAGATCCCCATCTGGTACTGGAACCCATTCTGTGGATCGGAAATCGCCTTTTGAACCCACCCGGGGTCCTTGACCAGGGCGCCGCCCCAGATCATGGCGGCATTGTGCCAGGTCTGCCAGTTGTTCTTGCCGGTCTTGTTTTTGTCGATGTTCCGGAGCATCGGCAGCAGGAGACCTTCACGGATCTTTTGGTGGCTTGCCGGTGAGAGCGCATCGCTGTCGTGGATCAAGTCGTACGCCGGCCCGATCTGTGTCGCCATGCTGGAGGCCTCGTTGAGCGTTTGTTCGAAGAGGCGCCCGCCCGAGCGGCTCTTTGTGTCCTGCGAGGCGCTGTGATAAGGATACCGGTCATACCGCTCGGCATATCCGAGCAGGATTTTTCCGGCATACTCAGCGAACCGCTTGTCGCCCGATATCGTGTATGCCCAAGCGGCTGTCAGCATCTGCTGGAGGTTGCGGCTGTGTTGCCGGCTGAAGATCACATCATCGTAGGGAGGCCCCGAATAGGCCGTCCCGCACTTCGGACATTGGTGGTGGGTGTCGTCGATGGTCTTGAGTGCGATCTCGCACTTGTCGCACTGATACCACTGATTGTGCTGCCCGCCTCGCGGCGGGAATGTGACGGGTTTCTCGACGAATCGTTCGGCGTCTTTCTCGTAGGCCGCCACGAGGTCGCGCTCCGGGCCTGGGGCGTGATAGGCATGGCGAAGCCTTGCGAGTTCCTGGGCCGTACACGTCAGGTACGGATGGGGATGCTCGGGTAGAACAACCTCGATCCCGCCTCGTGCGGAGACTCTGCCCGTAGCGAGACAAGATAGTATCAACATCAGGCCGGCGACTTGAATTTGATATCGGGCATGCGGACGACATGTTGTTGCTGCGCTCATCGTTTTCTCCGATAGGTTTCCGAAAACGCTTGTGTACCAGTCAAAGATACCAACGATCTTATGGCTTATCAAACCCAATGTTTTTCACACGAATGGAGGGTGAGACGCTTGTGCCGACGGAGTGATTTCGCCAAAACCTTTGCATATCCCGACCAGCAATCGTGTATAATGGAAGTACCGGACCCCACGGACCTGGACGAGGGGTTCGGGCGGTCGGTTGTGCAGTGCGGGAGTGAATTCTTACGGCTATGCCCAAGACGATCCTCTACATCGCGAGCAGTCTCGACGGCTACATCGCTCGGGCCGATGGCAATATCGACTGGCTGTCCGTCGTGGACGGCGAAGGGACAGATTACGGGTACGCGGAGTTCTACGGCGGCATCGATGCCATCGTGATGGGCAGCCGGACCTATGAGCAGGTTCTGGGCTTTGGCGAATGGCCCTACCCGGGCCGACAGGTGTTCGTATTCACGCATCGTCCGCTCGAACGGATCACGCCGGACGTAAGTCTCACGGAGCAACACCCGAGCGAGTTTGTCCACGGCCTGGACAGGGCCGGCATCCGTACGCTCTGGCTGGCCGGCGGCGGAGCTCTCGTCGCGAGTTTCATGCAGCACAAGCTCATCGACGAGTATATCATCTCCATCATCCCGGCCGTGCTCGGCGATGGCATCCCCCTGTTCACGCATCCGCTGCCCCAGCACCATCTGGAATTCATCAGAAGCACGAACTATCCGGCCGGACTGATCCAACTGCACTACCGGAGTCTCACGGATCGCTGACTCATCCGGCGGTTTCGTCAGGGGCCGGGAGCGGAGCGGGCGACGGCCCAGCGGAATTTGGCCGACGCGCTGCGGGGGTTGTCGCGAGCCTCGGGGGCCGTCGGAATGATGACCTCCCTGGCCGCCGATTCATACGCGCCGCTGCGTACCCCGTCGCGGAAAGCCTGTTTGACCTGGCGATCCTCACCACTGTGAAAGCTGATGATCCCGATCCGCCCACCTGGCCGCAGGCAGTACGGGGCGATTCGCAGCAACTCCTTGAGTGAACCGAGCTCGTCATTGACGAGAATCCGCAGGGCTTGGAAGGTGCGGGCGACCGGGTGCAGGGACCCTCGTGTCGAGGTCATCTTGACCTCGTTGCGTCGAGGGCGTCCCGCCCTCGAATCGCGGGCAAAATGCCCGCGACACATTGTGCGAGGGCAAGACGCCCTTGCCACGTTGCGATGCTGTCGCCACAACTCGGCGGTCAGACCCTTGGCCTCGAAAACCGCCTGCACAAGCTGCGCAGTTTCCGCAAAGGGCTGCACGGTCCGCCGGGCAACGATACGCCGGGCAATTTCTCGATGATCCGGCTCGTCGGCCAGCTCCCAGAGGGCTCTCGCCAAATCTTCCTCCGATAGGGTATTCAGCAGATCGGCCCCGGTTTGCCGGAGACGGTCGTCCATTCGCATGTCGAGGGGGCCTTCGTGTTTGTAGCTCATCCCTCGGTCGGGATTATCGATCTGCATGCTCGAAACGCCCAGGTCGGCAAAAATCACGTCGCATCGGTCGAGGTTCTCCTTTCGCAGCACCTTGGCAATGCCGGCGAAGTTGCTGCGGTAGAAGCTCACCGGCACATCCGGCCGGCTCAATCGTACGCGGGTCCGCTCCAGCTCGGTGCTGTCGACGTCCAACGCGATCAGCCTTCCGGAAGGCCCGATGCGATTGAGAAACTCGCGGGCATGGCCGCCATAGCCGACGGTGCAGTCTACGACGAGATCGCCGGGCTTGGGCCGAAGGCACTCCATGACCTCGCCTACCAGGATGGGGATATGAGTCCCGGCAGGCGTGTTGCCCTTGGCTCGCACATGGGTCTCGATCTCCGGGTGGGCTTCAAGGTCATGCTCCTTGTACTTCTGCGCGTAGCTCCTCGGGTGGGTCCCGCTGTATCGCGGCCGCCTTTCCCGTCTGGGTGATGGCTGGTTGCCGTTGTTCGTTCGGTCATTTGCGTTCATCCATGCTATTGTTGCCGTTGGGCACACGAAAGACAAGAGGTCAACGGCGTGGTCCTCTGTTGAGACGTGGAGCAACATGCCATATAATCGAGCGTCTATGCAGTCACAAACGCAAACAAGAACGAAAGTATACACCGTTACCCAGGTGAATTCACTGGTCAAGGACGTGCTGGCGGCCCACCTGCCGTCCTGGCTGACGATCAAGGGTGAGATCACCGACTGGAAAGCGCACCAGAGCGGGCACTGCTATTTCAGTCTCAAAGATGAGGAATCGGTGCTGCCCTGCGCGATGTGGCGTGGGAGCTTCTCGAAGGTCAGGTTCAAGCCGGGCAACGGATTGGCCGTGCTGGTTGTCGGCTCGATTGATCTGTATGTGCCGCAGGGCCGGTACAAGCTGATTGTCGATGAGATGATCCCGGCGGGCATGGGCGCTCTGCAACTGGCCTTCGAGCAGATGGTCCGCAAGCTCGAAGCCGAGGGGCTGTTCGCCGAGTCGCACAAGAAGCCGATCCCCAAATATCCCCAGCGGATCGGCATTCTCACGAGCGAGTCCGGAGCGGCGTTGCACGACATCGCCGACAGCGTCCACAATCGCTGGCCCTGCACCCGCCTGGCCCTGTACCCGGTTCCGGTCCAGGGTCCGGGGGCGGCCGAGGCGATTGCCGCCGCCATTCGCGATGTCAACCGGCGTAACGACCGGCTCAAGCTGGATGTCCTGATCGTCGGCCGCGGCGGGGGCTCGCTGGAGGACCTCTGGGCCTTCAACGAGGAGATACTGGCCCGCGTCATCTTCGCGTCGCGCATCCCGATTATCAGTGCTGTGGGCCACGAGGTCGATGTGACTGTGGCGGACCTCGTTGCAGACGCCCGCGCCTCGACGCCGACCAGAGCGGGGGTGGCCGCCGTGCCGGATAGGGACGAGGTACTGTCCGATCTGGCCAACCAGGAGAGGCGACTGACCGGAAGCACGCGTTCCCGTTTCGGCCTGTGCAGTGAGTATCTGCGGACGATCCTGGCCAGCGCCGTATTCCGCAATCCGCTGCTGCCGGTCCTGAACCGCGAGCAGTATGTGGACGATCTTTGTGGCGATCTGGGCGATGCGATGAGGCGGGTGTTTTTCCGGGCGCAGAAGCAGGTGCAGGATTCCTCTGAGCAGGTCGCCCGGATCGAGCCGCACCGGTTGCTCGGGCGCATGATGATGGAACTGAACGAGTTGAAGGGCCGCAGCCTTGCCGCCGTGACGCAAGCCCTCAATCATAAGAACCTCCAGATCACCGCGCAGGAGAACCGCCTGGCCGGGCTGAATCCCAGGTCGGTCCTCAATCGCGGCTACAGCATCACGCTAAACCGCCGCGCCGGTCGCGTCGTGCGAACGGCAGACGACGTGCAGATCGACGATCTGATCGTGACCGAGTTGGCCAATGAGCATCGGGTCGAGAGTAGGGTAACGAAGACAACACAAGGGGATTGTGGGGGCATACTTCGATGACCGAACGCAAGCAGAAGGACGAGACCACGAAACTCACTTTCGAGCAGGCGATTCAGCAGCTCAAGGAGATCGTGACCCGGATCGAGCAGGGGCAGATCCCGCTACAGGACAGTCTCGATCAGTACGAGAAGGGGATGGCCCTGATCAAGCAGTGCCGGGACATCCTCCAGAAGGCCGAGAAGCGTATCGAGAAGATCTCGAAAGAAGAGCCGCCCGAGCTCCCGCGGGAAGAAGACCCCGAGCCGCTGCTGCGGGGGTGACTGGGCCGCAGTCCCGATTGTCTGAAGATGCGTTTCGTGGACGACATGGACGTCATGGACAGTGTGGACGATGTGGGCCTATCCCTCGGCTTCTGGTCGTCCATTGCGTCCATTTCGTCCACGATGTTCGTGGCGTCCATCGTGGGCTCCCTCTCGGTCGGATTTCCGTTGCCAGAAGCCGGCGGGCGGGGCATAATGACATCGGCCTGGGAAGGCCGGCTGTCCTCGCGACAGGATGGACATGGCCGCTCGCTGCGAGCGTGGCGGAACCGGCAGACGCGCAAGGCTTAGGACCTTGTGTCCGAAAGGACGTGGAGGTTCGACTCCTCTCGCTCGCATTCGAATGCCAATGGACTGTACGGTTGGAGCAGACGTGGTCATGAACCGGCACCTTTTTGCAACGATTGCCTGTGTGGCGTTGATTGCCCTGGCCGCGTCCTGTACCTCAGTGTCCTCGCGGGGCGCCTCCTTCGGGCCGGTGGCCGTTCTGGGCGTCTACGGCCAGGATGTGATGGAGCTTGAGGGCAAGCTGGCGGACGCCATATCCTGCGAGATCGAAGGCATCATGTTCATATCCGGCCGGACTGCGGGCAAGCCCGTTGTGGTCGCCTGGACGGGGGTGGGCAAGGTCAATGCCGCGATGGTTGCGACGCTGCTGATTGAGCACTTCAAGCCTGCGAAGGTGGTTTTCACGGGGATTGCCGGCGCGGTCGATCCGAACTTGGAGCCGGGCGATATCGTGATTGCCGGACGGACCGCCCACCATGACATGGGGTCTTACTGGTCCGAGGGCATCGAGCCCGGCGGCGTGAAGAGCCGCCTGACGGGAGACACGAACCCCACCTTTTTTGCGGCCGACCCGGATCTGCTCGTCGCCGCCGAGCAGGCGACCCACAAGACGACCTTCGATTCGATTGCCCACCGCAACGGCCGGCGGCCCCCGCGGATTGTTGTTGGAACGGTCGTCACGGGGGACACCTTCGTGGCGTCGAAGAAGAAATGCGCGGAGCTGGCGGACAAGTTTGATGCCGACGCCGTGGATATGGAGGGAGCGGCCGTGGCGCAGGTGTGCTATCAGCGTAGTGTTGCCGGTCTGGTGATTCGCAGTATCGCCGATAAGGCCGATGAGAGCGCCGTCGTGGACAAGCAGAAGTTCTACGCCTTGGCTGCGAGAAACTCCGCCAAGCTCGTCGCGGCGATCCTGGAGAGCCTGGGACCATAGGTGAGGGGACGCAATGTTGGGCAACTACTTTGAGTTCGAGAGACATCGCACGAGTCTGAAGATCGAGACGGTGGCGGGAGTCACGACCTTTCTGACCATGGCGTACATCATCTTCGTGAACCCGAACATCCTGAGCGACGCGGGGATGGACAAGAACGCCCTGATTGCGGTGACGTGCATCGTCAGCGCGATTTCGACGATTGCGGCGGGCGTCTTCGGCAATGCCCCCATCGCCATGGCCCCCGGGATGGGACTCAACAGCTTCTTCGCCTACAGTCTCGTCGTGAAGGAGCAGATTGCCTGGCAGACGGCGCTGGGGGCGGTGTTCATCTCGGGCCTGTTCTTCCTGATTCTGACGATGATCGGCCTGCGGAAAAAGCTCGTCGAGGCGATCCCGCCGGGGTTGATCTCCGCCATTGCCGTGGGCATCGGCCTGTTCATCGCGTTCATCGGTCTGGGCAACCTCGGACTGGTCTTGCGCGACGAGAAAACCCTGTTCACGCTGGGCGATCTCGGGAAAACGACCGTCTGGATCGGCCTGCTGGGACTTGTGGTGATGATCGTGCTTGGGGCCCTGCGCGTCACCGGCTCTCTCCTGATCGGCATTTTCTTCGCCACGATGGTCGGCGCCTTGTTCGGCCACGTGGCCAGGCCCGCCGGCTGGGTTTCTCTGGACTGGCCCGTGGGCAAGCTCGCTCTGCACCTGGACGTCGTCGGGGCGATGAAGATCAGCCTCTGGGGCAGCATTTTCACCCTTATGTTCATTGATCTGTTCGACAGCATCGGCACGCTCGTCGCCTGCTGTGAGAAGGCGGGCATGCGGGACGAACGCGGCCAGATTCGCGCCCTCGACCGCCTGCTCGGGATCGACGCCGTCGCCACGATGGTGGGCGCCCTGCTGGGGACTTCGACCACGACGTCCTACGTGGAATCCGCCGCCGGGATCGAGCAAGGGGGACGGACGGGCCTGACCTCCTTGGTCACCGGAATCCTGTTCCTCGTGGCGATGCTCTTCATGCCTGTGATTGCCATTGTGCCCAGCTACGCGACGGCGCCGGCGCTGATTGTTGTCGGCTATTTCATGATGAAGGAAGCCCGCAAGATCAACTTCCGCAAGGCGGACGAACTGATTCCTTCGCTTGTCATCGTGGTCATGATCTCCGTGAGTTACCAGATCAGCATGGGCCTGGCGCTTGGATTCGTCTCTTATGCCGTTCTGAAAATCGTTCTGGGCCGATACAAGGATGTCCACGGGGCGATGTGGGTCATCGCGGCCCTGTCGCTGCTGTTTCTGAGCCTGAAACTATTGCCTGTTCTCACGGAACGCGTACACACGCCGTTGTGATGGACAAGACGTCAAAGCTGAACGCGGCTTTTGCCCAGGAAAAAGAAGGGCTGCGATGTGGTGGTCGCAGCCCTTGTTCGTACCGGAGTTTCTATCCGTTCGATCTACATTGCCCTTCTGTGCTGTAAAGGTTTCAGGGTTTGGTCAAACGGATGTCGTCAAGGTACAGGACGCCTGTTTCTCCGCCGTCGATACCGATGGTCATGGTCGTGACTTTCTTCACGTTCACACCGATTGAGGCAAGGTCGATCTTCCACGCGATCCATTTCTTGCTCGCAACGCCGGCCGTATCGCCACTGTATGACACCTGGGTTCCATTGATCTTGATGTACAATTGGCCGGTGTTGGTGGCGGTGCCGCGGAAGGGGACGACCAGTGTGGTTACACCTTCGGCGGTCCAGTTCTGCGCCGGTGAGAACGTGCGCTCGACCTCGGCGTATCCGAGACCGGCGGTGTTGTCGTAGTAGATCGGCATGGCCTGGAACCCGGCGTAGACGTTATTCGTCTCCATGAGGTTCGTGTAGCCGCCGGTCCAAATGTCATGGCCGACCAGGGAGCCGGTGCCGTTGCCCGGGCTGCCCGGTTCCGGCACTTCGAAACCAAGCCCGTCGATCCACGTCTCGTAGATAGCCCCGCCCAAGCTGCTCGTGTAGCTCTCGAAGTCATCCACGATCAGATAATCCGGCACGGTGAACTTCCAAACGCATCCCGG
The DNA here is from genome assembly GCA_002327785.1 of Phycisphaerales bacterium UBA2218. GTDB lineage: Bacteria > Planctomycetota > Phycisphaerae > Sedimentisphaerales > Anaerobacaceae > PLanc-01. Next base: position 21,510 of record DCUI01000230.1, read on the forward strand.
CCGGACCGTTCCGTCGGCTTCCACCTCGTCGATTCGCCAGTAGTAGTCGCCGCCGCCGAATTCGACCAGACCGGTCAAAGAGAAGCTCGTGCCGGACTGGTTGCCCTGGTATTCGGCCGAGTTCGGATCGGCATCGGCCACGGCCTGATAGTCGGCGCCGAAATACACGTCATGGGAGACCGCTGTGTCGCCTGCGCTCCAGGAGAGGGCTTCCGCGTCCTGAACGGAGACTACCGTGTCAGGACCCGGTTCCGGGCTCCCGGCCCGCAGCGGATCGTCGCGCATGATCTCCGCAATCTCGTCCTCCGACAGGGCCTTGTCGTACACGCGTACGTCACCGACTGCGCCCGCGAGGTATCGCGCTTGCGTTGGGTCAATTCCCACGGTCAGGTGGGGAGAGGTATAGCCGGTGTACATGGTGCTGGTGTTGTTATAGCCCTGCGAAACACCGTCCAGGTAGAGCTCGGTTGTACCTTGCTCCGTGTACAGCACGGCGAGATGGTGCCACTGTCCTTTCTTCACCGCCTGCGAGGAGGTGACGATGTTGTTGCTGTTGTCCTTGCACCAGATGCGCCATCGCACCAATCCGTCGGCGCCGACATATAGTTCACGGTCGTGCGCGCCGCCTGTGGGCAGAGAGTTGGTCCAACCCAGAATGGAAGCGGGGATTCTGTCCACCCTGACCCATGCGGAAACCGTCTGACTGGGCATGGCCGGAGCCAGATTTGCGTAGAGATAGTCGTCCTTGCCGTCGAATTGCAGGGCGTCGCCGTCGTATCCGCCCGCAATCCATTCGGGCCCGTTGGCCAGCGAGCTGTGATAGCCGTGACCGGACCAGTCGACGGCAGTCACACTGCCGAGCCCCTCGTCCGACGCCCACCAGAGCAGCAGATTGGGATCACCCACCGGTGCGATATCGGGTAACGTCGTGAAACTCCAGACGTCCCCCCTGCGAATCGTGGTCCAACCGACACACTCATCGACGCGCCAGTAGTACGTCCGGTTTGGTTCGAGAGTGCCGGGGTCGAACGCTTCATCGGTGACCATGTTGTCCCCGTCGGCGGCGTCATTCATCTCGTCGAACGTCTCGCCGAAATAAACGACATGGAACAGGGCATTGATTCCGTTCTTCCAGACCAAATCCTGATTCAAAGGTGCGTAGGTGCTCCCGTCGGGGGGAGAGGGACTCCAGGCAATTGCCGGCCGAACCTGGAAGCTCCAGATGTTGCCTGTCCAGGGACTGTCGGAATGGGCTTCATTGACCTCGTCGACGCGCCAGTAGTATGTCTGGCCGGGCGTCAGCCCTGCTGCATACGGCGCCGTCGTCCCGACTTTCAATGAGTTTTCTGTCGTTGTCACGGGTTCCACCAGACCCTCGTTGACGTCTTCGAAGTTGTCGCTGAGATAGACCGCGTGCGAGGCCGCAAGATCTCCTGCGCGCCACGTCAGCGTGGTCGAAGTGTGATCGACCATTGAGCCATCCTCGGGATTGGGGGCCTTGGCCAACGGATGGGGCTCGAACTTCATCACCTGCTGAATCTCTCCTGCTGTCAGGCCGACGCTGTAAATGCGCACGTCGTCCATAAAGCCGTCCCAATACCCCCATCCGGATACAACCGTTCCGCTCTCATTGGGTTTGGCCCCGATAGCCAGGTAGGGAAAGCTTGTCTTCAGGGTGCCGTCATAGGCTCCGCTGGCGACCTCTTCGCCGTCGAGATACAGCTTTACCTTGCTGCCGTCTGCGGTGAACGCACAGTGATGCCAGTCGTCCAGCGGGAACAGCTCGCCGTGATTGACTTCGATCGCGGTTCCGTCCGACTGTGAGATGTATACATCCAACATGCCGGCGGTCTCTTTGCCCAAACCGAAATGGAAGGCGCCGCTGTCACTCGACCCCCAATTCTTGACCAGACTGGCCCATTGCGGCCTGGACCGAGCGTAGGCCCACAGGGCCACGGTCACGGTCTTCTCCACCTTGGGCTCATACTTGCCGATCCAGACGTAATCGTCCGTGGTTGCGTTGAATTCCAGGGCGAAGGAGCCGACCGTACCGTCAACCCATTCGGTGCCCATAATCTCGCCGTCGTTGCCATTGCCGCTGGAATCCGCAGCGACGGCGCCGGATCCCTCCTCGAATGCCCAGTATCCAACAAGGTTGGCGGTGAGGTCCGCCCAGGCGGCCCCGGCAAACAGAGTCACCAGCAGCACCATTGACACAAGAAGTCGCTCGTTATTCATTGCCATACCTCCTTACCAGAAAAGTCCACCCTCGCATCTTGGCCACATGCCTCGATGCGTATCCGCTTTGTGTGCGCCGGCCGCCGTGTTGTAGTTGTAGATGTGCAAGGGACGCACTCGACCAGACACCGTTGCAGCGGCCGTCAGAAAGACGGCTGGGCGTAGCTCATAACGTCACCTCCTTCCCCGCCGAAGCGAAGACCGGCTATCCCCATGCGAGCCGACCTTCACTTGATGCGGACTCTATCTCCCTGGGCCCTTTATGCGAAGTTCAAAATGGACCAGTGACCAAAAAATGAACCGCTGACCCTTTGACATTGCGAACTCCTGCGAGTACATAAATCAATCTATCGGAATTGATGGGAACTTGCGTTCGATCTGGTTCAGTGAACGATTTTAGATATGCCGGGAGTCGCGCGATGGCCTCCAAGCTTCCGCCCATCTACAAGGATCATGGCAAGACGTATCAGGCCGATACGTGTCTGCCCTTGGTCGAGGCCGTGCAAGCCGGACAGGTTCGACTCGAAGCATTCGTGCACGGCAGTTACCCCGGCCGGCCCTTGCCTGATATGGTCCTGCCGGGACTGTGTACCGTGGGGTACTGGGATGCCGTGGGCGAACAGCAATGGGGTCTGGACTTTCATCGCAACGAAGGTATCGAACTGACGTTCCTGGAGACGGGCAATTTGCCCTTTACCGTCGAGGACCAGCACTATCTGTTGCAGCCGAATGATCTGACGATCACGCGTCCCTGGCAGCCGCACCGTGTTGGACAGCCGTATATCGGTTCCAGCAGGCTCCATTGGGTGATCCTCGACTTGGGTGTACGGCGTCCCAATCAGGACTGGAAATGGCCAGCTTGGGTGGTGCTCGCCCCGGAAGACCTGAACGAGCTGACCACACACTTGCGACACAACGAGCGTCCTGTCTGGCAGGGCACGCCGGAGATTCGTCGCTGTTTCGGAAGAATCGGCAAGGCCGTGGAAGTAGCGGGCGACACCGCGGATATCTCCCGTATCACAGTCTATCTCAACGAGATTCTCGTACTCGTGTTGGAGTTGGTCAGGCAGTGTCCCACGAAACTGAATCCCTCCCTGACGAGTACGGCTCGTACGGTGGAGTTGTTCCTGGCTGACATGAAGAAGAATCTACAGCACGAATGGACTCTCAAGTTGATGGCTGATTCCTGTGGTTTGGGCACGACGTATTTCGTTCACCATTGCCGGCGTTTGACGAACATGGCCCCAATGCATTACCTCAATTACTGTCGAGTCCAAGAGGCCGCCCGCATGTTGGAGGACCAACCGGGGATGAGCGTGACGGACATTGCGTATGCGTGTGGTTTTTCCTCCAGCCAATATTTCTCGACCGTATTTCATCGTTTTCATGGGTGTACGCCGCGTGACTACCGGCAGCGCGGGTAACGAGCAATGCGGCGAGGCAGACAGCACGCGCCAGGAAGTCGGTTCCTCCTCATCGACACTGCACAGCCGCACAGAGAACGGCATGAATTCTGATCTGTTTCTGCGCCGGGTGCGATTTACAAAATACTTCACTGTTCCACTTCGAAAGACCTCGCGCGCCGAGAATGGTACACTCATGTCATGTGAGTGGCCGTGGTTGGGAACAACGGTGCGATCGGAGATGTTGTGAATGACGGACATCGGAAAACGACGAGGTGGTTGAATGAGAGTTCACAGACGAGTACGATTCTTTTCCGCGAGCGTCGCCTCGCTTCGGCTGCGACGTGGATTCACGCTGATCGAGCTGCTCGTGGTGATTTCCGTCATTACGGTCCTGATGGGCATATTGTTGCCGTGCCTGAAAGCCGCCAGGGACCAAGCGCGGCGGGTGGCATGCTGCTCCAACCTCAGGCAATGGGGCATCGCGACTGCCACCTACGTTGGCGAGAACGACGGACACCTGCTGAAGACGACCAACACATGGGGAAATGGACCCGAGGGGATCATTTCCTGGGCAACGGAGAGCAAGGCCAAGGTCCACTCGGACGAGTTCAACTTGCCTGCGTTCGGACCCTACATGCCGGGTTTCGATTATTCCAATCGCGACCTCGGCGACGCCTGGCTGTGTCCCGCCAACAAGATGGATTACTATTGGATGACCCACGAGCACTGGGATCAGGCCGAGTTCATTGTTACGGAGTACGCCTACTGGGCAAGGATGGACAAGTACCGCGACAAAATCACACATCCGGAGCAACTCACCGAGAAGAACCTCGTCGGGGATCGCGTGCTCGTCGCCGATGCCTGTTTTCGGCTGCGCGGCACCGGCGGCTATCTCTACAATCACGGCAAAGGAGGTGCCTCCGTACATAGGGACCCAGCCCTGTTCAACTGGAGCTTCATGGACACGGGTCCGCCCGCCATTACCGGACTCAACCGATGCTTCGGCGACGGACACGTTGAATGGAAGAGCCGTGCAGAATACAATGTGGACCTTATGAATGACTGGTACGATACGACCGAGCCGAGGGTGACCAGCGGAAATAACAGCTTTTACTGACAAATTGACTCCTGCAGAGCGGAGAACATGGATCAGATGCTCTTTCCCATGTCAGGAAAATGCTGTAGGATAGCCGGACAGCGTCAGAGGTCAGTGAGAGTTCGTATCAGACGTGAAGGCCTGACGTACAGACGACAACAGGAAATAACGGAAGGGTACAGACATGGGGAATGTGCATCTGGGAGTGAATCTGGAATATGTGCGGCATGCGGACAAGTCGTTCGAGTGGGGCGTCGAGAAGGCGGCCGAGTTGGGCTACGAATACGTTGAGCCGTGGGTACATCTCGGCCGGGAGCTGATGAGCGAGGCGGGTTATTTCGCGACGATCTCGATGTGGGAGGACCCGATTCGGATCAAGCGCCTGTGCGAGAAGGCGGGCGTGAAAATCTCGGGTCTTTCCGCGCACACGCCACTGTGCAAGCCGGATATCAGCGGCAATTACCTCAAGCAGGCGATTCGTTTCGCGGCCGAATGCGGCGCGCTGGTGGTCAACACCGACGAGGGGCCCAAGCCGAGTTGGACGACGGAGGATGAGGATTTCGTCCTGATGCGCTATGTGCTGGCGGAAGCAGCCGCGTTTGCGGAAAACCGGGGCATCCTGATCGGCCTGGAGCCTCACCAGCAATACAGCAAAACGCCCGAAGGCCTGGATCGAATCTACAATCTCGTCGATTCGCCCGCCATTGGGATCAACTTCGATACGGGCAACAGCTACCTGTGCGGCAAGGACCCGCTGGTGTGGCTCGAACACGTCAAGGACCGGCTCGTGCACCTGCACGCCAAGGACATCTCGATCCAGCAATCAGAAGATGAGCGGGGCAAAGTTACGGGGACTCCGGCCGGTTGCGCGTGCGGCGAGGGCGTGGTCGATTGGAAGAAGGTCGTGGCGATCTGCAGGAAGGTCCCGCGCGACATCGTCTTCAGCGTCGAGTGCGGCACCATCGAGCAGGCCGAACGGAGCATCAAGCACCTGAGGCAGTTTGTGTAACGTATCACGGCCGGGACGGCCGTGCTACTCATGGGCGAGATGCCCATGCTATGAAATGAAGGTGGACACATGAGCAGAATGAGCGTGCTACTCATCGTAGCGGTGATCGTATTCGTTTGCTTGCAGCCGGTGCAGGCACAGAAACCGCTTCAGGTCACGGTGGATGCCAACAGCGTCTGGATACAGGCTGGCAGGTCCCCTGTGCTCCAGTATCGCTACGGCGATGTCACGTTCAAACCGTACGTCAAGGAGCTGTTCACGCCCGTCGGTCTGAACCTGCTGCTCGATTCGCCGTCGGATCATGTGCATCACCGCGGCTTGATGTTTGCGGTGGGCGTCGACGGCGTGAATTTCTGGGAGGAAACACCGACGAGCGGCCGGCAGTCGCAGCGTGGGGATGCCACGAGTGTGATGATCGCCGCACATGGGGGCGGACCGGGCGCCGGCTTTTGCGTGACGCCGGCCTGGGTGAACGCTGCCGCCCGGCAAAGCGAATTGAGTGAGGTGCGCACGATCGAGGTGTGCCGGGCCGAGAAGCTGGGGGCAACCATGGTGACCTGGCGAAGCGACCTGGCTGTTCCGAAGAACAAGCAGTCCGTAACCGTGGCGGGGTCTCACTACTACGGACTGGGCATGAGGTTCGTGCGGTCCATGGATGGAGGGGAATTCTTCAATGCAGACGGCACGGAGGGGACGATTTTTCGCGGCGAGGAGAAACTCGTCCAATCCGACTGGTGTGCATATACGGCGGCAGTCGATGGCAAGCCGGTGACCGTGGCCATGTTTGGACATCCGGCTAATCTCCGCCATCCGACGACGTGGTTTATGATGGCCAAGCCCTTCGCGTACCTGTCGGCGACGTTGGCCCTCCACGAGAAGCCGCTGACCATATCGTTGGGGAAGCCGCTGTCGCTGCGATATGCCGTCGTCGCGTGGGATGGCAGGGTCGACAAGGGTCGGGTCAACGACGCATATCGATGGTTCACAAACGATTACTCGCCGGCCATAGCTGGCGGTTCACAAATGACTATGGGCAAGTTCCAGTCACCGGAAGGAGCAGAGCAGAATGGCAAGTAGAACTGGGTCTGTTGGTGGAAATCGGTTTGGCCGGCGGCAGTTTTTGCGGAAGGCAGGGGGCATCGCTGCGGCTGGGATGGTCATCACATCGTCGAGCACATCGACAGTGAAGGGTGCCAACGAACGGCTTGGTATCGGCTTCATCGGCTGCGGCGGGCGGAGCGGGGCGCATTTCCAGGCCTTGCACTGGCTTAAGACGCAGGCGAAGGAGCCCATCGAGATCGTTGCGGCTTGCGACGTGTATCGACCCCGGCTGATGCAGCGGGTCGATGGCTACGGCGGCAAGGCATATATGGACCACCGCGAGCTGCTGGCCGATCCCAATGTGGACGTGGTTTGCATCGCCACGCCGGACCATCTGCATGGCTATCAGGCTATCGATGCTCTCCAGGCGGGCAAGCACGTCTACTGCGAGAAGCCCGTCACCCACTGGCGGCAGTTCGAGCTAACCAAGAGACTGGCCCATGTGGCCCGCGAGTCGAGGTGCGTCATGCAGCTTGGCACACAGGGCATGGCGGACACCGTCTGGCATCAGATGCGAAAGCTCGTGGTGGACGGCCTGATCGGCAAACCCATCCACGCCGAGTGCGGGTATTTCCGCGTCGGCGACTGGGGCGAGCGTGGAATGCCCATCGACGATCCCAATGCCAAGCCCGGCCCGGACCTCAATTGGGAGGCGTTCCTGGGCGATATGCCGAAGAAGCCCTTCGATGTGAGCCGGTTCTTCCGGTGGCGGATGTACGAGGACTATGCCGGCGGGCCCTCCACGGACCTGTTCCCGCACAGCCTTACTCCGGTGCTGTACATCTTGGGCGTCAAGATGCCGAGCACCGTGGTCGCTACCGGTGGCAAGTTCCGCTACCAGGAGCGGGAGATTCCCGACACGTTCAACGTGCTCATCGACTATCCCGAGGGCATTACCGTTGCGGTTCTCGGCACGCAGGGCAACGACAACACGGGCACCGGTTTTCGCGGCGCCCCCGGGCGAATCCCGATCATCCGCGGCTGGGACGGAAGCCTGACCATCCAGGGCAATGAGATCGTCTTCGTGCCCGCCGACGGCTCGAACAAGAAGCCACAGAAGTTCGCCATCGAGCACGGCGAGGATTTCACGGGTTTCTGGAAGGGCTTCCTGGCCTGCTGCCGGGCGGGAAAGAAGGAGACGCAAAGCCCCATGGACCTGGCATACTGGGTTCAGACCCCCTTGCAGATGGGTATGCTCGGCCTGACGCAGGGCAAGGTCGCCCGCTTCGACCCTCAGAAGGAACAGATCGTCCTCTGATCGCTCGTAGTGGCGCCGTAGGGCGTTTCTTCCTGCAAGTTTGAAGTGTGAGGTTTGAAGTCCGAAGTGCGTGTAGCCTCGAGCTTCGACAAGGGGCAAAAGGGGAGGGTATGTCCACAGAAGCCGGTCCCGTTGTCGGCGCCCTTACCGCGTTTTTCTGCCGGAGATTGGCCCAAACAGCAAAATAGTGACAAAACTCAGCTTGGCGGGGTTACTCATTTTGCTCGTCTTCAGTGATAATAGTCTCATCGTGTGTTCCGAGATAACCATGGTTCTGAAGACAGGTTAGGGCTGATGAATCTTGATCCCCGTGTGATGCAGGACTGGCAGATCGCCGAGGCGGCTGAGGAACGCATGAAGCCGATTCAGCGGCTCGCCGGCGAGTTGGGCCTGCGCGATGATGAACTGATCCCCTATGGCAACAAGCTCGCGAAGGTGGACTACCAGAAGGTTCTGGCGAGACGGGACGGCGCTCCGACCGCCAAGTACGTCGATGTGACGGCGATCACCCCCACGCCGTTGGGCGAAGGCAAGACGACCACGACCATAGGGCTGATCCAGGGACTCGGGCGGCTCGGCAAGCGAGTTTGCGGGGCCATCCGCCAGCCGAGCAGCGCGCCGACGTTCAATATCAAAGGCTCCGCCGCCGGTGGTGGGCTGGCCCAATGCGTGCCGCTGACGCCCATCTCCATCCGCCTGACGGGCGATCTCGACTGCGTGACGAACGCGCACAATCTCGCCATGGTCGCCCTGACCGCGAGGATGCAGCACGAGCGCAACTATGACGACGCCCGGCTGGCCAGGAGCAACCTCAAACGCCTCGACATCGACCCGAGTCGCGTCCAGATCGGATGGGCGATCGACTTCTGCGCGCAGTCTCTGCGAAACATCCGCATCGGTCTGGGCGAGAAGATGGACGGCTTCGAGATGGATTCGGCCTTCCGAATGACCGTCGCCAGCGAGGTGATGGCGATTCTGGCCGTTGCGCGAGATCTGAAAGACCTGCGAGAGCGGATCGGCCGGATGGTCGTGGCCTACAGCCGAAGCGGCAAAGAGGTCACGACGGCTGACCTCCAGGTCGATGGCGCCATGACGGCCTGGCTGCTCGACGCCATCAACCCGAACCTCGTGCAGACCATCGAGGGGCAGCCCGTGTTCGTCCACGCGGGGCCGTTTGCCAATATCGCCATCGGGCAAAGCTCGATCATCGCCGACCGGCTCGGCGCAAAGCTGGCGGACTATCACATCACAGAGAGCGGTTTTGCCTCGGACATCGGTTACGAAAAGTTCTGGAACCTCAAGTGCCGGATGTCGGGCCTCAAGCCGGATACGGTGGTTATCGTGGCGACGGTCCGCGCCCTCAAGACGCACGGCGGCGGGCCACCCGTCAAGCCGGGCGTGCCGCTCGATTCGGTGTATACGAGCGAGAATCTCGGGCTTGTGGAAAAGGGGTGCGAGAACCTCCTCGCCCACATCGACATCGTCCGAAGAAGCGGCGTGCAACCGGTTGTCTGTCTCAACCGGTTCAAGACCGACACGGACGCCGAGATTGCCGTTGTGCGACGGATCGCCGAGTCGAACGGGGCCAGGGCCGTGACATCCGATCACTGGCTCAAGGGCGGCGAAGGCGCGATCGAGTTGGCCGAGGCCGTGATAGAAACCTGCAAGGAGAAGAACGATTTCCAGTTCCTTTACGATCTGAAGATGCCTCTGCGGAAGCGAATCGAGCTGATCGCCAGGGAGATCTATGGGGCCGACGGCGTGACCTACACGGATGGGGCCCTGGAGAAGGCTAAACGACTCGAAGAGGAATCTCTCGGCACCAGTCTGGGCACCTGTATGGCCAAAACGCAGCAGAGCCTCTCTCACGACCCCAATCTCAAAGGCCGGCCCAAAGGCTGGACCCTGCCGATCAACGATGTCCTCGTCTACAAGGGCGCGGGGTTCGTCGTCCCGGTAGCCGGAGCGATTAAGCTCATGCCCGGCACGGGCTCCGACCCGGCCTTCCGCCGGATCGACGTGGACGTCGATACAGGCAAGGTCAGGGGACTGTTTTAATTGACGATTTGCGATTGACGATTTACTATTGGGACGCGACGAGGGAAACGGTGTCGCTCAATAGTAAATAGCTAATAGGTAATCGTAAATGGAGTGAAATGGCGGCGCAAATCATCGACGGCAAACAGGTGGCGGCCGGCATCCGGGCCGAACTCAAGGACGAGGTCTCAAGGCTCAAGGAACGGGGCATCACGCCCGGGTTGGGTGTCATCCTGGTCGGCGACGATCCCGCGTCCGTGTCCTACGTCACAGGCAAGGAACGCGCGTGCGGCGAGGTCGGGATATATTCGGACCACAACCACCTGCCGGCCGAGACCTCCCAAGCGGACCTGGTCAGGCTGATCGGCCGGCTCAACAAAGACCCCAGGATCCACGGCATCCTGGTCCAACTGCCCTTGCCGAAGCATCTGAAGGAATCCGAAGTGATCTTTGCCATCGATCCCGCCAAGGACGTGGACGGGATTCACCCAGTCAGCGTCGGCAAGATGGTCACGGGCCAGAAGGCGTTCCTGTCGTGTACCCCCCACGGCGTGCTGCAACTGCTCCTGCGGACCGGCGTGAGAATTGAAGGATCGCACGTCGTGATCGTCGGGCGAAGCAACCTCGTGGGCAGGCCGCTAGCCAACATGCTGATCCAGAAGAGCGCGACCGGCAACGCGACAGTCACCATCTGTCACACGCGAACGAAAGACCTCGCCCACCACACCCGCCAGGCGGATATCCTCGTGGCTGCGGCGGGCCAGCCCAGGACCATCACCGCGGACATGGTCCGCGAAGGCGCGGTCGTCATCGATGTGGGCGTCACGCGCGTGGAGGATGCCACGAAGCGCCAGGGCTTTCGACTCGTCGGCGACGTGGACTTCGACGCGGTCAAAGAGAAGGCCTCGCTCATCACCCCCGTCCCCGGCGGTGTCGGCCCGATGACCATCACCATGCTCCTCTACAACACGGTTGAATCCGCCAAACGAGCCGCAGGGCTTGTTTGACCGCCACAAGCCCTGCTCCCGAGCGACCGCCATTCCTATGTGTCTCCATTATCCGCCTGCGAAAGTGAAGATGTGTACGGTTGCGACCCCAGCTTCGCCTGGAACGCTCTCAGCACATCGCTCCTGATTTTCCCACATGAGACAGAATACGTGCAATTATCTGGCCATTCCTGCCGATAAGGGGAAGGAACGTAGCGAAGTGAAGCGGTATGATTATCGGAAGAGCCAAAGCGGGCAGGTATGGCGGACAAAAGAAAGCAACGCATCGACGGAATCCTATCGGTCATTCCCCAACTCACAGATGGTCAGCTTCAATGGTTGGCGGACGCGATCCAGGTACTCAGCAATCCGTGCAAATGCACGGTACATTCCTCCGACCTCATTGACGAGACTGCGGCACGTAGCTTTGGTGACGCACTGCAAATCCATCACAGTTCTTCAGCCGAGCCGCTTTCGAAAGACCGATTCGAGTACCTACTGTTGAAAGTCTTGACGCTGAGCCATCATAAAGTGTCCTTGGCACCACGGGGAAATCCTGGTCACGACATATCGATTGATGGGCTCAAGGTATCATTGAAGACGCAGGCCAACCGCGAAATCCGGCCAGACGTGATCTGGATAAGTAAGTTCATGGAACTCGGCAAGGGACAATGGGGCGACGATCCCAAAGATCTGGTAGGACTCCGCAATCTGTCTCTCGCACACCTGAAACAGTACAAACGCATCCTCAGCCTGCGATGCTTGGCAAGGGCGCCACAATGGCGATACGAACTTGTGGAAATACCGAAGTCTCTCATGGTTTTGGCGATCGATGGGGAACTTGAGATGAAGTCGAAGAGCAAGCAATACCCGAAACCAGGGTATTGTCATGTTCGCGACTCTAAAGGTCAAGAAATGTACCAGCTATATTTCGACGGTGGAACAGAAAGGAAGCTGCAAATCAAGAACCTGAGAATGTGCCACTGCAAGCTACACGCCACTTGGGAGTTTGTCACCCGCCCAGTATGAGGGGTTGCTGGACGGCTCTCGTTCTTCTCTTTGCCATCTCAACGTAATCACGCTTTATTTCTATCCCGACACACCTTCGCCGCAATTCCTTCGCGACCACGCCGACAGTGCCACTGCCATAGAATGGGTCAAGTATAAGATCGTTTTCCTTGGTCGCAGCAAGGACACAGGGACGTATGAGTGCCCGTGGAAAGACTGCGAAGTGGGCTTCGGGATATGGCTCGGTATTGATCGACCACACCGTTCTCTTGTTCTTCAAGCCGTTTCCATTCAATGCTGGCTCCAGGATCGCATCCTGGTTGAAAAAATACCGTTCAGACTTGCTGAACATGAAGAGATACTCATGGGATACAGTGAATCTGTCTTTCACGCTCTCGGGCTGACAATTGGGTTTGTACCAGATGATGTCATTCCGAAGATACCAACCTTCTTGCTGGCACGCCATCGCCAGCATCCACGCCACTCCAATCAGGTCCTTTTTCTTGAGCCCTTCCGGAGTGGGAGGCCGGTAAGACATCGCACGCCCCTTGTTCTTCGAATCCGCCTGGCGCCACTTCCGTCCACCAGATGTGTACGTGTTTCCTATGTTCAACCAGAACGTCCCCTCCGAGTGCAGAACCCTTCGGACCTCCGAGAACACTGCTACCAGATTCCGGATATAGTCATTTAGATCAGGCTCGGCACCGATCTGCTCGGCAACCCCGTAGTCCCGAACGCCCCAATACGGCGGTGAGGTTACAACGCAATGAAATGTGTTGTCAGGAAGGCTCCGAATGGTGTCTCGCGTATCTCCATGCAGAACCTGCAGTGGGTGCTCGGCAGAAGGTTCGTCGAAAACCCGCCCTTGCTCACTTGGCTTGTTTTTCACCGTGTTGCTCACCCCGTACTGCCCAACCTTTCTTCCTTGTCAACCAGTGTATCCAATAATACTCTCCACCAGCGGCAAGGCAAGCTCATTTCCCTCCGCCGCACAGTCGCAGTCCCGCTGCCTCAGTGCTGTAGTCTCTGTCCCGTTATGGGAGGACAGGAACAGATAGCGGAAGTTCCGGGGGAACATACTTGATTCCCTCCGTGTTTCGGATTGGGGCGGTGTTTGGCGGGCTGGACCACGCGGCCCAACCTCTCTTCGATCTGATTCAGAACCGCCTGCTCGCTCAGGGGCTGGGCCGCCTGCGTGGGCATACCTCGCGGAATGGTCGCGCGCGCTGCTTGTGGGGGCAGCAACCTGTGCTATAAGCACCCTGCTGAAACACTCTGTCTCGCACCGTCGCGACATCCGCACTCTCCTATATATACGGTAGATGATATCCCCATCGGTCGGATGCGTCAATAGAGTATTCAAGAAAAGGGGGGGAAGAAACAGTAAGGTCGGGTCCCCAAAGGCCATCTTGTTTCCCGCTACTCCAGGAACTCGAAGGCGAACAGGCTCGCGTCTTTCAATTCGAATTCGAGGCTGATTTTTTTGTCTTGGAGTTCGGCGAATCTGTTGGCCGTTTCTTGCTCGTTTGTCCAACGGATCGGCAGTCTCGTGCCGTCGCGTGCGACGTTGGCGCAATCAGCGAAAGACAACCCTTCGATCACGTCGCCTCGATCGTTGCGGACCTGCACTCTGAGCGTTCCCTTTGATGCGTCCGCGTTGACGAGGACTCCGTGGATCGCGCCCACGCAAAGCGGGATCGTCAAGAGCCGGCCGGTTTCGCCCGCCAGTGACCGGCGGGCGACGTATCGATCCAAAGGCATCTTCACGAGACCGATCTGCCGCTCGCGAAAACGGTTCATCTTGTGTCCTTGCCTGTACCCGGCGTAATACAGATAGACCTCGTCGCCTACAATGAGCTGCTCGTCGATCCATGCGTGGGCACGGTCCCACGTCTGTGGCTGCGGATTGCGATCGAAGAAAGCCCCCGGCTCGCGATGCCAATGCCGCCCGTCGCGCGTCCATGCCAGAGCAGTATAGCCGATCCCGTAGGCCTGGGGATCGACCAACGGCGGTTCGTCCGCCTTGAGGTCGTCCCGCAAGACCTTGACCATGCCGATCCGCAGGGGCCCGCGAGTGAGGAAGCCGGACATCGCATAGAACTGCGTGATGCCCTGATCCTCGTCCTTGTCGGGCCGCACCACGTACCAAGGTTCCGCCCAGTTCACTAAGTCTCTGCTGAAGCTCTGCTTGGTCACTCGTCGCTGGCCCTCCCATTCGGGGTCGGTCGTGTAGGTGGAGACAATCGCCACGTAGCACTTGCGGATGGGGTCCCACGAGATATTGTCGATGTCATGGTCGTGCTTGAGGACCACGCGATCCACGAGCGGCTGGAAGTCCAGCCCATCGGGCGAAACCGCGATGCACAGCCCGCCGTCGAACCAGTAGCCGTACTTGTATCGTTGGCTCGGGTCGAAATAGTCTGGCCCCTCATCCAGGACCTCGGACCCGAACTGGATGGTGGCGGGGTCCTTCAATACGCGATGCGGGCGAATCCAGTGAATGCCGTCGAGCGATTCCATGTATGCGATGTGCGACCGGTCGATTCGCTGGTCGTCATACCAGGCGCCGTACCAGATGCGAAATCGCTTCGTCTGCGGATCGCGAAGGACGGTGAAGAACGGCTGAAAGCAACGATCCTGGTCGCCTGTGATGAGCGGATTGGGCAGACTCGAATCTCGCTGGGGCCTGTTGACCACCCTGGCGACGTTGTCGCTTTGGCGGATCAGGGAATCGTCCAGGAGCAACTGTACGCCGTGGCAGAGATAGGGCGCATCGGCGGCAGTCTGTGGCTTGGCCGCAGCCAGGCCGACGGTTGCGATCCGAACGTCGAGGAAGGCGAGACTGGCAAGCCATAACAGCGCCGCGGCAAGTACGCAGTTTGAAAGGGTGGCTCGCATGATCTCAGATCCTCCATTTCACCATGTAAGAACGTGTATGAAAAGTAGCACGGGCATCTTGCCCGTGAGTATCACGGGCGTCCCGCCCGTAGGATAAGACAGTCTTGGCAGGGCCAGGATGGCCCTGCGACTCATGGGCAAGATGCCCATGCTACGACGACTCGCCTTTTCATACACGTTCTAAGCGGCGTTTCCACGCAGGATTCATATTCGGGACGATTCAGACAATGTCCTGTATATGCGGTAGATGATATCCCCATCTGGCGGACGGGTCAATAGTGCGTTCAGAAGAAACGGGTTTTATCCGGCATGGGGCCGCTGTGCGGCTCGTTCGAGTGCTTATGAAGAGATCTTGGCGCCTGCAGGATCCGGGGCAGCTCGTTCGTAGTGTGCCCGCGAGGGCATATAGTAGCATGGGCGTCTCGCCCATGAGTACAGGGGCATCCCTCGCGTGCGCGAGGGCAGGCTCTGCCTCTGTATTGCCACGGGCAAGATGCCCGTGGTACTCACGGCCGGGACGGCCGTGCGACGAAACGCCTTACGGCGTTACTACGAACCACGCCGTTCGAGGCGGGCGTAGTCGGGGGTTGCCATTGGGGGCCGGGTCGGCTACACTGCAGGGGAGTCGTCAAATGGTTTTGCGGTAAGACGGTGGCAGGCGAATGCAGACTGAGGCAGATCATGGTGTTCGTATCGTGAATGCGGGCGCACCTTTCCTGATGATGCAATCCAAAGGAGGCACAAGATGACACACATCACACGCAGACAGTTCGTGAGAGGATCGGTCGCGGCCGGGCTGGGTGTGGCCCTGGCCGGCTGTCACGAGTCCAAGAGGACGGTTGTCAGTCCGTCGTCACGGGTGTTGGGGGCCAACGATGAGATTCGGGTCGCCGTCGTGGGAATCAACGGCCGGGGCGGGTCGCACATCAGTGCATTCGAGGAGATGGAGGGGGTGCGGGTCGCGGCTTTCTGCGACGTAGATCGCAAGGTCCTGGGCGACAAGGCCGCTGCGTTCGAGAAGAAATACGAGCACAGAGTAGACACATACGTCGATATCCGCAAGCTCCTCGAAGACAAGAATATCGACGCGATCTCCATCGCCACGCCGAACCATTGGCACTCGCTGGGCACGATCTGGGCCTGCCAGGCGGGCAAGGACGTCTACGTCGAGAAGCCGTGCAGTCACAACGCCTTCGAGGGACGCAAGTGTGTGGAGGCCGCCCGCAAGTACAAGAGGATCGTGCAGCATGGCACGCAGAGCCGCTCCAGCAAGAGCTGGGCCCGGCAGGTGGCGGCGATCGCCAGTGGCAAGTACGGCAAGCTGCTGGTCTCCAAGGGCGCGGCGTCCAAGAATGGGTCCGGCCGATGGAGCATCGGCTTCAAACCGATCCAGGACCCGCCGGAGAATCTCGACTACAACCTCTGGCTCGGCCCGGCACAGGAAACGCCATACCATGAAAACTTGGTCCATTATAACTGGCATTGGTTTTTTGATTTCGGCAACGGCGAGATCGGCAACCAGGGCGTTCACCAGATGGACATTGCCCGCTGGGCGATTCCCGGTGCGACTCTGCCCAAGAGTGTGATTAGCATGGGCGGCCGCTGGGTGAACTCGACGGAGGGCCATCCGCCGTTCACCGACCAGGCTCAGACGCCCAACTGCCAGTTGACCGTCATGGATTTCGGCGGCCCGCTGCTGGTGTTCGAGGTGATCGGCCTTGTCGATCGGGCCGGCCTGGACGGCAAAAAGTACCCGACCAACGTCGGCAATGAGTTCTATCTGGAGGAGGGAGCGATCAAGGGGGGCAAGTTCTATCCGAAGGATTCGGACACGGCGGAAGATCTGGCTGTTCCCGACATCGAGATGGACACGGACCACTTCGGCAATTTCATCCGCGCCATGCGCAGCCGCAAGGTCGAGGACCTCAATGCGGATATCGCCGAAGGGCATCTGTCCAGCGCATGTTGTCACCTGGGAAACATCTCCTACCGCCTGGGCCAGCAGGTCGCCGGTATGACCAAACCCGATGTGCTCGGCAAGCACGCGGAGATCGCCAAATCCTGGGACAAGGTCTTGGAGACCGTCCAGGGCACGCTGGGCCTCGACATCTCCCAGAGCACGTACCAGCTCGGGCCCATGCTGAAGTTTGATCCGAGCAAGGAGAAATTCGTGGGGAGTCGGAGAGCCCATATGCTTCTGACACGGCCGTATCGCGCACCGTTCGTTGTGCCCGAAACGGTGTGAGTTGCATGGCAGTAGTGGATTCACGTCTCAACGTCAGTGCCTTGTTTGTAGTGACGCCGTAAGGCGTTCAGTAGCATGGGCATCTTGCCCATGAGTCGCAGGGCCATCCTGATCCTGCATCTACCGGCAAAATGCCCGTGCTACAATGCTCTCACGGGCACACTGCCTTCTGGAGCAGGATGCCGGTGATGATGAGGACGAGCCCCACGATCGTGGAGGGCCGGATGTCCTCGCCCAGAACCAGCGCGATGACGAGCAGCGACAGAAACGGGACCAGGTAGATCAGGTTTACCACGTGGGCGGTGGTCTTGGCGCACCGGAGGGCCTTGAGCCAGACGAGAAACGTGATGCCCATCTCGAACAGGCCGATGTACATGCCGCCCAGGAGCCCTTGCCAGTTGCCGAACTGGAACCGGCTGAGCAGGAGCATGAGAACGAGAATATAGACACAGGCGAACAGGAAGTTGACGAACAGCCGGACGGCCTCGTCGCGTCGGTCTTTCGTGTTGAGGACCCAGTATAGCGCCCAGATGACTGTGCTTCCGAGGGCCAGGGCGACGCCGAGCCCATTGCTGAATCGAAAGGCCAGGAGGTCCGCAGGTTTTTCGGGGTGTGTTGCGATGACGATCACGCCGCCAAAGCTGATGAGGATCGCCAGGATGCTGGCGAGCTTGATTCGCTGGCCGAGCAGGGGGATCGAGAGCAGCACGAGCGTCAGCGGCCAGACGAAATTGATCGGCTGGGCCTCCTGGGCGGGCAGTAGCGAGTAAGCCTTGAAAAGGATCACGTAGTAGAGAAACGGGTTGAGGAACCCAAGCCCGGCGGACCAGAGATAGTCCCGCTTCGTGAAGGTCCGCAACAGGCTCAGCTTACCCGATGCCAGAAGATAGAGGAAGAACACCGTCGCCGAGGTCACCGACGCGAAGAGCAGCAGTGATATGCCATCCACATATCGCAGCGAGATCTTGAACGCCGACGCGGCTGTCCCCCAGAAGACCACCGCTGCCAGCGCGTAGGCATAGGCCAGTTTGTATTGTCTGTCACCGAGTTGCATGGGCCGGCATTATACCACGGGGTGGCCCTCGGGCGGAATCAAGAGCGTTTTCCGCCTTGGGGGATGCCGGCGGAGAATAACAGGACGGACTCCGCGAAAGGGCGAAAGCAGCAGTACGTCGTCCACGTTCAAGTGATGGGTGACACACACGCAAGATGGAACGGCGATCCGGACCGCATCCGGATTCCGCCGCGTTGCGGCGGGAGTTTGTCGCATTGGAGCCGCCGGCAGCACGGGGTGCTTTGCACGCCCTCAAGCGATCGGTTTGCTCGTGTACCACGCCGGATGCCTCAAAGCGCGAAACTCCCCTTTGCAGTGGTGCTCCCGATCCGCGTCGCCCTGGAAGATGGCCTGCCGCTCATTGCCGCGGACGCCGACATGGTACACGGTGCCCTCATACTCGATTCGCTGGGGTCTGGCCATGCCCGCGTCCTGCCGCCGGGCCAACAAACGGGCAATCCCGCTATCTTGTATCTTGAGGGCTGGCAACGGAGCGAAAATCTGGACAGGTGAAGAGAAATCGCTGGTCACGGTGCGTCGAAAAAGTGCCCAAATGTTGGGTTTTCGGCGAATTGGCGTGCCTTGGGCCCATTCTGGCAAGTTTCTTGGCCGGGTTGATGGCCAGAGGTGTTTACATCGAGCCCTATGCTGTGGTATTATTAATAGTGGGGCACATAGAAAGGGTATCGATTATGAACTTAAATGGCGAATCCCAGATTAAGAAGTCATTCAAAAGTGTCTTGCTGGTAGCGGTCTTTTTAACCTGCTTCTTCCTTGGTCGCCCATCGCTTGCTGGACTAACTGTTATATCTCAGAGCTATCCCTGGTGGCATGATCAGTGGGTGCCCGTTGGCGGCGATTTATACATAGGAGGCAGTACAAAGCACACTCCAAGCTATTCCGATTCTTATGGATTTGGTGCCGGTGCTTATTCTCAGGCAAGAATGTACTGCATTGGGTATGATCAACTGCATTGGGGTCATGGCGCCGGTGGTTATCGGAGATGGGGCTGGGAAGTTCTTCTGGAAGTCCAGGGAGAGCCTGGAGAGCAAGCCGATGTCTTTCTAAATATGGAGTGGCTTGGCTATGCCTGGGTCGAAAAAACGGATATTAGTGCTTTTTGGGCGCCGGACACTGGCGCAGTAGCCAGTTCCACTTACTATATCAAGGCCGCTATTGAACAGTGGGTCATATTGGAGCTGTCTGATTCCTGGCAGTTGGACCTAACTACAGAAGAGGGTCATGATTCCGAACAGGGCAACTTTGAGAGTTATCCCGATCCCTTCTATCTGGGGCGGATGACGGCAGGGGACATCTTTTCTGTAAGCGGGTATTTTGAGGCGTACGCCAATGCATATGTGGGACATGTTTTCTTCAACACCACGACCCAAGCGAGAATGGACGCGCAATTTAGTTTTGAGGTGACTGCGAATCAGGTCTCGGAATCGGTTCCTGCTCCCGGTGCCGCATTGCTGGTCATGATCGGCTCCGGCCTGTTCGCCGCTTCTCGCCGCATTATCCGTTCTTGATAAGTGAATCATAATCCCGGATTTCCCACGTAGTTGGTGACATGCAAGCAGGGTTCTGGCAAATGAGGGCTGGCCCTCACAATAGAAATTACGAGTTCGCCGACGCGGCTGTCCCCCAAAAGACCACCGCCGCGAGCGCATACGCATAAGCCAGCCTGTGTTGCCTGTCCTTCACATCCATGACCCGGCATTATAAGCCCAACCGCCCCAACCCGGAATGACCTCACCACAGAGGCACAGAGGCCACGGAGATCGGAGGACAGAGGGTCAAGAATTGTATTTCACGCAGAGACGCAGGGACGGGGAGGACAATGAAACCGGCGACAGGTCCTATTTCGACACGGTTTTGCACAAATGAACACGCATTCGATGCTGTCATTCCTGCGAAAGCAGGAATCCGTGTTCCTGGGCCCTGAGGTCCGATGCGTGGTGGAATGCAGACAGCGGCCTTCTGACACTTCACGACATGGGGCTTGTCATTCTTGCGCCATGAGTCTACAATAGAATTGTGGACTCCGACCAAAGGGCTCTGAGATGGCGAGGAACAACCCGTCCGGCAGAGACTGGAATCGCTTGGAGAAGGTCGGAGAAACGGTCGATCGATTTCTGCGACGATTATGGTTGAGCATTTGAGGATTCCTGATCATGCCTGCTGACTTGACTTGGCGAAAAGCGATAGACAAGGTTCTGAGTACATCTTCAATGCCGCTCCATTACAATGAGATTACGCAGCGGATCATCTCAGAAGGGTTGCGCAAGAATCTTGGAGCTACACCAGCGGCAACAGTGAATGCTCAGATATCCAGTTCCATCAAGCACGACGGGGACTCTTCACCATACATCCGAGTATCGAAAGGCACATTTGCCATGCGCGGTGGGACCTCCTCCGTATCGATAGTGTCGCCGAAACTCACGCCGGATGTGGCTGAATCGGAAGAATCGGAGGAACAGTATGAGGTCATTTCGTCCTTCGGCATGTTTTGGCGCAAGGACGCGATAGAATGGACAGCGACACCGAAACTACTCGGCATGCAGCAGATTGGCGCGACACCGGTCGATTTCTATAGGCAGTTAGGGATATATCTTCTCTACGATGGTCGTGAGGTCATCTATGTAGGGCGGACTACGGACAGGCCCTTGGGTAGACGACTATACGAGCACACAGTTGACCGGATGTCGGCCCGTTGGGATAGATTCTCTTGGTTCGGGTTGTTGCCAGTGTCCGACACAGGTCAAATAGGCTGCTTGCCGGAGACCTACAGTGCGGCGAAGCTGATTCCGGCCTTGGAAGCCATCCTAATTGAGGCACTTGAACCGCGACAGAACAGGAAACGAGGGGACGATTTGGCGGCGGTCGAATATCTCCAGAAGGTGGATCCAGAAATCGAGAAGAAGAAGGCCAAGGCAACTGTGGATGCCGCCTTCAACAAGTTGTGACATGCCGAGCAGAGTGTCTGATGAACGACCTTTGAAGTCCGGGGACATCTACGGGCAAGCCGTTGTCACCATACCCAATTCCTCTGTCGCTTTGATCTGAGCCGTCGTCGGGTCCGTCACACGAGTCGCCTGCGGGCACCCTCGATCCGGTCGAGGACACCAGGGGAGAGACGCCTGTCATGGATGACGATGGCCGGGGCTGTCCTCAGCCTTGGCGATCGCCTACTCCGGATGGCCTGCTCTCCTCGAAGCAGGGCAGACTCGCGTCGATGTAGGCCCAGGGGACGGCGCGTTTCGTCCATGTCTGACAGTTGGGCTTGACGAACTGCGACTCATCCAGGCATCCGGCCTTGAGAAAGACCAGATCGGGGCATTTCTCCGCCCGGGTGAACAGAGGCGAGCCGCAATTCGGGCAGAACTCGCGAGTGATCTTGCGCCCGCTGTCGGCGATGCTGGAATAGCCTTTGATTTGGCCGGAGACGATACGCAGGTCCTTCGCCCGGACGAGGACGCCCACCGTGTAGGGCCCGCCTGTGGCCTTCCTGCAGTCGTCGCAGTGACAGTAGCTGGCCTGGCCCGGGTCGCCGGTGCATTCATAACGCACGGCGCCGCACAGACATCCACCTCGCAGAGTCATTTCCATAAACACTCCTTGCTGAGACGGCTCTTCTATCGAAGATCGACAGCGATCGATTCTCTTTCCGATACCGGCAGATTATAGCCGATCGGAGCCAGACCGGCACAAGCGTCAGGATCGCCTTCCCTTCGCAGCCTTCTGTTCTCGCGTGCCTTTCTTGCGGCACGATCGACGCAGTGCGGGCAGGTCCTCGGGGAAGTTGAGATAAGCGAAGTCGCCGCAGAGCTCGTAGGCCTTGCGGTCGCGGGCCTTGGCCGCCTCGATCTCGTCGTGGAAGCGGCCGAGGTAGTACGTCTTGCCGTGGTATCGGATTCTCGCCTCCCATCGGTTCTTGAACCAGTAGACGCCGACGAACCGCCGGTGCTTTCCCAAGGGGCCTCGGCATGCCTGATGCTGTCGCAGCGTGCACACGAGGAGATTGTCCCGCCGGTTGTTCAGGCCGTCGTGGTCGCGGTGGTGCACGATGTTGCCCCGGCGCGGCTGCATGATCGCGCGATGCATGTACATCTCTCTGCCGCCCTCGTGACGTGTCGCGTAGATCGTGGGGCCGTGGTAGCTGGCGTACCAGCGGCACTGGCTGAGCTTCGGGTAGTCGGCGGCGCCCACCGTGGCGAACAGGCCATTGCCGAGCGGGATGCGCTTGGCTTTTCGATCGGGCTTGGAGATCGTCGGGCGGCGGGGGGGCTTGGCCCGTTTGGTCCGCGGCCGCCTCCAGCATTTGGCCTTGAAATTGCAGCATGTGTCGGTCAGCAGGACCTCCCGGATCTCGCCGGGACTGGACGGGTGGTGCGTGCAGTGCAGGCGGGGAGCCATGCCCGTCCACTTGTCCGACAACTGACGCGATCTTGGCAGGGGGCAGGAGTGCGTACACAACAGGCATTTCCCCGCGAACAGGAAGGCATAAACCGATTTCCACCGCTCGCCGCGGTACTGCTCGGGCCACACGTCGCTCTCCGGCGCCGGCACGTGCGGCCGCGGATGCCCGGCAATCCGGCCCCCAGCCCTGTGCTTCTTCGATCTTCCACGTTTGTGCTGCTGTCCCATCGTTCTCCCCTTTTGATCTTCGGATTTCGAATTTGTCTCGTGGATTACTATGGATATGGTATATATATACTATTCGCCTTCGTCAAGGAAAATATCGAAAATATGTCAATTGTTGTGTATTCAATAAACCCTTGTCTCGCAAGGAGTAAAGGAAACCTCCCGAAGAAGAGTGCCCCGGAGGGGATGCAAGGGGACGCTGAAGTGGCGTGGAGGTCTACTGGGCCAGCAGGTCGATCAGCGGCCTGCCCGCCGCGCAGGGGCGGTCCGCCAGGTACGGATTGGTCATCCGCTCCAGCAGGTCGTCGGCATAGTGGCGGTAGCCTGCCTCGGTGAAGAGGTCGTCGCCCGGCGACGCGTACTTGCGGATCAGGGCGCCGCCCGATTCGCGGACGAAGGCGTCGCGGGCTACTCGCGTCAGGAGCCTGTCGCCTGCCGGTCCGAGGATGGGAAACGCTGGATCATCACGGCCTGGGAGGACTGCGAGCGACCATGGGGTAATGCGGATTGCCCCTGCCTCCACTCGGACCCGAAGTTCCCCGATCTGGGGTCCGGGCAGAGGGCGCGTCTTCGCGGCTGGCTGTCGTTCTACGAGGGCCGGGATATCGAGGCGGAATTCAAGCTGATCGAGGCCACCGGCTGGCGGAACGGTTTGTGAGCCGATTGTTTGTAGTGTGCCCGCAAAAGGGCATATCGTAGCACGGGCATCCTGCCCGTGAGTAGCAAGGGCGCGAGCGCCCATAAGTCGCAGGGGCATCCTCCCCTGTATCGCCACGGGCAAGATGCCCGTGGTACTCACGGCCGCTCGCGGCCGTGCTGCTAACGCCTTACGGCGTCACTATGAGCGAAGTGCGTTTTGTCTGGCGAGGAGTGACGATACGTCGTATGATACGTCGCGGCGCGAAAGCAGCGGGCTTTCCGTCTTTGGTTGTGCTGGGGAGTCAGACATGAAGGCATTGGTCAAACGCAAGGCACAGGTCGGCCTCTGGATGGAGGACGTGCCCGTGCCTCGGATCGATATCAACGACGTGTTGATCGAGGTCGTGAAGACCTCGATCTGCGGCACGGACGTGCACATCTACAACTGGGACGCCTGGGCCCAGAAAACGATCAAGGTCCCGATGGTGATCGGCCACGAGTTCGTCGGTCGGATCGTGGAGCTTGGCAGCAACGTACACGATTTCCACGTGGGCGACCTGGTCAGCGCCGAGGGACACGTCGTGTGTGGGCGGTGCCGCAATTGCCTGGCGGGCCGGCGGCACCTGTGCCACGCCCCCCGCGGGATCGGGGTCAACCGCGACGGCGCGTTTGCCGAGTACATCAGCGTGCCCGTGACGAACATCTGGTATTGCGACCGGACGATCCCGACGGACGTTCTGAGCTGCTTTGATCCGTTGGGAAATGCGGCCCATACGGCGCTGAGCTTCAACCTTGTGGGAGAAGACGTTTTGATTACTGGGGCCGGACCCATCGGCTGCATGGCGGCGGGTATCGCCAAGCGGGTCGGCGCGCGTCACGTCGTGGTCACCGATCTCAATCCGTACCGTCTGGATCTGGCCAGGAAGGCCGGCGCGACGATGGTGGTCGATGTCCGGACCGAGAAGATCGAGGACGCTCTGAAGAGGCTCGGCATGAAGGAAGGCTTCGACGTGGGCATGGAGATGTCGGGCAATCCGCAGGCCCTGCGGGACATGATCGCCAAGATGGCCCACGGCGGCAAGATCGCACTGCTCGGCATCCTGCCCCGCACGGAGATCGACTGGAATTTCGTCGTGTTCAACGGCCTGACGATCAAGGGAATCTACGGCCGGGAGATGTACGAGACCTGGTACAAGATGACGATGCTCATTCAGGGCGGTCTCGACGTCATGCCGTTGATTACGCATCGATTCGATTACAGCGAGTTCGAAAGGGGTTTCGACGCGATGCGGTCCGGGAACTCGGGCAAAGTTGTGCTGACGTGGAAAAACGGACAGTAGCACGGGCATCCTGCCTGTGTGTCCCACTTACCGGGAGGACAGGAACATGTTCGGTGAGATGAAGACGTACTTGGCTGGGCAGCTTGATGAGATACGCCGGACGGGATTGGAGAAGCCCGAGCGGATCATCACGAGCCCCCAGGGCAATCGCATCACGGTTTCGACCGGGCAGTCGGTGGTCAACATGTGTTCAAACAACTACCTCGGTCTGGGCAATCACCCGGAGGTCGTTCGGGCAGCGAGAGAAAGCTACGAGAAGTGGGGCTTCGGCCTGGGCTCGGTGCGGTTCATCTGTGGGACGCAGCAAATCCATAAGGACCTCGAAGCCGCCGTCACGCGATTCCTCCACACCGAGGACACAATCGTCTACGGCTCGTGCTTCGACGCCAACGGCGGGCTGTTCGAGACCCTGCTCGGGCCCGAGGACGTGATCATCAGCGATCAGTTGAACCACGCGAGCATCATCGACGGCGTCCGGCTGTGCAAAGCCCAGCGTCTGCGGTTCAACAACAGCGACATGGCGGATCTCGAAGACAAGCTCAAATCCGCGAGTTCATCGCGGTTTCGCCTGATCGCCACGGACGGCGTCTTCTCCATGGACGGCTATGTCGCGAAGCTGGACGAAATTTGCGGGCTGGCCGACGAGTACGACGCGTTGGTCATGATCGACGATTGCCATGCGGCCGGTGTGATCGGCCGCACCGGGCGGGGAACCTCCGAGTATCGCGGCGTCATGGGACGCGTGGACATCATCACGGGCACGTTCGGCAAGGCCCTCGGCGGCGCCAGCGGCGGCTTCACCTCCGGCCGAACGGAGATTGTCCAGATGCTCCGTCAGCGGAGCCGGCCGTACCTGTTCTCGAATACCCTGGCCCCGGCGATTGCCGCCGGTTCCCTCAAGGCCCTCGAATTGCTCGACCGCTCCACGGAACTTGTGGACCGTCTCCGCGAGAACACCCGCTACTTTCGCGAGCGGATCGCTCGGACCGGGCTGAAGGTCTTGCCGGGCGACCATCCCATCACCCCGATCATGCTCGGCGACGCGGCCCTTGCGCAGGAGATGGCCCGGCGGATGCTCCAGAAGGGGGTCTATGTCATTGGCTTCTCGTATCCGGTCGTCCCGCAGGGCCAGGCCCGCATCCGCACGCAGGTTTGTGCCGCTCACACCCGCGACGACCTGGACTTCGCTGTCGAGAAGTTCTCCGAGGTGGCCAGGGAATTGGGCCTGACCCACTCTTCTGCATGAGGGTGCAGGGGGACGTGCTGCACCTGCCATGCCGGCCACGCCAGTCTGGGGGGGCGCGGCGAGGGCATCTTGCCCTTGTTCTTTTTCAATGATCCGCACAAAGGCTAAGGGTTTTGATTGAAGAGGGTCGACAGGACGGTAGTACCGAATGCGGCAACGGGGTGGTGCCGGACTGCGGCGCGGCGATCCGTGGCGTGCTCAATCCCTTGATGATCGTCAGCCAACTTTGCTGCGTGACATCCCAGGCGGCGTCCGTATTACCCACAAGGCGATGGCGATAGGCGTGCTGCCAAAGACGCCTGTGCCGTCGCGAGATAAGGACCTCCATCGCCTTGGCTGTTCCGGCCCGGCAGTCCAGGATGAGAATCTCGTCAATAATCTGTTCGGACGCTTTGGCCATTCCACATATTGTAGACGTGCCGGTAGGCTGGGCGGCTCATCTTCTCCCGAAGAAACCGTACATCTAAGCCAACTCACCGGATTCTGCCGGCCGAATGGCATTTCTCGTGGCACACCCTGAGCTTTTGACTTGCAGGTGCGTCCGCGCCTGCTGTCGCGCCGTTGATATGTCACTGCCTCTCTATCGGCCTGCCCTCGGCATCGAGGAGCATTGGTCCTGGCGGTGTCTTCCAGACTTGACACAGAGGCTCCTGCTCTCGGCTCCAGCCTGCTTGATCCGAAGGGGTCTGTGTGGCGTAGAGACGTCGGCCTGAATCCGCGTGCCGGTACGCATAGAGCGGCACGATGCATTCGTTTGCCGGTGTCTGGCCGGTCGGTGGCAGGGCGTGGAATACCGGCGTGGCCGACGCGTCGCCGGGATGGGTCGTCAGGCTGGCGAATCCATTGGGCAGCTTGTCGGCATACACCGTGATCATCCGGTTGTCGCCTCGCCTGGGATTGACGGCATAGAATGCCACGGACTCCACGTCCTCCCACTTGCCGGCTTGGGCAACGGCCTCGCCCGGAAGGTATCTCCTGTTGTCTTCTCCGTCCCGGATCTCGTACACCGGGGTGGGCAGGACCAAACATGGATCGTCCAAGTTGAGGCGGTACATGATCTGGTTGTAGTCGTATCGCGGGGTGGCCCTTTCTTCCGAGCCGGAGAAGGTCCATGAGTACGTGCCCTCGAAGTAGATCGTCCGGCCGCCGTCCTGGTCGAAATACGGATGGTGCTTGGGGTTGTAGAATGAGTACTTGTTGTGTGTCGCGACCTTGCGGGCGTAGGCCCACGGCCCGACCGGCGTGTCCGCTTCGGCGTACCAGACCTCGCCCAGCATTGAACTCTCGCCTCCGATCTGCAGGAAGATGGCGACCCATTTGTGTCGATGAGCGTTGAAGTAGACGCTCCCGCCGTGAGGAGTGATCTCTTTGCCCGACTCCATATCGTGGAAGCGGATGTTCTCCTTTTCCTGCTTCAGAGCTTTGGCCATTCGGGCTCGTGCTGAGACATCTGCTCCTGTGATTTCTCCAAATCGCACCCAGCGGTGGCGTCCGCCCTGCAAAGCGGTCAGGACTTCATAGTGATTCGGGTCGATCACGCTGTTCCACACCGCTTCGACACGCATGCGAACCCGCAGCGGGAAGGGCATCGCGAAGTAGTAGTACCGTCGTCCGTTCACCGTTACGGGGAACGCATGACCGAAGTCCGGCGACGGCAACACATCTGAATTCGGGTCCGAGCGAATGACCGGCTCGAAAGAACCCGTGTCGTCGTTGAAGGCCATCAGGCCTCTTTCGAGTGTTGTCCCCAGGTCCTTCAGCCGGGCATACTTGGCGACCATCCGCTCGCAACCGTCGTTGTCCCGGACGGCGAGAAAACCGTCGAGCCAGACGAGACCGGGCTCCTTCAGACGGGCCATAGGCCGGCTGAAACCGTCCTTGTCGACGAAGTACTCGAGATTGACTCCGACCGCGGGGTCCAGGCCGCCGCGACCGGGTAAGTCCGAAACCGCGCCCGCCATGGCGAAGTGGCCGAGCGGATACGAGACCCTGCCCGTGTCGCCCCAGAACCAGAACAGTCGGTCGTGATAGATGCAGGTGTCTACGGAGTCCTGGCCCGTGACCTGGCCGTTGAGGACGGGGTTTGCCAGGGGGACCGGCCGGCCGACCAGGACGCTATCGCGGTAGATCCCCTGGCCGGTGACGCGATACAGGCGTTCGGCGATGTTGATCCGGTCGATCTTGACGACGGCCGTGGCGCCCGGGGTCGTGCGAAGCCGAGTCCCATGGAATCCGAAGCCGTCCTTGGGGAATTCATAGCCGTGACTCTCCACGAAAAAGAATACTTCCCTGTCCATCAGTCCCGGCTCAAGAAATGCAACGATCCCGTTGCTGTCGGTGAAGTATCGGATGTTGTTCGTTGTCTTCAGCTCGACCAGAGGCACGCCCCGACCGGTCTGGCGGTCCACCACCTGGATCGCGAAGTAGTCACCGGCATGATTCGGTTCTCCGGCCGCGGATG
This sequence comes from Phycisphaerales bacterium UBA2218, assembly GCA_002327785.1. Classification (GTDB taxonomy): domain Bacteria; phylum Planctomycetota; class Phycisphaerae; order Sedimentisphaerales; family Anaerobacaceae; genus PLanc-01. The sequence continues at coordinate 50,176 of DCUI01000230.1, forward strand.
CGATCAGGAGGATTGTTACCACAGCAGCGACTGATAGGCTCTTACGCGTCATCAAAGTCATTCCGTGCGCCATGTGCTATCCATTCTTTACTAAGCCGACATTTCCCATGTGACCTCCGGCCGGCTGCCGCACCGGCCATTCAAGGTACACGTATACCACACTTCCCACCGCCAATCGAGGCGTGAATTGTTTCTTCGCACGGCAACGGACTGAGCAATAGCCTTTGATTCCCCCTTATTGGGTTCGTTTTGCACAATTGTCCCTCGGCCGGCGGGTTCGTAGTGACGCCGCAAGGTGTCTTCGCAGCACGGGCATCTTGCCCGTGAGTA
>DCUI01000330.1 GCA_002327785.1 Phycisphaerales bacterium UBA2218
CCCCTCCAGTGAGAAATGCGGGTTAAGCTCGCTTTATACGGAGATTTACGACGGAAAGGGCGAAGGAGTCCTCGGTTGCTTTGAAACGAGTGGAGGGAGTCCCGGGCCGCCGGGAATTGAGTGCCATCAAGCAAATTTTACCTGATTGTCCGAGAAGGTACTTTATTTTTATACTGATCTGAGGCATGATAAGCCGATTAACAATAAAGACCTGTGATCGAGTCATTGCCATGGCGCATAGAAGGCCGAGGTCCTTATGGAACGTGTGGTCCGGTTTGTCGGATGCCCTCGGCCGGTGGCATCACGTTAATCCGGGAGGATAAAGGAGAGACAAATGAAGCACCAAGTGTGGAAGGCCGGATTGTTGATGGCGGCATTCACGGTGATCGCGGGCTCGGCCGTGTTTGCTGCCGCCGGGACTGGGGCAACGAGTCAAACACCAGCGGCCGGCACTGCTACGCCTGCACCTGCACCCCCTGCGCACAAGGAGTTGTTCTGTCCGGAACTCTGGAAGGCGTTCCACAACCCGACGTCCTGGTTGAGCATGGGACTCGATCTTCGATTTCGGATCGAGGCCGGGCAGAACTGGGATACTCTGAACGATGACAGCAACGCGCACAAGTGGTGGTATGAGCGCTATCGGACGCGGTGGTGGACCAAGTCGACCCTGAGTGACAACATCAGCTTCAACACCCGTCTCGTATGGGAATTCCGCACCTACGACGAACCCCACGCGGTGCCCATCGCGGCGACGAACAGCTTCGAGAAGTACGATCGGAACATGGTCTGGGACGAAGCCCTTTTCGACTGGTTCAACTTCAGCTTCCGAAACGTCGGCGGGCTGCCCCTGACGGCGACCCTCGGCCGCCAGGACATGATGTTTGGCGTCGGGTGGCTGGTTCTTGACGCCACGCCGTTGGACGGTTCCCGCACGGTGGGTGGGTTCGATGCCGCTCGATTTACCTACGACTGGGCCGACGCGAGCAGCAAGATCGACTTCGCGTATATCAATCGGACGGCGGAATCCGACGCGTTCCTGGAGCCCATCGGCGACAAGGACCGGGCGTTGACGGAACAGGACGAGAACGCCGCCATCCTGTATTTCACGAACACGTCGTTCAAACCCATGCAGTTAGAAGCATTTTTCATTTACAAGAATGATAACCCGATCGACGGCCAGACGACGCTGACCAACATCGCGCCATTCTGGGGCACGAAGGCCGAGACTTATACGTTCGGTGCGGCGGTGTCGGGGATTGCACAGGAGCACTGGAAGTATCGCGCCGAAGGGGCCATCCAGATGGGCACGAGGCACGACCGCAGCCACACCCCCCCCTTCGAGGTCGGCGAAGAACGTGACATCAGCGCATTCGGCGTTCTTTCGAATCTGGAGTACTTGTTCAAGGATGCGCGTGAGAATGCCGTGCACGTGGGTTATGAGTACGCTTCCGGCGACGACCCCGGCAGCAGCGACAACGAGCAATTCGACCTGCTCTGGGGCGAGTGGCCGAGGTGGAGCGAATTGGTGATCTACACCTACTCCATGGAGACGGAAGTGTCCAACAACACGAACCTGCACCGCTTCAACGTAGGCCATCGGATGAACCTGAACAAACAGTGGACGCTGAGCACGGATTACCACGCGTTGTGGGCGGATGAGCCGGGACAGCCTTGGAAGACGGGCCCGAATGGCATCAACGTCTCCGACGACCACAAGTTCCGGGGCTCTCTGATCACCTGTTGGGCCAGGTACAAGTTCAGCAGCCAGTTGTTCGGACACCTGCTGGGCGAGTACTTCATTCCCGGCTCTTACTATGTGGAGCCGAGCGGCGACGATGCTTTCTTCTGCCGGTTCAATCTGGAGTATGTTTTCTAAGAAGGGCCTCGGTTCCTTTCACGCAGGAAGTCACACGGTTCGCCGGCGGGTTTTTCTTGAATCCGCCGGCGAACTGTCTTACAATCAGGCCCTATGGCTAAGAAGAATTCTCTCAATCAGGCGTTGTTGTCCGGAAATGAAGCGCTGGCTCAGGGGGCCTATGAGGCGGGCCTGAGTGTGGCCTGCGCCTACCCGGGGACTCCCTCCACGGAGATCCTGGAGGTCCTGGCGGGGTTCCCGGAGATCGACGCCCAGTGGTCCGTGAATGAGAAGGTCGCGTTCGAAGTGGCCCTGGGCGCCGCGACGGCAGGGGCTCGCAGTCTGTTCGCCTGCAAGCACGTGGGACTCAACGTCGCGATGGACCCGCTCATGACGGCTTCTTACACCGGCGTCCTGGCGGGCTTCGTTATCGTGGTCTGCGACGACCCCGGTATGCACTCCTCTCAGAACGAGCAGGACACGCGGTGGGTGGCCCTCTATTCGAAGATGCCCATGCTCGAGCCGGCCAGTCCCGCCGAGGCAAGGGAATTCGTGAAAGAGGCCTTTGCGATGAGCGAACGCTTTGACACGCCCGTGATCTTGAGGATGACCACGCGGATCTCCCACACGAAGGAGAACGTAACGATCGGGGAGCGAAAAGTCCCGGAGCGGCCGGCTTTCGAGAGAAACGCCGCGAAGTACGTCATGGTCCCCGGGCACGCCTACCAGCGGCACATCCTGGTGGAAAAACGGCTCGTAAAGCTCAAAGCCGTGGCGGAGCGAACCCGCCTGAACCGCATCGAGAAAGGCAACGGCAAGGTCGGATTCATCACGTCAAGCGTTGCCTACCAGTACCTGAAAGAGAATTACCCGGATGCCTCGTACCTGAAGCTCGGGATGAGCTATCCGTTCTGCGACGGCAAGATCCGTCAGTTCGCCAGAAACGTCAAGAAGCTCGTCGTCGTGGAGGAGCTGGACCCCTTCATCGAAGAGCACGTCAAGACGTTGGGCGTCAAGGTTGCGGCCAAGGACCCGTCGTTCCGCATCGGAGAGCTGACGCCGGAGTTGATCCCGGGCCTGGTGGCCGGCAAGGCGAAACGAGAGCAGCAAGCAGCGAAACGCAAGCCGCGTCTGTGCCCCGATTGTCCGCACTGGGCGTCGTTCGCCGCCCTCAAGAAGATCGACGCCTATGTGGCCGGCGATATCGGCTGCTACACGCTGGCCTGTCTGCCGCCCATGTCGGCATTGCATTCGTGTCTGTGCATGGGGGCGGGGGTCACCTTCCACGAGGGCTGGCGCAAGGGCGCGCCGGGCAAGTGCATCGTCGGCGTTCTCGGCGATTCGACGTTCATCCATTCGGGCATCACCGGGCTTATCAACGCCGCGTACAACAAGACCAAAGGCGTCATCATGATCCTGGACAACTCCACGACGGCCATGACCGGCGGCCAGCAGCACCCGGCCACCGGCCTGACCATCCGCAACGAGCCCACCAAGAAGCTCATCCTGGAGGATCTTTGCCGAGCGTGCGGCGCCGATCACGTCGACGTGGTCGATCCGAAGAACCTGGAGGAGTTCCGGGCGACCCTCGAGAAGCGAATTAATGAGGAGGCTCTGTCCGTGATCATTTCCAGGCATCCATGCAAGTTGCTCAGACGATAGGTTGCACCATGCCCAGACACGACAAAGTCTATAGTATCACCTTCGGCGGAATCGGCGGACAAGGGGTCCTGAAGGCATCGGAGATCTGCAGTTGGGCGGCCATGTTCGCCGGATACCATGTGAAGAAATCCGAAGTCCACGGCATGGCCCAGCGGGGTGGCTCCGTCGAGTCGCACGTGCGGTTCGGCAAACGCGTGTACTCGCCTCTGGTCCCGGTCGGCGGCGCGGATGTCCTGGTCTGTTTTCATCAGGAAGAGCACCCCAGGCTCAAAGGCTTCCTCCGAGAGGACGGCGTCGATCTCACGGAGTACCTGGACAAGGTCAGCCAAGCCATCGACAATCCACAAGGTCTCAATACCTGTCTGGTCGGCGTGCTGTCCACCAGGCTGCCGATCCACGAAGAGCACTGGATGAAGGCCATTGAGACGGTTTTCAAAGGCAAAGGCGTCGAAGCAAACAAGAAGGTGTTCCTGGACGGAAGGAAGATGGGTCAATCATGATCTGGAAAGAGAACGTCGAGTGCGCAACCCCTGCGGATCTGAGGGGGTTGCAGTCGGTTCATCTCAAGAAGCTGATTCCCTACATCTATCAGAACTGTCCGGTCTACAAGCGGAAACTCGACGCCGCCGGGGTCAAGCCGGATCGCATCGAGTCCATCGATGATATCAAGAGGCTGCCGATTACGACGAAAGAGGACATGCGGGACAACTACCCGTACGGCCTGTTCTCGGCTCCGCAGGACCGGATCACCGAGATTCACGTCTCCAGCGGCACGACAGGCAACCCGACGCTCGTGGGGTACACGAAGGATGATATCAAGCTCTGGGGCGACGTCATGGCCCGTGCGTTTTGCTGCGCCGGGGCGGTGCCGGGCGACACGATCCAAATCGCCTACGGCTATGGCCTCTTCACCGGCGGCCTGGGCGCCCACTACGGGGCCCTGGAGATGGGACTTCGCATCCTCCCCACCTCTTCCGGCCAAACCGCCCGCCAGCTCAAGCTCATGCAGGACTTCAAGCCGCGGATCATCGCCTGCACGCCCAGCTATGTCCTCTACATGGCGGAGGAAGCCAGGACTCTGGGCATCGATCCGGCCAAGGGCAACTGGAAGATCGGAGTCTTCGGGGCCGAGCCCTGGAGCGACTCGATGCGGCGAGAGATCGAGAGTATCTGGAATATGCTCGCCACGGACATCTACGGCCTGTCTGAGATCATCGGTCCGGGCGTTGCCCAGGAGTGCCAGCACAAGGACGGCCTGCACGTCTTCAGCGATGTGTTCTATCCCGAGATCATCGACCCGAAGACGGGCGAGCAGGTCCCCGAAGGCGAGGACGGCGAGTTGGTCATCACGACGCTGACCAAGCAGGGCATCCCGCTGATCCGCTACGGGACGCGGGACATCGTCAGCATCCGCTATGAGAAGTGCCGCTGCGGACGGACCAGTCCCCGGATTAGCAAGATCAAGGGCCGGACGGATGATATGATCGTCGTGCGGGGGATCAACGTGTTCCCATCCCAAATCGAGCACGTGCTCGTCGGGATCGAGGGGACGCAGCCATACTACCAGATCGTCGTAGATCGCCAGGCGCACAAGCTCGATGAGGTCGAAGTTCTCGTCGAGGTCGAGCAGCGGTTCTTCTCCGATGAGATCAAGCAGCTCAACGTGATTCGCGACAAGATCCGGAAGGAAATCGAGAACGTGCTGTCGATCGGCGTCAAGGTGACGCTCGTCGAGCCCAAGACCATCGCGCGAAGCGAGGGCAAGGCCAAACGAATCGTGGACAAGCGGGCACTGTAGGGGTCGAATATGAAGATCACACAGATATCGGTATTCCTCGAAAACCGCAAGGGCAGGCTGTACGACGTGTGTTCGCTGCTGGGCAGCAACGGGGTGAACATTCGCGCGTTGACGATTGCCGAGACGGAGAGCTTCGGCGTCCTGCGGATCGTCGTGGACAAATCCGACGCGGCAATCAGACTGCTGCGGGAGAACCAGTTCGTCGCCAACTTCACGGACGTGGTGGCCATCGAGGTCCCGGACAAGCCCGGCGGCCTCGCCTCCATCCTCGAGCTCCTGTCCGAGCACGACGTGAACATCGAGTACATGTACGGGTTCGTCGAGAAGTTCAGCGACAAGGCGCTGCTCGTGATGCGGTTCGAGGACACGGACTTCGCGCAGCAGGTCCTGGCGAAGCAGCACATCCGCGTGGTCACGGAAAAGGATATTGAGGGCCTCTAAGGGTGGATTGGTGATTTGTGGTGGTTGATCTTTGATGGACGTCCCATTCTGGAATAGAGAAATCGAGACTGCCGAGCGGAGCCGCATCGAGCAGTTCCAGCTCCAGAGGCTACAGCACACAATTGGCTGGGCCCTCAAGACCGCCCTGTATCGCAAGCGGCTAAGCCAGGCGGGAATCAACTCGCCCGACGATATCCGGACTCTCGACGACCTGCGACGGATTCCGTTCACGACGAAGGACGACCTGCGAGTGAGCTTTCCGAAGGGACACCTGGCCGTGGACATGAGCGAGGTCCTGCGGATTCACTCTTCCAGCGGCACCACGGGCATCCCCACCGTGATCTACTACGCACGCGACGACGTGGACAACTGGACGGACCTGCTGGCCCGGAGCATCATCGGGACGGGGGCCACCTCGGCCGACGTGTTCCAGAATATGATGACCTACGGCCTGTTCACGGGCGGACTGGGCCTGCACTACGGGGCCGAGCGCGTGGGCATGACCGTGATCCCCATCGGCGGCGGCAACACGAAGCGGCAGATCCAGACCATGAAGGATTTCCAGACCACCGTCTTACACGTCACGCCGAGCTACCTGCTGCATATCCATTCGAAGCTGGGCGAGGACGGGATATGCCGGGAGGACCTGGCCCTGCGCAAGGCCTTCATCGGCGCCGAGCCGCACTCGGAAAACACACGGCGCAAGCTCCAGGATCTCCTGCAGATCGACGCGTACAACTCGTACGGTCTCAGCGAGCTGAACGGTCCCGGCGTCGCCTTCGAGTGCGTCTGCAAGAAGGATATGCACGTCTGGGAGGATGCCTACATCGCCGAGGTTATCGACCCCAAGACCGGCGAAGTCCTCAAGGATGGACAGGAGGGGGAACTCGTCCTGACAAACGTCGTCCGTCGTGCGACACCGATCCTGCGCTACCGCACGCGGGACCTCGCGCTCCTTCATCCGGAAGGCTGCGATTGCGGCCGGACACATAGACGGCTGTCCAGAATCCTCGGTCGCACCGACGACATGCTCATCATCAACGGCGTCAACGTCTTCCCCTCCCAGATCGAGGAGAAGATCATGAAGATCCCCGAGGTGGCGACCAACTACCTGATCCACGTCGACAAAAAGGGCGCCCTGGACCGCCTGACCGTCAAGGTCGAAATCTATCCGAAGCTGTTCCTGGGCGAGGTGTCGAAGCTCGAAGCGCTCAAGCATCGGATCGTCGAAGAACTGCGGGCGTCCATCACGATCAGTCCGGGCGTCGAGCTGCACGAGCCGGGATCGCTGCCCGTGTCCGAGGGGAAAGCCAAACGCGTGGTGGATGACCGGCCAAAGGACTGAGGGGCTCTATGGCGAAACAACTGACGATCTTCGTGGAGAACCGGGCCGGCAGGCTCAAATCGATCTCGGAGAACCTGCACAAGAACCACATCGACATTCGTGCCTTCACAATCCAGGATCGAGGCGACTACGGCCTGCTGAGGCTGATCGTGGACAAGCCTAATGATGCCTACCTGGCTCTGGCGGATGTGGGCTGTGCCTGCGCGCTCAAGGACGTGCTGGCGGTCTCCGTGCCGGACCAGCCGGGGAATTTCCACAAGCTGACCTCGGCCCTGGCGGCGAACAACGTCAACATCACCGATGCCTACGGATTCGTCCTGCAGCCGCACAAGACGGGTATCTGCTGCATGGAGATCGAGCAGTCGCAGTTGCCCAAAGCGGCCCAGATTGTCCGGGAGGCCGGATTCACGGTCCTTGAGGATGAGGAACTCTACAGCCTGTGAGGCCGGTGCGGTGCCGGTTCGCTTCTGCCGAATCCACGGAGGTCCCCATGGGAATGTTCGCACGAACAATTTTGCTTTGCCTGTTGCTCCTATGCGTGTCATCCTGCTCCCGCCTGCCTGTGAATCGCAAGCTCGCTTCAGACCCATACACAGGCGGCGAAGCCTCTTCCACGCGATTCCTTTGGCCCGAGGGGAAGCGCGCCGCCGTTTGTCTGACCTTTGACGATGCGCGGCCGAGCCAGGCGGACGTCGGCATCCCGATTCTCAACGAGTACGGCGTGCGGGCCACCTTCTATGTCTCTCCGTCGCGGGTGCCGGAGCGGCTTGTGGCATGGAAGGAGGTGGTCGCCGCCGGCCACGAGATCGGCAACCACTCGATGCGGCATCCCTGTACGGGGAATTTCATATCGACCCGCGAGAAGGCTTTGGAGGATTACACGCTCGACCAAATGGCAGCGGAGTTGGATCAGGCGAATGCGGAGATCGCGAAGCGATTGGGGGTCCACGCTGTGACGTTTGCCTACCCGTGTGGCCAGAAATTCGTGGGGCGCGGCCGAAATGTGGAGAGTTATGTGCCGCTCGTCGCCGAGCGGTTCCTTGCGGGTCGAGGGTGGCGGGATGAAGGGGCGAACGATCCGGCTTTCTGCGATCCGGCGCAACTGATGGGCGTCGAGTTCGACGACCTGACGTTCGAGCAACTGAAGGTTCTCGTCGATGCAGCGGTCGAGAAGGGGTCCTGGCTCGTCCTGTGCGGCCATGAGATCGGAACGCCCGGCCGACAGACGACGCGGGCTGATACCCTGCGGACATTCTGCGAGTATGCCCAGGACCCGCAGAACGGTCTTTGGGTGGACACCGTGGCCAACATCACACACTATGTCGTGGAGCATAGAGGCGATGTGAGCCGGGGTCGAGTCCGGTGATTGCGAGCACCGCCCGCCATCTTGCCCATTGCACTTCCCGAGGAATCTGATATACTTGAGAGTTTGTGCCCGTTGCAGGGCGTTTCGGAGCAGGGCAGGATACCTATGAATCCGCGATCCCTACGAGTACAGTGGGCACAATTGGCCGTTCTCTCGGGCATCCACTTCCTGGTGGACATGTTCGGGAATATGCTTCCGGCGATCCTGCCGGCGACGCGCCAGCAGTTCGCCATGGCGCTTTGGACCGGGGGCTCGGTCCTTGCCGCACTGTCCCTGGCCTCGAACGGGGTCCAGGTCTTCACCGGAGGCATGAGACCGAACGAGACCTCGCCGCTGTTTCTTCACATCGGGATGGTCCTGGCCGTGGTGGCCGACCGGATCGGGACGGGGCCGATTCTAAGACTTACCCCGGCGGGTTATCTGATTTCGGGTGCGCTTGCCTTCTGGGTGCTTCGCCGGCATCCTGAATCAGTCCGGTGCTGCCGAGTGCCGCCGGTTCTTGAGACTCCGACGTAATGAAAGGGTATTGGCCATGAGAATCGGGAGCAAGCTCTGCATTCTGATGTGGGTGATCGTCGTTCTGTCCATGGAGGATCGAGTCCAGTCGGCTGAGGTCGTGCAGGATGTCCCGGCGGATTTCCCCCGCTTTTCCTTCGAGGGTCACGCCGAGCAGGCGGACCTCCTCACGCACTACTTGTGGTATCACTTCTACCATCGCCTCGGCAACGGCCTGACGCTCTTCAACCAGGAGTACCTGTCAACCTCCGACATCTGGCTTGGCAATGCCCGCCCGCGAGGCTCGGACAGGACCATCCAGGAGGTCCATCGCTCCATGCTGCTCGGGATGCAGATGGACAACGAAGGATACGTGCAGACTCACCAGCACTTTTCCCACGCCCACGATCATGGCTGGCCGTTCCCGCTCTGGACGCAGTCGGACAACCATCCGGACCGCGTGAAAGGCAAGACGTTCGGCTGGCACTTCCAGCCGTTGGACAAGGTCCCCGGCTGGGTGGGCGATGGCCTCAGACACTGGGGCCGGGATGAGTACGTCGGGGAGAAGGCGGCCTCGCTATGGGAACTTCATAATGTGCGCTCGCTGGGCATCCGGGGCAACCGGTGGCATCTCGAGGCACAAGGCCCATCGCCGACGATTATCACGCCGAAGGGATACGCGATCGATGCATTCAACGCCCCGTATCTACAACTGCGATGGACTCGTGCGGGCGAGCCGCAGGGCCATGCGCTGCCCCACGTAGAGTGGTTGTGCGAGGGAGACACAAAGTTCGGGCCGGACCGACGGGTCTATTTCGCCCCGGAGAAGACGCCGCTGTCAGGCAACTGCTATCACTCCCTTATGCCGATGCACCGCCATCCAAAGTGGACGGGCCGGATCGAGCGGATTCGGATCTGCCTGGCCCCGGGCGAACCGCAAGGGCGTTTCGAGATCGATTCGTTCTTCACCGCCTATGACACGCGTCACTCGATCAACAATCCGATCTTCATCCTGGCCGGCGCTCGATACTTCAACTGGACCGGCGACCTGGACTTCCTGCGACAGCAGATCAATCGTATGCGGCTGGCCCTGCGCCATCAGCAGACCGTGATGGGCGGCCTGGAGCACAAGCATATCCGCAACCCCTGGCCCGGCCACGACGGCCTGCCCGGCTTCATCCGAGACGCCGACGGCAAGGCAACGGTCCGCGGCGGTCACGGCATCGGCAACAACTACTGGGACCTGATGCCTTTCGGATGGGACGATCTGTATGCGACCAGCCAATACTACGCCGCGACGATGGCGATGGCCGAGATCGAGCAGGCGATTGGCGACAATCCGGGTTGGGGTGTCCCTCTCGGGGCATTGCGAATGGACCCGAAGTGGCTTCGGGACCACGCCGCGGACGTGAAGCGGACGGCCAATACGCTCTTCTGGAACAGCGAGACGGGCCGGTTCTTCGCGAGCATCGACAAAGAAGTCCGCCGATACGACTATGGCTACACCTTCCTGAATCTCGATGCGATCTGGTATGGGCTGGCCGATGAGGCGCGCGCCCGGTCCATCATGGATTGGATCTCGGGCAAACGAATTGTGGCGGGCGACACGTCGCAGGGGGCGGATATCTACCACTGGCGGTTCGGCCCGCGGGCGACGACGCTCCGCAACCTCGACTGGTACGGCCAAGGATGGCACGCTCCGGAATCGATCCCCTGGGGCGGGCAGGTCCAGGATGGCGGGGCGGTCCTCGGATTCAGCTTCTACGACCTGTGGGCGAGGTTGCAGGTCCTCGGGCCGGAGGATTGCTGGCAACGGCTTATGCAAATCCTCGCGTGGGAAAAGGAGGTTCATTCGGAAGGTGGCTATCGCAAGTATTATGAGGGCGGCAAGCGGGGCACCACGCTGCAGGGCGGCGGTACCGCGGGGGGCCTCGGCATCGATTACGAGTTCTATGAAAGCAGTCTGGTCCCTTCGATCGTCATCTACGGGTTCCTCGGTCTTGAGGCCGAGCCGACGGGCGTCCTAAGCATCCGCCCGCGACTGCCGGCGGGCTGCCCCAGGATTGCCGTCAGCGATCTGCTCTACCATGGCGTTCGGATGGATGTGGCCGCGAGTCCCGAGCGAGTCGAGATCACTCTGAAAGACGCTCCGGCTGATCCTTTGAGAATTCGTCTCGACAACGGACGGCCGCAAGAGGCAACTGAGGTGAGGGAGTACGTGTTCGACAGAGACAAGTAGCGGCTTTTCGCCGACGCAGCAGGGGGGGGGCGATATCAGTGGCCGCCGGGACAACGACGCAGGTCTGCCATACGCAGGGCCTGCTCCTGAGTATATTCGCCCACACGCGTTCGTTCGAGTTGCTCCACGTATCCGCCCGTGCCCAGGGCATCGCCCAGGTCGCGAGCGAAAGATCGCACGTAGAATCCGGAGCCGGTCACCAGCCGGATGTCCACGGAGGGCCACTCGTACCGAATCAGCTCGACGACCTTGGCCTCGACCGGTCTGGCGGACAAGTCGATCTGTTTCTTCGCCCGGGCGAGTTTGTAGGCGGCCCGGCCGCCGATCTTGACGGCCGAGAACACCGGAGGTCGCTGGTGGATGATTCCTTCAAAGCGCGCCAGGGCCGCCCGGATCTGGTCCTCGGTGGGGATCTGGGAGACTACCATCTCTTCCTTTTGGCCTTCGCGGTCATCCGTGGTGCTGCGCCATCCCAGCCGGACACGCGTTATGTACTCCTTTTCCGTCCCGACAACGGTCCCCAGGCGTTTGGTTGCCGCCCGGCCCACGCCGACGACCAGCACGCCCTTGGCGCAAGGATCCAGCGTGCCGGCGTGGCCGACGCGTCTTTCGCCTGTGGCCCTTCGCACCGCATCGACCACGTCGTGCGAGGTCTTGCCTTCGTCCTTGTAGACGGCAAAGATGCCTTCCCTTGGGATGGTTGGTTCCGTACCCATGAGACCATTATAACGTCCTGGACATAGGATGGAGGAATCTGTTATGATAGGGAAAAGAACGCCCCGACGCACGGATCGGGAGAAACCCCGCGTCCTGCTTGGGAAATTTTTCCCGTTGGCTGTTCCTGAAGGAGGAATGAAATGGCGCTCTCCATGAGTCCACGTCGCGTGTCGTATGTGCGAATATCCGTCGGCCTGCTCGCTGTCCTTGCGTCGGCGCCGCTTGCCGCATCGGCGGCGCAGTACGGCGGAGGAAATGGGACGCCGGAGAACCCCTTTCTGATCTCCACGCCGGAAGAATTTGCGATGATTGGGGCCAATCCGGCCGACTGGAACATGCACTTCAAGCTGGTCGCGGATATCGACCTGTCCGCCTATGACGAGACGAACCTCCATCTGATCGGCCACTGGGTCATGCTGGGATCGACTGCCAATCAGCCGTTCAACGGGAGTTTCGAGGGCAACGGAAAGACCATCTCGGGCTTTCACTACAAGGATATGCAGTCGGAGTACGTCGGTCTGTTTCAGCACGTCACGGGTGAGATCAGGAACCTGAAGCTGGCCCGGCCAGCCGTCATTGGGGACGGAATCGGCACGGGATCGCTTGTGGGATACCTCGAAAAAGGCGCGGTGAGCACCTGCTCGGCGATCGAGGCGAATGTCTCCGGCAACGAGGCGGTCGGCGCCCTCGTGGGCGCCGCCGGTGGCAATGTCTACACGTCCTGGTCGAACGGCACGGTCTCGGGCGTCCGATACGTCGGCGGATTGATCGGCCAGGCCGGAGGGGGAATAATCGCCCGCTCGTATTCGAAGGCCGCGGTGGTGGGCAATGAGAGTGTTGGCGGTTTCCTCGGAGGCATGCTCAAAGAGACCGGCATTGTGGAATCGTGTTACGCAGCCGGCCCGGTGGACGGGGCTTTGTACGTCGGCGGGCTGGTGGGCCAGGTGGTCGCGGGAAGCGTCTGGCGTAGTTACTCCGTGGGATTGGTCACCGGCAAGCAGTCCGCCGGCGGCCTGATTGGATACCAGAGGGCTCTTGCGGCTGTGTACGTTTCATTCTGGGACATGGAGACCAGCAAGCAGGCGACCAGCATCGGCGGCGCCGGCAAGACCACGATCGAGATGAAGACCCTCGACACGTACCTGTCAATGAACTGGGATTTCTGGGCGACCTGGACGATGTGCGAGGGAGTCAGCTACCCGATTCTCTTCTGGCAGATTCCCGTTGGGGACCTGCGATGTCCGGATGGTGTGAACTTCACCGATTTCATCTGGTTTGCAGCCAACTGGCGTCACAGCAATTGTGGCGAGCTGAACCACGGCTGCGAGGGGGCGGATCTCGACGGCTCCGGCGAAGTGGACCTGAGAGATCTCTCGCTGTTCGCGGCCAATTGGATGGCCGGCGTGGATTGGGATTGATCCATGAAACACCCAGACATCGCACTCGCAGGCAGGACGGCGCTTGTCACCGGCGCGGCCAGGCGATTGGGCAGGGCCGTCGCCACGGTCCTGGTCGAACGGGGTGTGCGGGTCGTGGTGCATCACAATCACTCCGGCGAGGACGCGGCCGCGTTGTGCGATGAGATCCGGCGGTTGGGTGGCTCCGCATGGCCCGTTCAGGGCGATCTGGCGGATGCCGGGCAGCCGGAGCGAGTCTTCAGAGACGCCGTAGCGCAGGCTGGCGCGATCGATATTCTGATCAACAACGCCTCGATCTTCGAACGCGACACGATCTGGGAGGCGACCGAAGATTCGATCCTGCTGAATCTTCGCATTCACGCCTTAGCGCCTCTGACACTGGCACGGCAGATGGCCGGGCAGGGGGGCGAGGGGCACATCGTCAATCTGCTCGATACGCGAATGACGGTGTATGACAAGGAGCACGCGTCGTATCACATCAGCAAACGCGTTCTCGCCATGCTGACTCGGATGCTGGCCCTGGAGCTGGCCCCGAAGATTGCCGTCAATGGAATTGCGCCGGGCCTGATCCTTCCACCCGCCGGACAGGACGAAACCTATCTGCAAAAGCTGGTGCACACGAACCCGCTGCATCGTTACGGCGGTCCGGCCGACGTCACCGATGCCGTGCTGTTCCTGCTGGGCAGCCGCTTCATCACGGGGCAGATCCTCTACGTCGACGGCGGATACCACATGAAGGGACACATGTATGACTGAGGACAGGACGGAGCTGACGACCGACCGCATCTTCATTCGCGGCCTCGCGATCCGTTGCGTCATCGGCGTCGACGAGTACGAGCGGCGGGAAAAACAGGATGTTCTGGCTCATATTACGCTCCATGTGGATCTCCGCCAGGCGGGCCGGACGGACGCTCTGGCCGACAGCGTCGATTACAGTTCGCTGAAGAAGCAGATTCTCCATGCGACGGAAAACTCGCAGTTTCGCCTGATCGAGGCCCTCGCGCAGAGCATTGCCGACGAGTGTCTCAAGCAGGAACAAGTCGAGTGCGTTCGGGTGGTCGTGGAAAAGCCCGGCGCGCTGCGCTTCGCCCGCACGGTCGGCATCGAGATCGTCCGTCACAGGGACCCTGCCGGCGGGTAACTCGCTTCATGGTGGGCAGGCGAGAAAAGAATGCCTTCTTTTTGCATTGTTCTGTTGACATATATGGGGGAGATGTCCATGATAGTATACGAGGCTTCGATGAGTTGAGGAAGGCATCCTTGGCAAAGCGAAGCGATTTCGACCTTACAGCGGCGAGTGACGGGTCGTTTGTGCGAGTGCAGAGAAGCTCTTTCGGGAGAAAGGAGCGAACGCGGTGGGCGACAAGGAGAGGCAGAGAGAGGTTTGGAGGGCGAGCGGGTGTTCGCCGGAGCGGTGCGCTACTGCAATCATCCATCATCCTCCATCGGTTCCTGCGGCTTCACGCTGATTGAGCTGCTGGTCGTGATCTCTATTGTCATGGCGCTGATGGCGGTCCTGCTGCCTGTGCTGGGTCGGGTTCGCAAGCAGGCCGCGAATCATGTGGACGGAGCTAGTGCTTCGTTACGCGTGATT
>DCUI01000206.1 GCA_002327785.1 Phycisphaerales bacterium UBA2218
GGAACCCTATATGGATGACCGAGCCTGTGCTGCAGCAATTGCTGATGCTCCCATCGTTGCGGCCCACGAGGCCGCCAATAATTCCGCCAGTGCCGCTAATCTCCACCGCTTCGAGACCCAGATTGGAGACGCTCGCCGGTGCGTCCAAGCACCCGAATAGACCCAGGTAGGCCGAACCCCAGATTGTCAGATGAGATATCGTATGACCCTTGCCGTCAAAGACGCCGGTGAACGGAGTTTCCACAAAGAAGAAGGGAACACCCGAAGCCGTCACGGATTCAGCCGCCGGTGCGACAATGGCCCTATTGAAGACCTTGCGGCCGGGGAGGTTGGGGTCCAGATCGATGTCGGCGGTCAGGATGAAGTGCTTGTCGTAGTCGGCGGGCGTGTCGCCGAGCGCGATCAGATCGGCGGCCGTGGCGATCTGGTAGGGGTCGTTCGGCTCGCCCGTCCCGCCGCTGTACTTGGCCTGCACGGGCACGGCCAATAGACACATCGTCAACGCTGCAAGTATCGTTCTCATGGTCTCCAACCTCCAAAACCAAATCAACAGGAGTGTTTTCTAACCACGAATCACACCAATCACACGAATCTGGCCCGACCGTCCTTCTTCTGCCATTCGTGTGATTCGTGCCATTCGTTGTTTCAAACTAATCATCAATCAAGAATCATCCATCGATTAGGGATGGGTTTCCCACCATAGGCACGGGTTGACTGGCACCCAATGCCTGACCGCGTTCATCCGCGTTTATCTGCGGTTCCGAGTGGTCCCGTGGTGGGCGCAGCCCCATTCCGATCATCCCCCGGAATCTGCGTGCGACTTGCATAACTCACCTCCGTTGTCGAGAGCTTCGCATGAACAGCGGCTCGGCATGAAAACAGCCCACGGCAGCACAGGAGCAGGAAGACCCCACTTTGCGCCGCCGGTAATAGTCTCATTATACCCATTGGGCCATGGCAGTTCCACTGTGGAAAGTGTGTATTTTCCCGGACGCAACACGAGGAATCGCCGTTTCCTGCTCTATGGCCGCGCACTTCGCACTTCAAACATCACACTTCAAACATCTTCTCGCACTGTCCCTCAGCACGTCCAGGCCGATGTGTCTGATGGGCGAGTCGCGGAATCTTGCAGCGAACTCCTCCGGCGTCAGCTCCATCACTTCCCGCAGGTCCAACTGCGCCCGATCAGAGTATCGTTTGAACCGCCGGTTGGCGGAGGCCGGGGCCCGCTGTTGATGGGGGCAGGCCAGGAGGCATTCGTCGCAGCCGAAGAGCCAGTCGCCGATTCTGGGCGACGGGCCGTACTGGGTCAGGCAACTGATGCAGTCGCGGGCGTCGAGAAGACCGTCGCATCGCAGTGCGCTGGTTGGGCAGGCTCTGAGGCACAGATCGCAATCGCCGCAATCGCCCCGGCCTGGCTCATCGGGCTTGAGAACCGTGGTCGTGACCAGTTCGCCCAGCAGAATCTGTGGGCCGAGACGCGGGTGGATGAGCAGGTGATTCTTGCCGATGAATCCCAGGCCCGCGCGGACCGCGAGGGCCTTCTCCGCCAGCGGCATCGAATCCACGCAGATCTTGAATCGGTGCGTCCGGTCCGTTCGACTCAGCACAAAATCGGCGAGTTTTCGCAGGAGCGGCCTGATGAAGTCGTGATAGTCCTCATACTGGGCGTACTGGGCGACCCTGCCGGTGGGAATGGTGGGCGCAGCCGGGACCCCAAACGCGATATTTCGCGTTTGGGAACCCGACCACCCTAACGCTGCCGTCGTGACCGGTGGTTTGTAGCTCAATGCCACAACGATCACCGACCGCGCGCCCTTCAGCAGCTTCGCGGGGTCGAGGCGTTTCTCCAGATTGCGGCGCATATATTGCAGGGGCCCGGCACAGCCGGACCGCAGCCATGCTTCGAAGTGCTCCACGTGCTCTCGGCCGAGGGGCGAGGCGTCCGTGATACCCGCCGCGTCGAAACCAAGTTCCAGGGCCTTGCCCTTAATCTCCTGTTCCAAGCTCATGCGGGCGATTATACTATGCACTGCGCAAGGTAGGGTAGGTCCCATCGGTCCTATCCATCATATAGGACGCATGGGACCTATGCCCGCCATAGCACGCTTTGCGCTCGATGCTCTTGATGGAATCGGAGGTTACTTGCGATGCAGATCGACAGGATCAAGATCGTCAGTGGGTTTCTGACGGTTGCACTGGTTGCGTGGCTTTCGGCCGCCGCACGGGGCGGCGAGGTCGCGGTGTGGGATTTCACGATGGGCCAGCAAGGCTGGCAGGGCAATTCCTATGTGAAGGACCTCATCGTGTCGCCGGAGGGCCTGGCTTTCGTCTCGGCGGGTCTCGATCCCTGGATCGAAGGCCCGGCCATGAACCTGTCCGGCAGCGGCATGACGCGGGTCCGGGTGCGGATGAAATCGGATGCCGACCCGCACGCGGAGCTGTTCTACGGTCCCACGTTCCAGGCCGGTCGATCCGTTCGGTTCACCGTCCGGAACGACGGCCAATGGCACGAGTACGCACTGCTGATTGCCGACCCCCTCGGGCCGGGCACCCGGCTGCGACTCGACCCGGCCACCACCGAAGGCCGGATCGTCGTCGCCTCGATCCGCGTGGAAACCCTGGCTCCGCTGGAGCCGCCGCAGTTCAAGCGTCCGAAGAGGCCCACCAAAGGATTCGCCAGGACCGCCGCGATAAGCTCCGGCGAGTTGCGCCTTGAGCACTACCGAAGGGTCCTGGGCGATTTCGTGCTCAAGGTGGATGGTACGGAGATGGCTGCCGGCTACCGTGCCGAGCAAATCGGCCTGATGCTCGACAATCGAGCCCGCTGGCTCCCAATGGACAAGGCGAATGTCTCTCTCTCCACCGATCCGAACGGCGGTATCGTCCTGACGGCTCACCTGAAAGATGATCGAGCCGGGCAGTGGAAGATCATCCGGAGTTTCAGGGCAGGCCCACAGCCGGGGTCGATCTGCGTGGAGACGACATTTGCCGCCGAGCAGGACAGCGAGGTCATTCATCTCCCCTGGCTGACTCTCTTTCCCGGCCTGGGCACCTTTGACGGGAAGAAAACCCAAGGGCTTTTTGCGGGCCTGGAGTATCTCGACGACGAGCCCAGCAGCAGCGAAGCGGATATCACGACGCCCGAGCACATCCGCCGGGCGCCCGATCCGATCAAGATCACGTTCCCCCTGATGGCCGTCACCTATGGCGGCCGCTACATCGGCCTGATCTGGGAGCCCTCGGATATCACGGCGGCCGTCTTCGACTCGCCCGACCGAATCTATGACTCCGGGTCCCACGTCATGGCCCTGACCGCACCGGGCGTCGGCGACGGGCGGTTCGAGAACGCCCTGGTCGCACACATGCCCTTTTCGCTCAAGGCCGGTCAACCGGTCACCGCGCGGGCCACGATCATCGGCGGCAAAGGCGACTCGGTTGTGTCGGCGGTCTGCCAGTACGTGGAGATCCGAGGTCTGCCGGCCGTCCCCTCGCTCAACGGAGGGTTCGACGCGGCCGTGAGGCGGCTGTCCCACGGGTGGCTGGATTCGGCCATCAATGAAGGCGGCGTGTTCCGGCACGCCGTCTGGGGGGAGAGCTTCAAGGCCGGCCCGGCGGGCGACGCCATCATGTACATGGACTGGCTGGCGAATCACGCACGCGAGCCGAACATGGTGGAGCGGCTCACGAGCGCCAGAGACCTGGCCGCGGCGAAGATGCCCCAGGGCCAGCCATACATGAGCACCGTCTCCCACACTCGGACTCCGACTGCGCCGTTTGTGTTCGGCGGCCTTCTTCCCTATGTCGAGCGACGACGGGCCGACGCCGAGAGCCTCCTGGCGCATTTCGACGAGCAGGGCGTCAAGCTCTACCGGCCGGGCAATGTCGATTACGGCAAGACCCATTTCGCCCAACACGCCAACGGGCACGCCGCACCGGACGTGGTGCACATCCTCGAAGCAGCGACCCTGTCCGCCGATCCGCGCCTGATCGAGCGCGGCCTCGCGCTGCTCGACAAGCAGACCGCACTCTATGCGAACTCAGTGCCGCGAGGGGCACAGGTCTGGGAGGTCCCGCTGCACACGCCCGATATTCTTGCCTCTGCCTATATGGTCAGGGCGTACACGCTCGGGTACCTGATCGCGGGCAAACCCGAGTACCTGGAGCAGGCTCGCTATTGGGGGTGGACCGGCGTGCCGTTCGTCTACCTCGCGAACCCGACCGCCGGCGAGGTCGGTCCCTATGCGACCATCGCCGTGCTTGGCGCGACGAACTGGAAGGCGCCGATCTGGTTCGGCCAGCCGGTCCAATGGTGCGGCCTGGTCTATGGCTCGGCCCTGCACCTGCTCAGTCAGTATGACCGCGAGGGACCGTGGGCGACCATCGCCAAGGGCATTACGGCGACCGGCCTGCAAATGACCTGGCCGACCAACGACACGAAGCGCCAGGGCCTGCTCCCGGACTACTTCCTTCTGCATGCCCAGCTCAGCGAAGGTCCCGCCATCAATCCCGGCACGGTCCAGGCCAATATGCCCGAGCTGTTCGACAAGGGCACGCTCTATGACGTCCGCAGATTGTCGAAAACCGGTTGGTTGGGGTCCCCAACGCAAAATGCCGCATGGGGGGGGCCCTTCCTTCACGCCCCCTGCGCCATCCGCGATCTCAAGGAGGCCGAGGGAACCCTCACATTCACCGTGGACGGATGGGGCAGCAAGGTATTCTATGTTCTGCTTGCAGGTGTGGGAAAAGCGCCGACGGTGACCGTCCGCCCGATCCGACCCAGCGCTCGAACCCCGGACAACGCGAGCCAGAGCACTGCCGATTTCAATGCCCAGCAGCGGCTGCTCGTGATCACGATCCGCCAGCCCTCGGAGATTCAATTGCGATTGTAGAGACCATGGGTTGTGATCGTCGTCTCGTCCATGCCGCCGAGCACGTGGATCCATCGGATGTTCTTCTCGCGAAGTTCCGCGAGGATCTCGGGCGACAGGCCGGACTCAAGTTGCGGCTCGAACAGGAAGTGCTCCGAGAAGTTGTGATGCTCCGGCTTGTAGGTCTGCGAGTAATCGCCGTGGAGCACGATGGGCTCCGTCGTGTAGCCGGTGATCCGCGTTTCGACCCAGCGGGCCAGCGGCGCGGTGTAGCCGGCTGTCGGACCGGTCGGCGGGGGCGGCCAGAAGAACGTGGTCTCGATGACCACGCCGTTGGAGTCCTCGAAGTAACGTGTCTGCAACAGATCCTCGGACGAGGGCTCGAATGCCGGGGTCAGCCGGACCTGATCCTGCGTGGTTTCGGTGATGCCGGTCCAGTCCCACTGCATGACGGGTTGCTCGTACTCGACCTCCAGCATCAGATACCTGAAATCCCGCAGGGTCAAGACGGCGCTCTCGGCGGGCGAGACAAGTGTTGGGATGTTGCCTGTTTGCAGACGGTAGATGCGCGGGTTTTGCAGGTCGGCGATCCGCCACTCATCGAGTGTAGTCCCGGTGCTCTGGACCGGGTCCGTATCGACAATCGGCGTACCCGGCGATGGAGGGACTTCCGAACCGGGACCTGTGTAGCTATAGGAGGCCTCCGGCCACTGCGAGATCGGGCCTTCCAGCGTGCCAAGGACGCCATCGGCCACGTATTCGAGCGACGCAGGGCCATAGAGGCTATCGCTGAAGCTCGACGCAGTGAGCCAGAGGTTGCGCGTCTCGAAGCGCCATCGTGATTTGAGGCGATGGTTGGCGAAGACGTCGCCGAACTCGCCCTGCAGGACACAGTAGTGCACGGGTTCGTTGACGAGGAACGGCGTGATCGAAGGCGTCTCGTCGGTCTGCGGGACCTCGCGGACCTGCTTGACGATCAGCTCGCCATTTGGGGCCATCTTCTTGTACTCCATCTCCACGACGAACTGCTCCCTGCCCGTGGTGCGGCCGAATTCCTCGGCGACCCTGATGAGCAGCTCCGCCAGCGCGTAGTAATCATCGTCCCAGGTCATCACGGCGGCCCCGAGCTGAACCAGGTTCGATTGGCGGACTCGATAAGCGTACTTGCCGAATGAGTACACCGTCACGCTGACCTCCTCCGGGATGCTGCCGTCCTCGGGATTGGTCACCGAGACCGCCCCGGCCTGCGTGACCAGCGAGAGGTCCCAGCTCCATTCGGAGTTCCTCGTCACCACGGCCACGCCGTTAGCCAGCTCGAAGTCATCCGGGAACGAGTGGTGGACGAGCATCGCCATGCCGACCTGGGCCTCGTCGATCCCGTGCCGGAGCCGTTCGAGGTAGGCGTTCTCATTGTAGAAGCTGGCGAAGACCTTGCGAATCACGGTGAATACGCCCCGTTCCTTCGCGCGGCGCGGGTCGCAGAGGCACGGGCCGCTTGTGTCGCCGTCGAGATCGTCGGCCAAGCAACCGCTGAAACTTTCGTACAGGCCGGCCCCGGTGAACTCGCGGCCGTCTTCGACGTTCGTCGAGCTGCGGAACCGCAGGTTCCTGAATGGGTCGAAGCCGTACTGTGGGTCCTGGAGGATGGCGAGGACCGCCTGCCTCTGAGCGTCTGTAAAGCCGATCTCCTTGCCATCCTCGACCAGGTCGCGGATCTCCGCCAGTGCGGCGGACAGGGCCGCCACGTCTGTAGGCGGATAGGAGAAAGGCAACAGACGAGACGCGATGCTCTCGCGGAGCGTACGCCCGTCCGGCAGGGTTTGAGAGAGAAACTCGGTCCAAAGGTCAAACGAAAGGGCTGCCGCGACCGGGGAATTCTCGGGGATCGCCCTTCGGACCATGCCGAAGTTGGCGGCCTTGCCCCCGAAATAGCGGATGTCGACCGGCACGAGGGCATCGGCGCCGGCGCCGTAAGAGCCGAAGGGCGTCACGGTCGATATGTCCAGGGTCGGCGGCGCCTTGAGCGCGAGAATCTCCTGCACCGTGGAATCGTCGAGGACGCCCTCCGTGTCGATGAGCCGCACAGTGGTCCAGCCGTAGGCGTCATAGGCCCGCAGGCAGATCCGATGTCCGATCAATTCCCGGGCTCGGCTCACGTCGCCGGTCACGATCAGGTGGACGAAGGGAACGCCGGTGGTCTTGGCGAGAATCGCCACGTGCGAGTTCGGCGTCGATGCCGACAGCGTCACGATGCCTGCCAGGTATGGGGTCTCCGCCGGGACGCCGTCGGTAAGCAGGATATCACCTGGACCCAGAGCGCCGCTCAAGTATGCCTCGCGGATCGCCCCGCCCTCGACGTATTTCAGCGTGCCAAGCGCCCAGCCGGAAGAGTAGACCGTATTGCCGTCCGCCCAGCGGTCCGCCGAGCCGATGAGGATGCCCTCTGCCTCGAACCATGCACGGTCCGCTTCTGCTGCGGCTCGTTGCTCGTAGGCGGGGAAGTAGAAAGCCCGATATGGCTGCTGCGTCTCGATGGCCCGCCCGATCAGATCGAAGATCTCGGCGACCTCTTCCCGCGTGAACGGGTCGCGCCCGACGAGCTGGACCCCATACTCGGCCGGCTGAGTCACCACGGTCCAGATCGCCGGGGCAATCACCGCGCCGAGGACGGCCTTTCGCCCCTCGCGATAGAGAGTCGCGAGGTCGAACTGATCCGTCGTCATTCCCGCGAACGGCTCCAGGTGGGCGACCGCAAACTGATAGTGGAATGGGTATTGGTTCCCGTCCTGGAAGTACACCTTCTGCGAGCCGTCAGGCTGCGGCGCGATCGCGAACTTCACCCAGGCCGGCTCGTTTCGCCCGGTGCCGCGCACGAGGAATGGATCGTCCGGCAAGCGGAGATACTCTCGCCATGGCGTATTCGGCTCCCCGGCCGGCGGCCAGGGCGGATCATCCTTGCCCTGTGCCCCGCAAATCGACCCGGTTCCCACGGCCGCCGCCGCCACAATCGCCACAATCACTACTCTCAACAGACTCATATCGCCCAAACGCCTCATCCACCGAGTGTTCTTGTCACGTCGCTGCCACACGCCAATTCACCGTCACAAGGCGGGAAGACTCCGCCTCGTCTATATACGTGCCGCACCCCACCCAGGGTGCAACAGCTTTGCCGTCTTTTCGGCATGTGGGCCGTTCCGCTGAACCACGGATTGGCGTTGACGGCCCCGGTTCGGCCGCTACCATGGGGATATGAGTCACCTTGCATCGACGGCCGACATCTACACGACCCTGAATATCTCTCCTGGAGGCATCTCGGAATCGCAGGCCCAGGAGCGACTGCAACAGCACGGCCCAAACGAGCTGCAGAGCGTCGCACGATTCAAGCTGCTGACGATGGTCCTCTCGCAGTTCTCGAACATGTTCCTGATCCTGCTGCTGTTCGCGAGTCTCGTATCCTGGCTGACCGGGGCCGGCTCCGACGCGTTGATCATCGCCGGCATCGTCCTGGCCAACGCGACGATCAGCTTTATCCAGGAGTACAAGGCCGAGCAGTCGCTCAAATCGCTCCAGAGCATGATGGCGGACCTCACGCACGTCGTTCGAGACGGAACCATCAAGCGAATCCCCGCAAGGCTCATCGTGCCGGGCGACATCGTCCAGGTGGAGGCCGGCGACCGCATCCCCGCGGACGGCGTCGTCATCGAGTGCATCAACGGCATGGTCAACGAGTCGTCGCTCACCGGCGAATCGGTCCCGGTGTCCAAGCGGGCCGTCCGGTCGGTCGCCGAAACCATCGACGACGAGAAGGTGTTCGCCGGGACGACCCTGAGCTATGGCCGGCTGACCTTCCTTGCTCGTCATACGGGAATGAATACGCGGATCGGCAGCATCGCCCGCGTGACCACCGACATCGGGATGGAAAAGAGCCCGTTGCAGGTTGAGCTCGACGCCATCGGCCGACGGATCGCACGAATCGCGGCGGGAATCTGCCTGGTCGTGTTCCTCATCATGGCCGTCCGCCACGATCTGACCCTCACATCGCTCAAGGATGCGTTCCTCTTCGCCATCGCGCTGGCGGTGGCCATCGTGCCGGAAGGTCTGCCGGCGACGGTGACTATCGGCTTGGCCTTCGGCATGAGAAAGATGGCCCGCGAGAACGCGATCATCCGCAAGCTCTCCGCCGTCGAGACGCTCGGTTGCACGACCGTCATCTGCACCGACAAGACGGGCACCCTGACCAAGAACGAAATGACGGTGGTAACCCTGTTCACTGCCCGGGAAAAGTACGAGGTGGAAGGGACCGGCTATCAGCCGGAAGGCCGGATCCTCCGGGATGGTGAAGAGATGAACCCAATGGAGGAGGAAGACCTTCTTCCCATGATCTGGTCCGCCGGATTCTGCAACGATTCAGAAATCACCGAAGAGAACGGCACCTGGCATTTGGTAGGAGCCCCTACAGAAGGAGCTCTGAAGGTCCTTCAGATGAAGGCGGCCGGCGAAAAGGGAATCCCAGAAGCCCGGCGGATAGAAGCCATTCCCTTCGATTCCAACTATAAATATATGTCGACCCTCTATGAAATCGATGGAAGGGGATACATCTTTGTCAACGGTGCTCCGGAAAAAGTTTTGGCCCTCTGTGAGACCCAGTGGGAAGGGGGACAGCCCCTGGAAGCGAAGCCGGAATACTGGTATCAGAGGATTGAAGACGGGGCCTCCCTGGGTCAGCGGATGCTGGGATCGGCCTTTAAGGAAGTGGACCGGGACAAGAAAACCCTCCCCCACGATGACCTGCTGGACTGCATGATCTTTGCCGGAATCTTTGGTCTCATCGACCCGCCCCGGGAAGAAGCCATCCAGGCAGTAGAAAAGTGTAAAAAGGCCGGTATCGGGGTGAAAATGATCACCGGGGACCATCATCTGACGGCCATGAGCATAGGCAAAGAGATCGGGATCGGAGACGGGACCCTGTCCATGACCGGTTCGGAAATCGAACAGCTGACGGATGAGGAACTGAAGGAAAAGGTAATCGACTGCCACATCTTTGCCAGAACCACGCCGGAGCACAAGCTGCGGATCGTCCGGGCCCTGCAGGAAAAGGGAATGGTCAGCGCCATGACTGGAGACGGAGTCAACGATGCCCCGGCCCTTAAGCGGGCAGACATGGGGATTGCCATGGGAATCAAGGGCACCCAGGTTTCCAAGGATGCCTCTGATATGATTCTGGTCGACGATAATTTTGCCTCCATCATCCATGCGGTGGAAGAAGGCAGGACCATCTACGACAACCTGGTCAAGACAATATTGTTCATCCTGCCGACCAACGGCGCGGAATCGCTCGTCATCATCTTCGGCGTGCTCGTCCTCTTCGAGGTCCTGCCGATCACGCCCAT
>DCUI01000040.1 GCA_002327785.1 Phycisphaerales bacterium UBA2218
CGACCTCGTCGTAACTGTTGCCGAAGTAGATCATGTGGTAGATGGCGCCAGTGCCCTTGCTCCAGGTCAGGACCTTATCGGGTTTGACGTAGACGCCGCCATCGGGGGGAGAGGGATTCCACGCTGTCAGCGGCTGCACGAAGAAGCTCCAGACGGGTCCTGTCCACGGACTGTCGGGATTGCCCTCGGCAACCTCGTCCACGCGCCAATAGTAGGTCTTGCCCGGAACGAGGCCGTCGGGGGCAACGCCGCCCGCCACGCCCATGGGCAACTGAGTGACGGCTTGCCTGCCGACGTAGACGGCCGCGTCATCCGGGGTGGCCGCACTGACTTCGTCGTAACTCTCGCCGAAGTAGACATCGTGCTGGGTGGCGAGATCACCCGCTCCCCATGAACCCTGCACTGCCGTCCCGGTAATCATGGACCCATTCTTCGGGTTGGGTTTTCGTGCGAACGGATCGGTGCCACCGAGCTTTGGGAGAAACCAGTTGTTGATCCATTCACTGATGACTTCGCCGCGTGGGTCGTTGTCTTGATCGGCGGTCTGGAAGAAAAAGCCTACGCGACCACCGGTCACTGAATTGTGAAGGATAACGGGTTCCGCTCTGTTTCCGTCAGCAGCCAGAGCAAGAACCAGCTCCGCATACCAATCGCCTTCCAGGGCATCGAAGTGGATTGCGCGGTCCGTGGCGAAATCCTTCAAGGATGGAGTGTACTGCCGACCTTCGGCTGTCACATAAACGGGCGTATCGTCGTCCCACATCTCCATGGCGGAAATGTCCATGATATAGGGTAATGCAGCCGAGCCATGGGTGCCGGCACTACCGATGTAGAAGATCCAGTCGCCTGTGTTGATGATGCAGTTGCCGTCATCCAGGAACAATTCGACCAGTGAGCCATCCGGCTGCGCATTGACCGCCGGATAGATCGATTCCGGGATCACCCCACAAAGGATCAAAAGGTCCGACACACCATCCCCTGTGTGCGCTTTCACCCAATCCGCCAGGGCGGCGCCTTGACTTGACGTAAATCGTTCAACGGAAGAAGCATTCGCGTTGTCAACGATTTCCTGAGTTTCGCGGTCAGCCGCACTCTGCGACCACCAGTTTGCCTGGGTGGAAATGGCTATACTAGAAGCCATCGCCATCGTGCTACATGCCAATGTAGCGACGAATACCAACACTATCTTTTTCATGTGTCTTCCTCCTAAATTCCAACTTGTCTGTTTGCAACAGCACACGCACGCATCCAACCTCCGGGTTCAGGTCATCGTTGTCAACAGATGCCCGCCGTACGCGATCAGTTCCCGGACGTCACCCGACCCAGGTTCGGCACGTCGGCATTCCTGGAAGGAACAGCGCAGAGGCAAAACCCTCCTGTTCCGGGCCGGCGCACGGAAACCGGCGTCCGCAGAGGGACAGTGGAAACAAACACAGGCCAATCCATTTGTAGTTTAACATGCCAGAAATCCCCCTGTCAAGGAGCATTTATCGGAAAAGTTGAATGCCGACTTGAATGCGGGGCATTTCTTGGGTGTGCGTCTATGGAGGAATGATACGATAGCAGCGAATGCCCCCATGCACCATGGGGAATCTTCGCCTCCCCCTCCCGAGGGGCTACAATGCGCCGCCGACGTGCGATGCTCGATAGTCACCGCAATCCATAGCGATTGATGGGGGATTCAGGCGACTACGATTTCATGGTGACGTTCAGAAGGAACAGAAGCATCACGAACAGAGTAAGAAGCATCTCATTCATAGCTTGGCACCACCCCAAAAAACCATGGGGATATTCTACCACAGGGGCTGTTGGCAATCAAGGAGCTGTTCGAACCTGCCCCGACAGAACGTGTGAGAATTCCGATATACCCGGCATTGCAGGATGCGAAACGCAGGTTTTTAGGACTTGCCTCGCGGAATTTTTATTCTTCACGGATTGACGGGGAAGCGATTGTTCCGTTGTCGATCCGGTTTGTGCTTGACTTGCAACTGTCGAAGTGGTAGAATGCACTCATCGAATTGGGGTGGATCGCCACAGGCTCCTGTGGCAAACACAAGAGCCCTCAGGGATGTCAGGGGGAGTACACGTCCCGGGCTCGGCACAACGTGTCCGGTGGACGGACATTACAGGGGGGTAGATGAACACGAAACAGACGTTTCGGCAAGCCAGGTCTTGTCTTATCGACCCATCGGAGAGAACAGCCGGGAAAGGTAATCCATCGGCGTTCACCGCACCGATGAAGGCTTTGCTCATTATCAGACTCATCGGCCTGCTGATGTTCACCGGTACGGCCGGTGTGTTTGCTGCCGGTGAGTCCCCGAATTCCGCGAACCACAGTTTGCAGCCGGGACATGTCACGGGGTCGATAAGAGACCCGCTCAACCCGCAGGCCTATATGGCGGAGCTCGCATCGAAACTCAAGTCGTCAGATGGGAAAGACCTTCTCCTCAAGGGCATGCCGGCAGGGAAAGCGCAGAAGACCGGCGTCTCTCGTGCGAATGTCTCGCCATCCAAGCCAGCGGCGTCCAGCGGCAATCCGGCGAAGATAGCCGGCGCCGCGCCGAGCGAGCAGAAACCACAAGAGACGAAGAAGGAGCCAGTCCCCGAAGTGCCCGCCATGATGGTGTGGAATGGGCTATCGCCGGACAATCGCGCGGCCCAGCGAGTGCTGGAGGACCTGGAAGCATCTCGGATGGCGAAGGCGTCGGCTCTGTCCAGGTCTGTGGGGAACGGCCAAACCGATACGGCTCCTGCGGCTCCGCCGGCGCAGACGACTACTGCCGGACAGAATGCGAGGGAAGTGGTCCCGTTGAATCAGGCACTCATGTCGGCCAAGCCAGGCTTGACCCTGTGGACGACGCCCACTCCTGCCAATCTCGTGGAGAAGATCATCATCGATGCATCGGGGGCGCAGAAGGACCCGAATGCGGCGAACGCCGCCCGGCAGGAGCGAACCCCGTGGTCGCTGGGGTCGGACCTGGACAAATATAGAGCGCACGCGGTCAAAGAAGGGTCCCGGGATTCCGGCCAGAGTCTCAAAAAGGCCCTTGAAAAAGCAGGCTTGGCCATTGGTGACGGCGTCAACGTCTTCATTCTTGGCTACGGCTCGGATCGAGCCAAGCCGTTTCGAACCAATGACGGCAAAGGGTTCCTCGACGATCCGGGCAAGGTGCCCCAGCGTGCCGGGACGACCGTTGTCAGTCTGGCCGACGGCGTGTATTCGCTTGCCGATTTGATTGCGTTCGATTCCCTGCCCGATCCTATCAAGGATGCCTACCAGGACAACAATCCCCTCGTTCGACCGCTGATCTTCACGGGCCAGGCGATCGGAGGGGTCTGGAAAACGACCGAGGAGATCGGCAATGCCGTGACCTGGGGTCTTTTCGACAATGTCACAGGGTGTGTGGGCATCGTCATCGAAGACATTCTGGAGCTGTTCAAGCACGTGGGGCAGGCGGCCACGAACCTGGTCCGCGCGCCGGTGCAACTGGTCGTCGGCAAGAAGGAGGGCACCGAGCGGGCGATGGACTGGGTCCTGCTGGTTCCCCTGGAGTTCGTCAGCAACTCCATCGAGATGAAGGGAATCGCCAATATGGATGGCTACAAGACCGCGTTCGAGGACAAAGGGGTCATCGGTTCGGTGCTGGAGTTCGGCGGCTCGACCTTCCTCGTCTATCGCATGGTGGATGAACTCGTAGATGAGCTGGAGAAAGACAACCACCGTCGCAAGGCGACCAACTCGGAGTCCACGCCGGAGACTCCAACGGAACCGACCCCGACGCCCAGCGCGCCCACCTCGGAGATTCTCATCCTCGTGGAAGGTGAGTGGCCCACGGTCACTTCGTCGCCGGGCATAATCTACTTTGACGGACAGGGTCCGACAATCACGATCTTCATCCAATAAGCTCAGATCCTGAAGATCTCGTCGGCCAGGTCCTCACCGGCATGGTTGGTATAGTATTGCTTCATCGCGGCCTGGCCACGTGCGTTGGCTCTGTCCAGCGAAGCGAAGATTCCCGCCTTGGCCAGCACCAGCACGGCAAGGCACGCCGCCACGTTGACCAGGGCATTCTGAGGTCCGGCCCATCGCTCCGACAGGTCCGGCTCACGGTCCACCCGCTTGAGCTGTTGGGCCTCGGCAGCCTCGCGCAATCGATGATTGAGCATGTGTATCGCGGCATCGTTCGCTTGCGCCAGCAGATCGAGCCGATGTGGCTGCGACTTGATCACCGACAGAGCAAGGTCCACCTTGCCCAGTGCAGCAAGTCGTTGCCGGCATTTCGGACAATGGGCAATATGCCGTCGGACCCATGGAGCCGCAGGGCCGAATCGCCGGCGCGCCGCGTCCGCCAGACACCGACAGAGCCTCTCTCGCCCCCCCGGCGAGCGATTGCCTTCACACGAACAAGTTGTCTCCCCATCTCTCAGGAGCTTCATCGGTTTTCCTCGTCATTCACCCACACCGCCAGCATTTGCACGGCCTTGCATCGATACACCCGAGCGGTCCCGGTCGATACGCCCATGATTCGAGCCACCTCCGCATAGGACAATTCGCCGAGGTCGCGAAGCGTAATCACGTCTCGCAGATGCTCCGGCAGTTGAGCGATGTGGGAGCGGAGGTTCTCGGCCAGGCGCCTGGCGTCGAAGTCGACTTCGGCCGTCGGTTCTTCCTCGCCGGTCTGTGTCATACTCGACAAGGTCTTTCTTTCGACAACTCTCTGGCGCAGCATCGATATGGCCGTATTGCTGGCCGTGCGGAACAGATACGCCTTGACCCATCGCGGCTTCTGTCCGCCGTCCAGGTGGGCCAGGTGCAGAAACGTCGTCTGGTAAGCGTCGCAGACATCCTGCTCGTTGCCCAGGATTCGCCAAAGCATGGTGACCAGCTCGTGGCCGTACCGATGCATGGCGGTGAGAATCCACCGCTGGTTCTCCTCCACGGCTTCGGACGCTGCGGAGCTCCAAAGGAGGTCGTGCTTGATGGCCCTGTCGAACATAGACACCGCTTTGCGATCCAGTATTCCGACAAATAGGACGTTCCGCAGATTTCCATGTTAACACGAAACGCGGGCAAATGCGAAAAAATATTCGGATGATTAACACGCAAAGCCGTCATGCGTCTAAACGGATACGAGAGCCGGGCAGAAAACAGACAAGGAACTCTGGCTGCGTGTCAAGATGAGCAACAAGCGTGAGAAGCATCCTGTTGGACCGGGGCCCCAGGCCCAGGATGTCGTGGAGATCGTGGATGAGCTGCTTGCGAAGGCCGTTTCATCGGGGGCCAGCGATGTCCACTTCGAGCCCACGGGAGCCGAGCTGCAAGTGAAGTACCGCCTGGACGGCGTGCTCAATCCGATCGAGAGCCTGCCGGCCGCAGTGGCCGACAACGTCGTGGCCCGGCTCAAGGTGCTTGGCGGCCTGCTGACCTATCGCAACGATATCCCACAGGAAGGGCGGCTGGAGCTGGATGGCAAGGCTGCCGGGAAGGTCAGCGATGTCCGCCTGGCCGTCTTCCCGACCCTCTATGGGCAGCGGGCCGTCGTGCGATTGTTCTATCGGAATGAGGACCTGATGGATTTGGGGCACCTCGGTTTTGCCATTCAGATCGAGTCGCGGCTGAAAGCGATCGCGACCCAAAACCAGGGTGTGCTTCTGGTGACCGGTCCGGCCGGCAGCGGCAAGAGCACTACGCTGGCCGCCGTGCTGCGACACATCGCCAAGACCCTTCCGGGCAAGAGCATCGTGACTTTGGAGGACCCGGTCGAGATCCGGATCGACGGGGTCACACAGGTTCCGATCACGCCGCACGGCCAGATGACGTTCCCCACGGCCCTGCGCTCGCTGCTTCGCCAGGATCCGCAGGTCCTCATGATCGGGGAAATCCGCGACGCCGAGACGGCCAGGATCACCATTGAGGCGGGCCTGACGGGCCATCTGCTGATGAGCACGATGCACAGCGGGACGCCCGCCGGGGCGCTGCTGCGATTGCTGGAGATGGGCATCGAGCCCTACCAGGTGACTTCGAGTGTCTCCGCGGTCGTGAGTCAGCGGCTTGTGCGAACACTCTGCGACCGGTGCAAGAGAGAAGATGACAATGGCCGGTTTGAATCGGTCGGTTGTCCGGCGTGTCTCGGCACCGGCTTTCGCGGCAGGGCACTGATTGCCGAATTGGTCCAGGTGGACGGTGAGCTGCGCCGGGCGATTCTCGCCAAGGCCGACCTGGACGAACTGGAGACCCTGCTCAAGGGCAAAGGATACGCCGGCATTTGGGAGGACGGCCGACGCCTGATGGCATCCGGCATGACGACCGAAGCCGAGTTGAACACGACGTGCGGCATTGTGGTACACGGGGAACCACCGACCTGTCGGAAGTGAGCCGATGCAAACGGTCGTACATACATTTGCTGTTGCATTGTCGGTCTGTGTCAACGGGCTTGCCCGGGCTGCCGGGGAGGGGACGGTTTCCAGACGGGTCGTCGACTACCTGGCGAGACCCGTCGAAGGAGCCGAGGTCGCCCTCTATGAGGAGGTCCACGACTTCTCGACGGATCGCGATTTCGTCCGCCTGCGGGCCGAGGTTGTGCGAACGGATGGCCAAGGGAGCTTTCGTTTCGACAGTTTCGGGGCCGAGGTGAGTTCCAGCTTCTGGGTGGAGACCCCGGGATGGACATTGGCCTATACGTTTGCCGTTCATTCTGCCGGTGGTTGTGGATTCAAGGCCGGTCGGACGGACGTTCGCCCGATTCTGCCGGCGGAAGCGGTGGTCCGCGGACGAGTGGTCGATGCCGTCGGCGGCGAACCCGTTGCGCAGGCGCGCCTCATCATTCAAGCGGACACGACTGACTGCCACCCTGCGACTTCGTATCTCCCCGGCTCGACAGTCACAGCCAAGGACGGCGGGTTTGCGTTCATGGGCATCCCTTGGGGCCGGCATTACCTCGATGTCTGCGCGCCCCATGAGACCGGGCTCGTGGACCGGAGGGTGCGATTCGAGGTCCCGCCGCGGGGGGAGGCCCAGGAGGTCACGGCCGGTCTACACCGAGGCGGCGTGATTGAGGTCGAGGCACGTGACAAACAGACGAATGAGCCGATCGCCGATCTCCCCGTGTACTTCTGGGAGGCGGTTCAGGACGAGGAGGCCAGTTTCCACAAGGGTGCCCGAACCGGTGCCGACGGTGCGCTGCGAATCCAGGCGGGCACCTCCGGTGTCTCCGAGGAAGACGGGGTTCTGTGGGCTGAGGGTGGTGACCGGGATGTGAGAGCGGTCATCGGGCAAAACGCACGCCACGCGGGATATGCCTCGCTCATAGGCAGGCCGTCGCCCATCGAAGACCTCGGCCCGGATGCACTGCCAGGGGATGCGGAGGGCAGGATGGTCCTGCTTTGCTTCTTCGATTGGCAGCAGCGCCCCTCCCGCAACACGGTCGTCGAACTGGCGGAGCGGGCCGAACAGCTCTCGCAGCAGAACGTTGCCCTCGTGGGCATCCAGATCGGCCGGACAGATCGGGCCGAACTCGGCAAATGGATAGAGGAGAAGCACATCGCCTTCCCGGTTCATGCGACCGAGGCCGATGAGCAGACGCTGCGTCTTACTTGGGGCATCAGGTCCCTGCCCTGGCTGATCCTTGCAGATCGCGCCCACGTCGTCGTGACGGAAGGTCTGCGACTGGCTCAGATCGAGGAAGAGATCGAGAAGATCAATGAAAGGGAAAGATGACATGAATACCACCTGGATGCGGCTGGTCCTGGGATTGCTGTTGCTCTCGCTCTGGTGGCCCCGTTGCGTGGCAACCGGCGGGGAGCCTCAGGATGGGACGAACCGACTGGTTCTGCATCCCGTTCCCCAGGGTGTGTCGGGGAGCGGACTTCGCCTTCTGCCCGAGACGCAGGAGATGACCGACGGCGATGCTCTTCCGCTGTATGTGAAGGCCGTCGAGATGTTGCCGAAGGACCTGGATTGGGCGAAGATCAAGGGGTGGAGACAGATCCCCCTAAAGGAATTGCCACAGGATGATATCGAGGCGGTGCTTCGGCCGTTCGACGCGAGCCTGCCGCTGTTGGAGCAGGCCGGCAGGTGCAAGCGATGCGACTGGCCTTTCGCCCTCGAAGGCGATGCTCCCATCAGTCTCCAGGCGTGCCGCAACGTCGTGTTCCTGATTGCCCTGAAGGCTCGCTCTCAGCTTGCTCGCGGCGATTATGCCTTGTGCGTGCGAACCCTGGGGACAGGTTTTGCGCTGGCCCGGCATCTGGGCGAGGGGCCGACTGTCGTACACGTGCTGGTTGGTGCGGCGATCTGTGCGGTTCTCTGTGGCGAAATCGAGTTGTATGTCCAGCAGCAGGATGCGCCGAACCTTGAGGCGTCGCTTCGCGCGATCTCCATGCCGTTCATGAACGAGGAGCACTCGGACCTTTATGGCACGGACGAGGCCACTCGTAATCGGGCCCGCCTGGTCCTGAAACGAGCCAATCGGCACGTGATCGCCCTGCAATACGTCGAGACTCTGCGAGGGTACGCTGCGACAGCGGGCTGGTGGCCGGAAGCCCTCAGCGAGCTCAAGCCGACTCTCCCAGACGATCCCGTGACGGGAAAGCCGTTCGACTACAGGCAACTCACGAAGACACGGGCCATCCTGGAGGGACCGGTGCCCGAAGGAGGCAGCGCCAAGGACATGATTCGGTATGAGTTGAACCTACAACCAAAGGAACGATAGATGGCAACCTTCAGATACGATGCGCTTACATCGGCCGGCAGGCTGATGAGAGGGACCGTTGAAGCGGGCTCGCCCCAGGAGGCGGAGCAGACGCTTCGGCAGATGAGCCTCAACGTCAACTCGCTCGAAAAGGCGAAGGCGGAACAGCCGCGGACGGCGGTGGGACGCAACGAGTTCCTGCTCTTCAACCAGCAGTTGGCCTCGATCGCGCGGGCAGGCGTCCCGCTGGAGCGGGGATTGCGCGAGCTTGCCCGGGACATCACGTCCAAGTCGATGCGGCAGCTCATCGAGGACATTGCAGGCGATCTCGAACGGGGCGTGCCCATCGAGCAGGCATTCGAGAAGAGGGAGAAGCACTTTCCACCGCTCTATGGGCGGATTCTCAAGGCGGGGGTCGAGACGGGCCGGCTCAGCGAGATGCTCACGAGTCTCAACCGTCACCTCGAACTGACCGGGCACACGCGGCGCATCGTCGTGGAGGCGGTGAGCTATCCGCTCGTGATCCTGACACTGGGGGCGATCATCATCACGGGCGTGTTCGCCTACGTGATCCCGCAGTTCAGACCCATCCTGCAGGAGATGGTGGGGGGGCGTTTGCCTCCCGTCACCACGGGTTTGTTCGCCGTGTCCGACAACATCATTCCGTTCTGGGTCGGCATCGGGATCATCATCGTCGCGGCGGTCGTTGTTTCCACCAGTCTTTCGTCGACGCCGGGGGGGCGGAGAGTCAAGGAGTCGCTCTTCCTGAAGTTGCCCGTGATCGGCAGGCTCTATCATGCAACGATCCTGAGCCGGATGGCGGAGGCGATGGCCGTGCTCGTCGGGGCGGGGTGCGACATCCCAGAGGCTCTGCGGCTTGGGGCCGTCAGTTCCGGCAGCGGCACACTCATCCGGGACAGCGAGACGGTGTCGCAGCAGGTCGAACGGGGAGTGGGCATCCTGGAGGCAGGGCATGGTGTGAGCGTGTTGCCGCGACTGTTCCTCTACTCCATGCAACTTGGCGCTCAAAGGAACGAGCTGCAGGACAACCTCAACAGTCTGGGCGAGATGTACGCCGATCAGGCTCGCGTGGGGCAGTCGCGGCTGCAAACGATTCTGTTGCCGACGATGATCATCGCCATCGGGGTTGTGATCGCAATGGCGATACTCGGGATGTTCCTGCCGATGATCCAGGTGATCACGAGTCTGTCGGCCGGAGGTTGAGAGGAGTCGTTATGGACGGAATCTCGCTATTGTGCCTTGGTATCCTGGCGATCTATCTCCTGCTGAGCTACAAGAAGCCGGCGGTTGCCTTCTCGACAGTGCCCATTGTCACGGCCTTTGTGGTATACGTCGCGGCAGTGACGGACACGCCGGACAATCTGCTTGTTGCTTTCTTCCTTTTCATGGGCACGCTGGTGGTTGTGGCCGCTACCGGCTGGGACCGCCAGAGTCGCCAATGGTTCCATTGGGGCGCCTGGTACCTGCTGGTGGGCATCGCGGCGACACTCATCATGGGGGTCGTTCTTGCCGGTGCCCATGCTCTTGATGCCGGTTATGTCCTTGTGGTGGTCTTCATTGCCTCGGTTCTGGTCATCTTTGTCTCGTTGATCAACTATGGGGTGACCTCTCGCCACACGAGGGCCGTCAATGTTTTTTCCGTCATCGGCGCGAGCATGCGGCAGAACCTGCCTTTGCCCATGGCGTTGGACTGTGCCGCCGCCGGGGATGAGTCCGGGACCGGCTGGATTCTCCGTGGCATCAAGACATGGCTCGTAAAGGGCTGTTCGCTGGCAGATGCCGTCCGGCGAGGGTATCCGCAGTGTCCCGCCGGGGCACTGGCGATGCTTGGGGCCGGCGAACGGATCGGCCAGCTTCCCGCCGCCCTGGCCGCGATAGAAGCCGACATCAAGTTGCGGACCGTCGGACCCAGGAGACTTCGGCCGATCCATCCGTTCTATCCCGTCCTGGTGCTGCTCGTGGTGTTCTTTCTGACGATCGGCCTTATAACGTTCATTCTGCCTCGGTATCAAGCGATATTGGCTGAAATGGTTGACAGCCAACTGCCGCCTGCCACTCGCATTCTGCTTCACGTGGTCGATGCATTCGCCAACGGGTCCTGTGGGATACTCGTTCTCCTTCTGATCGCTTTGTTGGTTCTAAGCTGCTCTGTATACCGCGCCGCCCGCAGACAGCAGGATCGTGGCAGCTTCTTTCTATGGCTCGGCGATTCTGTGATGTGGTGGTTGCCGTTCGTGCGCGGGTTCGTGAAACGCCTGGCGCTGGTGCAGGTGCTGGGACTGTTGCGCATCTCGCTGACGGCAGGTTGTCCGGTGAACGAGGCAATCCGTGGCACGCTCAGGCTGGATGTGAATCGGTTCTTCCGGAAGCGCCTGGAACGCTGGCTCCGGAGTGTCGAGCGAGGTGAGAATATCGCCGAGTCGGCGCGCCGCTGCGGCCTGGGCTCGGCACTGGCCTGGGCGTTCGACGGCGGCGTCAACGCATCGAACACGCCGGCGATCCTGGAGATGCTCGAATCTCACTACCGCTGGAGCTACATGTACCGCCTGAACGTGACGCGTTTCATCCTGTGGCCGACAGGGATCGTGCTGCTCGGTCTGATGGTGGGATTCGTCGTCTACGCGGTTTTCTCGCCGGCCGTGGCGATTATCAATCTCATGGCGCTCAATGTGTATCCGTAGACCCAGGGACAAGGCATACTCATGGCAATGAAAAGGACAAGGCAACGAGGGTTTTTGATGGCCGAGGTGATCGTGGGCACGGCGTTGCTCGGGCTCATCCTCGTCGCATGGACGGTGTCTCTGCAGGGGGCCTCCATGTTCAACGAGTACCAGTGGACCCGCCAGCGATGCACGGCGGCGGCCGCCGCCCAGCTCGACAGCCTCGGGATTATCGGCAAACCGATTGACGAGGCCGAGATCAAGAGACTGTGGCCGGACGTGGACGTCGCAATCGACAGGACGGCCGGAGACGCGTCCTGGAACGGGCTGCAACTGCTTCGGGTCACAGCGACGGGCAGGGCCGGCGCTCGCGTCGTCACGGTCCGCCTGGAGCGATACATTCGAACGGATAATTGATGATGGATTATGGATTATTGAAGAGAGGCGATCCCGTGCGAGGACAATCATCTATCGTCAACCATCGGCCATCGATGGCGAGGGCGTTCACGCTCATGGAAGTACTCATGGTCGTCATCATCACGCCGATTCTCATGGTATCGCTGAGCGGGTTGTTCAGGAGTTTTCTCCATGATGTTCCACGGACGATTCGGCTGGCGGAGCAGAATTCGGTAGTTCTCATCATGCTGGATCAGCTCGGCCGCGATATGGACGATGCCGTTGGCCTGCCGGAGCAGGTTGGTGACACGCGTGCCGATGGCTCCATTCTGCTGATTCGGCAGGAGGACGCTGTCCTCTGTTATCGGTTTGAAGAGGGCCGAACGAGGCGAACGATACTGAGTGGGCGGGGAACTCCGTCGCCGACCGAGGAGCGGGTGTGGCAGGCGCGGGACGCGGTGGTCGAGTGGCAGCCGTGGATGCAGGAGGGCAGGGGCTGTGGCGTGGAGGTTCATTCGCACCTGAAACAGCAGGTGGCGGGCGAACTGAGACGCAAATTCCGTGGTTCGTACGTATTCTACGTTCGCAATTCTGCTGAGGGAGGCCTGGTGCAATGAGAAAGCGACAGGGGTTCAGTCTGACGTTCGTCATCATTGCACTGATGGTGATGGGCACTGCGATGTCCGTGCTGACGACCGGCGCCAACACGATGCTTGTTCATGCGGACCTCGCATATCTGCGGGCGGTCGAGCGCAACCTGATCGCCAGCGGTCTGGCCTGGGCCGGCGAGACGGTCGCGGGTGATCGTGATCTGCCCATCGGGGAATCGGTCGATCTCGATACTGCGGCGTTCGGCTGCCGAGAAGCCCGGCTTGCCGTGCAGTTTGTGGCTGTTCAGGACGGCAAAGCAGAGGTCCACATCGAGACGTCCTGCTGCAAGGGCGGGCGTACACTCGATACATCCAGCACGTTCACACTGTCAATTCCCGAAACGACGCAATAAGCCGTCGGGCCGGGGCGTCTACCATCCAGCAACAGGCCAGGGTGCGCGCAGTCTCCGCCGCTCTGCAGACAAATGCTCAGGTGCAATCTGGATGGGGTGTAGAGGTGGATCGGAAGAAGCTGTTGTTCTGGGGCGTGGTCGCTCTTGCCGCCGGGGTGATCATCTGGTATGTCGGGTTTCGCAACCCTCACACGACGCTCACGGACCCCAGGCAGGTTGGGCCACATCCGCAAACAGCGGGCATAGTCGTCGCTGCTGAGCGGGATCAAGTCCAGGAGGCGGATGCCGGAGGGCAGGCAGAGAACCATCCCGGCGACCAGGCTCCGTCGTCCGATTCACCGGCGCCGACACCGGAATTGTTGTCGAACGGGCAGACGCAGCCGAAGCCACCGGCCGTCGAGCCGAATGCGACGATCCCCGAGCCCAATGTCGCCGGTGCCTCCCCCGCGTCTTTGGAGGCGGTGAACCTCAAAGATGTTGAAATGAGGCTCATCATCCAGAAGATCGCCGACTGGACGGGCAAGGTGGTCATTCCCGCCGATGCGATTATGAAGGAGAAGATCACGATCTACGCGCCGGACAGATTGCCGAGAAAGGACGCCCTTGAACAGATCTACGGTGCCCTGCGAATCAAGGGGTATACCGCCGAGCACACGGACAAGACGATCTACCTGCGGCCGATCCACGACGCAAGGCTCGGCATGGTGCCGACGATCGCACCGGATCAGCCTCTGGCGGCCATCGAGAACAGAGAGCAGATCGTGCAGAAGTTCTTCCGACTGGCGAATTACAGTCCCGCGCAGATGGCGCAGATCATCCAGCCGCTCATCGGTGAGTACGGCCATATCAGCGCCGACGAGACCGCGTCGAGCCTGCTTGTGATCGACACGGTGGGCAACCTGATACGAATTGAGACGATCATTTCGCAGTTCGACGCGTCTGAGGCCGACCAGCTTGTGACCGAGGTTTTCGAGGTGCGCAACCGAGCGCCCGGCGAGATCGTGCAATTATTGCAGACGCTGCTCTCGGACGGCTCCGCTCGCGGCTCGGCACAATCGTGGCGGGGGCTCCCGGGCCCCGGCAGGCAGGGCCAGGACCGAAGGGGCAGCGCCGCCGCGGCGGCGCCCGTCATCATCGGCGGTAGTCGAAAACCCATGCTGCTGATCCCGGAGTCCCGATTCAGTTGGATCATCGCGAAGGCATCCGCTGAGGACCTGGAGCAAATCCGCTCGTGGATTCAGAAACTCGACCGGCCCGTGCCGACCGTGACCGAGGAGGAGTCGCTCGACAAGATCGAGAACCGCAACCAGATCGTACAACGATTTATCAAGCTCAGGTACGCCGACGTAGGCCGCATGGCGGAGATCGTCTCGCCCATGATCGGTGACTCCGGACACGTCACGGCGGAGGAGAGCACGGGAACCCTGCTGCTCGTCGATACGGTTGAGAACCTCATGCGGATCGAGAAGGTCGTTGCCCAATTTGACGCGCCCGAGCAGGATGAGACGGTCACGGAAGTCTTCGAGCTGCGGCACCGCGGCCCGGAGGAGATCGCCATGTTGCTCGAAGCGGTCCTCGGCGGCAGCGCTCGTATCGGGGGATCGTCCGGGCGAGGGACCGAGTGGGCGGCTCGCGCCCTGAACATGGCCAGGCAGCGAGCCCGGATGGGTGGACGTCCTTCGATCACCTCAGTGGCCGCCGGCCCGGGCAGGCAGCCGATGCTCTTTATTCCGGAGACCAGCCGCAAGTGGATTATCGTCAAGGCGGTGCCCGAGGATCTCGAAACGATTGGAGAATGGATTCGCAGACTGGACCGACCGATGCCCACGCTCACCGCAGACCAGTCGCTCGTGGACATCGAGAGCAGAAACCAGGTGGTTCAGCGGTTTGTGAAGCTCAAGCACTACGATGCCGTACGCATGAGCGAGATCGTCGCGCCGCTGCTGAGCGAGTCCGGCCATGTCACCGCCGAGCAGAGCACTGCCACACTGCTGCTGATCGATTCCGTCGAGAATCTGCTGCGCATCGAGGGTGTGATCACCCAATTCGACGTCCCGGAGACCGAGCACACCGCCACGCACATTTTCGAGGTCCGCCATCGCAGCCCGGAGGAGATCATCGGTATGCTGGAGACGGTGCTGTCCGGCGGAGCAGGGACTGGCAGCGGGACCCGGCCCGGCGCACGACTGCCGACCCGGACCAGCGGTCCACGCAGGCCCGGAGGGGGTACGACGTCCCTTATCGCGGGGATCAGCGGTAAATCCATCGTGCTAATCCCAGAGACGAAACAGGGATGGATCATTGCGAAGGCGTCGCCCGACGGGATTGCCGAGGTGGGCCGCTGGATCGAGCGGCTGGATCGAGCGGCGGCCACGATCACGGACGACGTCCCGCTGAGCTCCATCGAGAACAGAAACCAGGTGGTACAGCGGTGCATCCGATTGGAGAGTTACAGTCCCAGCCAGATGGGTGAGATTATCCTGCCGTTGTTGAGCGAGTCCGGGTACGTAAGCGCCG
Source organism: Phycisphaerales bacterium UBA2218 (assembly GCA_002327785.1). Lineage (GTDB taxonomy): Bacteria > Planctomycetota > Phycisphaerae > Sedimentisphaerales > Anaerobacaceae > PLanc-01. Next base: position 15,288 of record DCUI01000040.1, read on the forward strand.
ACGAGAGCACCGGCAATCTCCTGGTGATCGACACGGTCGAGAACCTGATTCGGATCGAGGCGATCATCATGCAGTTCGATGTGCCCGAGGCCCAACGAACGACGACCCAGGTCTTCGATATTCTCCATGCCGATCCCGCAGAAGTGGTCCAGTTGCTCCGAATGCTGCTCAGCGACACGTCCGGCAGGGGCGTCTACGGCGGCCGGTCCTACGCGCCGGCACGCGGGTCGTATTCCGGCGGCCGGCTCTATCGCGGCGGTTCCACCAGCGCCGCCACGTCGGTGATCGTGGGACCCAGTTCGCAGCCCGTCGTACTGATCCCCGAGCCCAAGCGCAAGTGGATCATCGCGCGGGCGTCGGCGGAGGACATGCAGCTTATCGGAGACTGGATTACGAAGTTCGACCGGGCTGAAACCATTGAGCGGGAATACGAAACGGTCCCGATCACGTATGCGGACGTGCGGGAGGTGGCCACTCGCATCAATGAGGCCCTTCAACAGATGCCGGGCACGGAGTTGCAGGCCAGCGTTCTGGTGCAGGCGCTCGAGCAGGCCCGGCAGGTGATGGTCTTTGGCCGCCAGGACCTTCGCGAGATGGTCAAGAAGCTGATCGTCGAAATCGATGTTCCGCCGGGGCAGTTCGAGACGAAGCATTTCCAGCTTCAGTACGGCGACCCCGATCAGATCAAGCGGAACATCGACGAGCTGTTCGGCGAGGGTGCCATAGCCAGCCGAACCGCTTCCTACTCGTCTTATCGACCTTACGGCGCCCGCGGGGGCCTGTCTCCGGACACCGTCAAAACCATCTCTCACGTCGCGCTCAAGCAGATCACCGTGATTGCGTCGCCCGAGAACATGAAGAAGATCGGCGAACAGATCGCGCAGTGGGATGTTGCCATCGACGTCAGCGAGGTCAAGCCGCGCATCGTCGAGTTGCGCAATTCAGAGCCCGCCCAGATGGCGACCTTGCTCAAGACGCTTTTCAGTCAGGAGATGAATAGCCGGTATTCCATCTTCGACTACCTCCTCGGCAGCAGCAGCCAGGACAAGCGCAGGATCATCGGCCCGCTGTACGGCCAACTGACGTTCGAGGAGGTCACGGGCTCCAAGAAGTTGATTGTGATCAGCAACATCCCCGGCGCCTATGATGTCGTGGAGGAGCTGATTCGCGAGTTAGACGGCCGGGAGGCGGCGGAGGTCCCGAAGGTGGTCAGGCTCAATTACGCCAATCCTGAGATCCTGGCCGAGCGGCTCAACGCCATGTTCAACGAGGAAGGGACGCCGGCCGCCATCCGTCTGAGCGATCGCGGGCTGAGCAACTACTCCATGGACGAGGGTTCCACAAGCAGCGCCGGCGGCAGTACCGCCAATCGAAGCGCCGGCGGCGCCGGCCGCACCGAGACCTCCGGGGGCGAGTACCGGCCCTGGTGGACCACCGGGCGACGCGCCGCCAATGAGCTGCCGATCAGCAATATCATCGGTCGGGTGCGTTTCATTCCGGAGAGCCACAGCCGGTCCATCCTGGTCCTCGCCCCGCCGCAGTTCATGGAGAACATCGAGGCGATGATCACCGATCTCGACGTCCCCGGCAAGCAAGTGATGATCAAGGCGATCATCATGCAGGTGGACCATCAGAATATGTCCTCGCTCGGCGTCCAGGTGAGCTCCGACCGGACGAGATGGGAGACGCTGGACAACGAAAACGCCATTGTGGCGTGGAATACGCTTTCGCTGCTCGATCAGCATGGATCGCTGGTGATCAATCCCACGAGCGGCGCCGCCAGCGGCGACGGCTCGCAGGTGTTCGTCAACGCCAGCATCGGGGTCCTGGTCGATTTCCTCGTTCGCGAGCTTGACGCGAAGATTCTCAACCAGCAGACCCTCTGGACGAAGGACAATGAAGAAGCGGAGTTCTTCAAGGGACAGCGGGTGGGATTCCAAACCCGTGTATCGATCTCGGATACGGGTGGCCGGGCCACGTCCGACTTTGAATATGAAAAAGTGGGTATGACGCTGCGGACGCGGCCCAGCATCACACCCGAGAGGAACGTGGACATGATTGTCAACGTGATCCTCTCGCAGCTCACGTCCGAGGTAATCAACAATCAGCGCGTCCGGACGGAACTGGACACGACAACGAACATGATCGTGCAGGACGGCCAGACGATCATGCTCGGCGGCATGCTCTTCCAGGAAGACAGCCGGATCAAGAGGAAGATTCCATTGCTTGGCGACCTTCCCTTCGTGGGGGGGCTCTTCCGCCACAATCAGAACACCGCCGCCAACAGCGAGCTGCTGATCTTTGTCACCCCGCACGTGGTCGACACGCCGACGGATCTGCAGCCGCAGGTCCGCAACGAGCTCGACCAGGCCCGGCAGAAACTGCACGACATTCGCAGGCAGCTTGCCCCCCCGGCCGAACCGAACGAGCCGGACTCCGACAGCGATGCGGACGTGTCCGTCCCCTCAGCTCTTCCGTGAGCCTGCGGTTTCGCACTGCCCTGTATCCTCAACGCAGGGCGAATGCAACGACGAAACGCTGTGCCGCCCCCGGGAAACGCCGCGCATCCCCGAACCGGCGGGGTCGGGGTGTGTTTTGAGACGAGCAGGGCATTTGATATGCTTTCGTAGGGAGCCGCAGCGTTGGATCGTCCGCTGTCGCAGGCAGGCGGTCTGGGGCTGCGCACAAAGGGGTTTGGCAGGGACGCGGAAACAGGTTGATTTCGCAGGTATGTGCAATGGTTCCCGATGAATACTCGTTGCCGCAGCGACGGTCGCAGCGTGACAGAGCATGTGTCGAACGCGGTGGATGCCGCGGTGCAGGCGGGTATTGGCCCCGTGTGGTGCAGGCCGGCGTCCTGGCGGCGCTCGTTTTTATCGGAATCATTTGCATAGGGCTGTTGGACGCCCACAGCATCAAGGCCCGAGTCCTGGTGGGGGTGGCGAACGCCTATCCCGACAATGCTCGTGCCTACTCGTTTCTCAAGAAGCACTACAGCACTCCCATCCAATCGGCGAAAGCGGTGGTCGCCTGCGAGGGTCTGGTCAAGCTCAAGCCGGAGGACCCCGGGGCGCACGTCCTCCTGGGAAGTGCCTATGCCGACGTCGGACGGATTCAGGAGGCGATCGACTGCTTCCGAGAGGCGATTTCGCTGGCCCCGGAAAGCTTTGACGCCCATCTGGGCCTGGGCAGAGTGTATTTCGACCGCGGACGCTACGACGAGGCCATCGATTCATACGAGCGAGCGCTCCAAATCCGGCCCGCTTCCGCCGATGCGCACCTGGCACTCGGAATCGCCTTATCCAGCTCCGGGCGGTACGACGAAGCGATGCAAGCCTTCAAACGGGCCAAGGAGCTGGACCCGCACGTCACCGAGCCCCAGGTGCTGACCGGCAGGGCCTACCTGCGAGCCGGAATGTATACGCAGGCCATCGAGTGTTTCAAGGACGCCGTGCAGATCGATCAGGAGCACGCCCAGGCGTACTACAACCTCGGCAGAGCCTACCTGCGAGTCGGAGACACGGACCTGGCCATCGAACAATACCACGTCCTGCAGAACCTCAATCCCTGCCTGGCGGACCAGTTGTTTTCGCTGATCCAGCAGTAGCGGACCGATTGGACTCCTCACTCTCATCGAGTGACAGCCCGCGAGCTCGCGGCGATCTTGTGGAGCACCTCGCCCAACCAACCGGGCATCCACGGGTGGACGGTGCCGTCTTTGCGGGTATGACGCCGCTCCATGCGGCCTTCTCGGTGATCCGCTACATGGATAGGACCGAAAATAACTCTATGATACGCCTCATATGGAATGTTGTCCTCTCTGTCAAGAATGCCAATCACGACTGCTTCACACCGGAATCGTGTGCGATTGTTTTGTTGGACATCCTCGCCGGCCCTTGTGGCATAATACCGATGTTCGTTCTTGCTCGCGGATTCTGCATCGCAAGGAGGACATCCAGGGGGGCGCGATGGCGTTTCCGTCTCCGGTTCGCAATCCACCGTCGTCTGGGGTGAAGGGAACATCGACGCAGACCCACTCTTTGTGGATGCGAAGAACCTCGATTTCCACCTGCTTATGGGCTCGCCTGTGATTGATGCAGCCGGTGCAAATACGGCCCCCGAGACGGACCACGACGGCAATCGACGTCCGGCCGGCGCCGGCATGGGCGCCTACGAATACGAGCCCTGATCGGTTACCGGGTTTGGCTTCGATTCAGGGAATTATTTTCCGCAGTTTCTCGGACAAGGCCATTTCTGTGCTATACTTTGAATAGCTAAAAGGCGGTGCTGACCCGGAGGAATCAGACCATGAGAATTCCTGCGGAGCACGAGACCGAGATCCGGAGGATCATCAGTGACATACGATGCCCATGGCAAGAGGAGTGCTGCGATCCGGGCGTCGAGAGACGCACGCGGCTCCACTACCTGGGCAGCGCCAACCTCATCGAGTGCCTGGAGGATTGTGGTCGCGAGTGCTGTTTTGCCGTGCCGTTTGGGTATTCGGTGTTTTGTCGGTGCCCGATGCGCAAGTATCTGGCGGAGCACGGCTTGGGGCAATAAAGCTGCACGTTCGCATTCGCTCACTCATTCAGGTCCTGGCGGAGGAAGAGAATGAGGCCGCCGATGAAGGCAACGACTCCGTAAGCACCGCACAGACCCAACATCCTCCAGACCTCCGGCCGCCACTGGTAACCCACGCCTTGAGCAACCTGTCCAAGGACCTGCCAGGGGTAGGTGATGTACCTCGTGAAGATGTACGGGTCCAGACCCACCATGTGTTTGGTGAACTCGATGACATAGAGAACGCCAATGCTCACTGCCACGGCGGCGCCCGAGCTTCGGATGATCGTGGATAGCAGCAGCCCGCAGAATACGATGGTTGCCAAGGGGACCCAGCTCAAGACCCAGGCGAGCAGGAAGTTCGCGAGGACCGTTCTCTGAGGGTAGATCTCCCCCAGGCTGTCGGCCACCGGGCCGAAACTGTAATGGGCTCTCGCGAGCAGGGCGGACAGAACCAGGCACACGAGGGACATGGCGATCATATAGAGCAGGCCGACGACCGCCTTGGCCAGATAGAACTCCCACCGGTGCACCGGGGCCGCGAGGACCGCACGAATCGTGCCGGACCGTGTCTCGTCTGCCATGAGCATGGCGGCGAACACCAGCACGAAGATCAGGCCGATATCCGCAAACACCAACTGCATGGATAGAGCCACATATCCCCAGGCATTGGCCGCATTGGCCGTGCCGATCTCATCTGCTACGATGTAGGTGAGCACGCAGATCAGCCCTCCCATCAGCAGGCCGAAGTACGGCAGTTTGCGACGAATCGCCTTGGTGGTCTCATTGCGCAGCAGGGGCAGGAGCTGACTATGCATTCCTGTGGTCTCCCGTGATAGAAAGGAAAAACTCCTTCAGTGTTTTCTGCCGCGGAGCGATCGCGGAAACCCTGTACCCGGCCTGGAGCAGGTGCTGGTTGAGCCATGCGGAGTCCTCGGCTGCCAACAGGATCTCCAGGGTATCGGGAGCGATCGATTCCACGTGCTTGATCCGCTCGTCGGCCAGCAACATCGCGGATTGGGGAACCTCCCCGGTGAATGTCGTTTGAACGACGCGCTCATGCGGCCTGAGAATGTCGCGGACGCTGCCCGAGGCAACCAGGCGGCCTTTGTCGATCACAAAGACCGTGTCACAGTACTCCTCGACTTCGTGCAGCAGGTGACTGGAGATGAAGACCGTCAGTCCGTCGCCTTTGACCCTGTCCTGCAGAAAACTGAGAATCTCGCGAGTCCCCTCCGGGTCCATGCCGTTCGTAGGTTCATCAAGGATCAGGAGCCTGGGTCTGCCCAACATGGCCCGGCCGATTCCCAGCCTCTGCTTCATGCCCTGCGAATATGTGTGGACCTTGTCGTGCTGGCGGTCGGCAAGCCCGATGCGTTCGAGGATCTCGTCGATATTGCGCCGGCCGACGCCGCCGAGGACACGGGCGGCCAGTTGGAGGTTCTTTCGTGCCGAAAGGTACTCGTAAAACGCCGGCGTTTCGACCATGACGCCGACCGACCGCAGGGCCTGCTTGAAATCCTGCCGAAGGTCCACGCCGAAGATACGGATTCGGCCGCTGCTCGGATGCACAAGTCGCGGAATCATGTAGAGCGTGGTGCTCTTGCCGGCGCCGTTGGGTCCGAGAAAACCCGCCATCTGTCCAGCCGGAACCTCCAGCGAGAGGTGCTCCACTGCATGGATACGTCCGAATCGCTTACACAGGTCCTCCAAGGCCAATGCCGATGTCGTCACTTTGCGGTTCCTTTCCGGGGGTCTGGCTGGGACAGGTACACGGTGATATGCGCCTCCTGCAACTTTTGCACGAACAGATCGGATATCCCGTCGCCATTGAGGTCGGCTGTGTCCACCCGCCGTGCGTCGACTTGAGCGGCAAAATTCAGGGCCGGTCCGGCTTGGAAGAAACGGGGGCCGGCAGCGCTCAGATACACGTCGAACTGCTCGGACCCGCGCTTGACGAGGAGATCGTCGCGGCCATCGCCATTGAAATCCCCATTTATCCGGAAGAAATCAAAGACTCCTCCGTCCCGCGGCGTCATGCTCGTGACGTCCATCTGGAAATCGGGGCCGCCGGAGTAAGTGCCGTCCCGGCCGGATCGCACCGTAAAGAACCAGTCCAAGCCGCCGGAGACGGTCAGATCGACGAGGCCGCTCCAGGAGGTGATACGAGTCTTCAAGGCGACCAGGATCAACTCGCACCGGCCATCGCCGTCGAGGTCCCGGAAGGGGGAAACGCCCAGCTTGCGGTTCACATGGATGGGCAGGCCGCTGTGACGCAGCACTCGCGTAGGCTGCTCCGGCAGCCTGCCGTCGGGTTCTCGCAGCAGAAGCACGATCGTTACGATGGGGTTGACGTCGCCCTGGGCTCTCCACACGACGATGTCCTCTCGCCCATCCCCGTTCACGTCCTGATGTTCCACATCGTAGGCGCGCCGGTGGGCGTCTTTGGCAATCCTGTCGACCAATTCTTGCACAATCTTCTTCTCGTCGGTTTTCTCCTCGATCCGGCCATTCTGCGGCCATGCGCGGATGGTTCTGCGCACCTCCAGGCTGAATGCGGGAGCCGGCCCCATCATCCAGAATTCCTCCCGTGCTTGCCATGTCGCCTCCGTGAGACTCAGGTCCACCGTTCTCGCAGGGCGCCAGGCGTAGTCGTCGTCCTTTTCGTACAGGGCCGCACGATCCTCGAAGATAACGGGAATGATGTCGTTGGCGTCCTTCCCTCCGGGAGGATTTGTCGCGATGCGGAGACGGTCTGCCGCAAACACCTGCGAGGCTTCGACGAGCGTCTGAGGCGATGGCTCGAAGACGCCGGCATTCTGCCGAAGATAGGCCAGCCCCGTGGCTGTGGAGATCACCAACTCCTTGCCCTCCTGTGGATCGACGTCCCGCATGGCAACCCAGGCGGCCTGGTCAGGCAGGGCGACGATCTGGTCGGGCATCGTCGCGAAGCCTGACTTTCGCTGGCGATAGATCCGCAACTCGTTCTGCGCCGGCAGCAGCGCAAGCAGGTCGGTCAGGCCGTCGCCGTCAATGTCCGTGAGGTGCGAACTCAACCACCATCCCTGGTCGGATGGGATTACAATCGTCTGCTGTTTGAATTCCACGGCGGCGGCGAGGGTCACATCGACCGACAACAGCAACAATACCGAACTAACGTGTGCCCAACTCATCGTATGTCCCAGCTATTGCGTCCGGCTGATGAAAGCTCGGAACACCCCCTTCTTGCTCGACTTCAGGATCAGATCGCTGACGCCATCATTGTTGAGATCCTCGACTTGTAGCCGGTCGAACGGGTCAGTGCAGTCGAATCCTGCGTCCGCATTCCTGGCGAATCCGGCTTGCCGGGAGACGAAGGAATATACCGAAATCCTGTCCGCCCGGTCGCGGACGAGAAGGTCCCGGTCGCCGTCGCCGTCGAAGTCCCCTTGGAGATTGACGAGCCTCTCAAAGTACCAGCCGCGAGGATGGGTCAACTCGATGGAGGGATGGTCCAGCCGGATCATCAGGTCGGCGTCACAATCGGGCTTCTCCGGGAAGCCCTCGCCCGGTCGGTAGAAGTGGAATCGAAGTTTGAAGTCGATCTGTTTGGCGGTGAAAGCCTTTCGGAATCCCTCGCGGCTGTCGAAGGTGCTGTAGCCGAGGACCAGGTCCATGCATCCATCGCCGTCCACGTCCGCCACGGGGATCGAATCGATCCAGTCGTTCTTGCGAAAGACCTGCCGAGGTTCCGTCGGGATTTGACCCTGCTCATCGGCCGGGTAGATTCGCACAAGCACCTTGCCCGAGAGAGTTCCCGGGATGAACCACGGCTCCTGCAGCCACGTGTTCTTGATCAGATCGACGCGGCCGTCGCGATTGATGTCCGTCCAGCAGTACCAGGACCAGTCCCACTTGCCGGCCCAAGTCAGGATGGGGTCTGTCGTGAATAGCCCATCTTCTCTCTGGGCGTACATGACGTACCTGCACATTGGGATGAAATGGGTGCGTAGGATGATGTCGTCTCGGTTGTCGGCGGTGATGTCGCCGAGGCTCAGGGTCAAGCCGGCCATCCTGTCGTAGCCGAGATCCCTTGAGGCCCAAATCCCTGTCTCCAGAGCATCGTGGAGGGTCTGCACGTGCTGCCACGTATCTGCGCGCCGCCAGACGTGCAGATCGCTGCCCACAGGCACAAGGATCACGGGGGCAGTATCCTTTGTCTGGGCCGAGAGCGGGAAATAACGGATGGAGGGTCCCTCCGCGCTCTCGGGCAGGATGGTTGGCTGGGCGATGATTGGCCTGGAAACGGCAGATCTGCCGCGGCTTGAGAAGTCCAACTCCGTCACGCCATCGCTCGTCATGACCAGTAAGCTCTCCGCATCCCTGCCGAGTCTGGCCGGCCAGAAGAGTGAGGGGGTGCCGCCGAGACGGTGCACCTGACCAGGTTTCTCGGCGAACCCTTTTTCGAGGTCCTGGTAGAAGATCAGTAGATTCGGCTCATTCCTCAACACGATGTCCTTGAGACGATCGCCGTCGAGGTCGCAGAAAAGAGCCTCATCGCCCGGTCCGTGGACCGCGCACTCCGTGTAGCTCACCTTCGCGCCGGCGGCCGAGGTAGTCAGAGCAGCCGCCACAACGGTGATTTGCAGCGACATCCGCCAAGTATACGTGGGCCTCATAAGTGTTCCCGGAACTCCGCCTTCAGTCGCAGGCATTCTATCCGACGCAGCGGTTCATGTCTACTTGCCCATACGAATGAGTCTCTCCAGACTCACGAAATCGGCGCAGGAAACTGAAAAACTACCGTTCCGGAGGCATCAGCCCGCGAGCGCGTTCCAGGAGGGTCTTGGGGTAGCCTTCCTGTTCCAGGATGCGCAGAGCCGTCTTCGTGCCGGCCGGGCCGGGGCGAAGCAAGTAATCGAAGGCGATGCCGCCGTCCCGCAGATGCTCCTGGAAATGGAAATTCCTCGCCGACATGCAGTCCGCTGCCGTGCGGGCCAGCATCTCCTCGTGTGTGGCGATCAGAAACAGATTCCTCGACGCCATGAGATGCTCCAGCAGGGCGATGCCCGCGGCGGTCCGTTCCTGGGAGTTCGTGCCGCGGAAGGGCTCATCGATCAGCCCGAGCACGGGTGTGCCGGGCTCGGCGTCCAGAACCAGCCGCCGCAGTCGCCGAACCTCCGAGAGAAAGTAGCTCTCATTGTGGGCCAGATCGTCGCGTATACGGACATCCGTGATCAAACGGACGGGGGACCAGGTCATCTGCTTGGCCGCAACGGCGGTGCCGATCTGGGCCAGGAGGACATTGACCCCCACCATCCGCAGAAAGGTGCTCTTGCCCGCCGCGTTGGGACCGGTGACCACCCAGGTGCTTGCCTCGGGGCTCAGGTGAATGCTGTTGGGCGTGACATTCTGCTCCGGGATAAGCGGGTGGCGGCCATCCTCGATGCTGAGGGTCCTATCCTCGCCCGGCTGTGGATAGCACCTGATCGGCAGTTCCGCGGAGAAACAGCCGAGGCTGCAGAAAGTTTCCAACTCAGCCATGGCCGACAGACCGTGCAGAAGGACGTGGCGATTGGGCACGACCCTCGCAAGCACCGCTTCGGCGATATGAAGATCGAAGAACACGATCAGGTTGAGCACCGCGCGCACAAGGCCGTGCAGGCCGGCCCATTCGAGCCACTCGCACAGCGACGGGACACGGGCATTGGACGTGATATCTCGAAACCGCTCCTTCAGGAGACTCAACTGCGTTTCATCGGGCAGCTCCTGCCCACCGTGTTGCGCGACCGCCAGGAAGCATGTCAGCATGGACCGCAGAGTCGTCCATGGCGACACCGCAGCATCGAGTCTGCGAAGCAAGGACCTGGCAACGATCAAGATCGCGCCATTCGCCAGCAGCAGGCCGGTGAGAAGCCGAGCCCACACATATTGCCCATTGGCGATGCCCAGCACGCTCCCGACAAAGACCAGCCCGCTGAGGGCCGACCACAGCCTGATGGCCCTGGTTGCAGACGATATCGAGGGATACTCGGTCTCGCGGAGAAGTCGGACGAACCGGTCCAGATGCTTTGAATGGTTGCGGAGCAGCAGGAGAGTGGCCATCAGCCCCAAACGTCGCTTGTTGTGGCGCTCCAACCAGCAGACGGCCTCCCGCCGCCGGCGGATGTGTTCGGGAGACAGGCTCGGTGAGTCCAGGACATCGCGCAGCCGACGGGCCCCCAGCGGGGTCGAAGTCCGGTTCAGCAGGCCAAAAACGCCCACCGGCGGGCCGTATAGATCGAGATCGTCGCGCTCCTGGTCGGTCAGCGCCCACACTGGGCCGGGATCGATGACTTGTGGAAGCGGGGAGGACGCTTCTTGAGGCTCTTGGGGCCGTTCCCAGGAGCGGGCGGGGCAGTCGCGCCTTGTGCTTGCATGGGCAGACTCCGCTGCGACGATCAAAGCCCGCTCGATGAACGCACGCTTACCCTCCCACTTCGTATGTCGCAGAACGGCCCCCATGAATGCCGCGAAGCCAACGATCCCTGCTCCGGCGGCCATCGGCACGTTGTGCCGCAGAAGGACCACGAATGCGACGCCGGCGACAAACGCAATCAACCTGATCCAAGACCACCTTGCCTCCAGGCCGCGAAATCGAGTCCGATCGTGTTGCAGCCCTTGACGATAGGCCGCAAGCCAGTCCTGATATGAAGGGTTCGCCTGCACCATGAGACCACAGATACCACGGCCGGCGCGTACATGCAAGTTCGCCGTCAATCGAGATCGCTGAGTGCCAGCTCGTGAAATGAGTATTGCGGCTCTTTCCCATCCGGGCCGTGGCGGACAATTCGATAGTAGAGAAGACCTCCCGCGATACGGAAATCGGAGAGGACCTCTGTCCCGTCGCCCGGCGATGCCTCCGCGATCATTCTGCGTGCGCCATCGAGATCGACGGAACAGAGGCTGCCGCCCAGGGAGACCGTTCCGTGAGTGGGGCCGACCACATAGAAGACCCGGTTCCTGCGGGGGTGCCAGAAGAAGGATTTGACCTTGGTCCGGCCGGTCTCGTCGCCAATCAGACGGCGGTTCTCCGTACCGTCGGTCCGCATGATCCAGAGCTTTGTGGGCAACTCCCATTCCACTGCATCCAGATAGGCGAGGCATTGGCCGTCCGGCGACCATCGGACGATGCTGTTGAGCAGCCCCGCGTCGGAGACGGTCTCCTGGAGGACCTGTGTTTGCCCCATGCCGAGTTGGACCTTCACGATCCGGCCGCCGGCGTAGAATACGATCGCAGTGCCGTCCGGTGCGATCTGGGGCGCCGTGTGCCTTCTGTCGATTTGGCCACGAACGGGTGTGTAGAGTTCGTTCGCCGATGCGTCGGTCACGAGCCAGATGCCGCTCGGCGCCGTGACGATGCTGAACTGATTCTTAAAGCGGGTCACCGTGACCTCGGCCTCGGTGATGAAGGAATCGAAGCCCTCGTTCTTCCTCAGATCCGCCGCATGTGCTCTTGCTTGAGCCGGACTCTCGAAAATCCCGGTCCGAAGCCTGAGATACTGCCGGTCACCCACTCGCTTGGGATAATAGTAGGCGAAACATCCCTTGTCTCGGAGCGATTCGTAAACGGAGAGCATTGCCTGTTTGTTTTCGACGGGCGCTGCCAGGATCTGGACTGTGTAGTACTTCTTGACGTTCTCGGCGGGAAAGCGGGGCAGGGCCGACAGGGCGAGCGGGGCGATCTGCGCGCTGATCGCCATGGCAATGCGTATCGTCGAGATATGGGTCATCGCATGGCCTTTCCATCGAGTTGTATCGAGCAAAGTCAACAGGAATCCATACCGCAGGCACGGTGGGGCAAATCCCATTGCGGAGGATCGTTCGGGCCGGTTTGTAGTGACGCCGTAAGGCGTTTCTTCCTTGCCCGGGAAGATATGCCCTTTCGGGCACACGACGAACCGCTGAGTGCCGAGTTCACTCGATTGTCAGTTCGAGCTTGCCTTCGATCCGGGGAAGACACCGGATTCCATCGCAAATCCTACCAGGGGAGTGGGAAGGACGCAAGTCGAACTGCGGAATTGACACCGGGTGAACCGGCTGTATAGTAAAGCATCTTTGATCCATGTGGTTTCACGGACCAACCAAAGGAGTGCTCTCTATGAATCCGGAGATTTTCAAGGCCTACGACATCCGGGGCGTGTACCCGGATGATCTCAATGAAGAAGACGCGTGGAAGATCGGCCAGGCGACGGCCCGGTTTCTGCCCTCGCTGATCAAGGGGTACGAGCGGGGGCTGCGGGAGGCCCAGTCCCTGTGCATCAGCCGGGATATGCGGACGCACAGCGAACCGCTGGCCCAAGCTCTGATCGAGGGCATCCGCTCGGCGGGCGCCGGCGTGATCGATATCGGAATGATCGATACGCCGCAGATTTATTTCGCCGTCAATTTCCTCGGCACCTGCGGCGGCATCCAGGTGACGGCTTCCCACAACCCGGCCAAGTACAACGGCTTCAAGATCTCCGGCTGGGGGGCCATCCCCATTGGGGTCGATACCGGCCTCAAGGAAATTAAGCACATGGCCACCGCGCTGCCGCACACCAAGGGCAATCCGACCGGCCGAATCGAGCGGCGGGACCTGTGGCCCGAGTACAAAAAGCACGTTTTGCAGTTCCTTCGGCCCAACCTTAAGAAAAAGAAGATCGCGATCGACGCCTCGAACGGCATGGCGGGCAAGGCGATCCCAATTCTGCTGGCCGACGTCCCGATCGAGGTGGTTCAGATCAACTTCGAGCACGCGGGCAAGTTCAAACACGATCCGGACCCCTTGAAGGAGAAGAACCTCGCCCAGCTCAAGACGACGGTGAAGAGGGAGAAGTGCGATTTCGGGATCTGCTTCGACGGCGACGCGGATCGCATGATCATGGTCGATGAGAGCGGGGCGGTGATCCCGTGCGATCTGTTGACGGCGATGCTCGTTCCGTACTTCCTGGAGAAGAAGCCGAGGTCCGCCATCGTGTACGACCTGCGAAGCAGCCGGGTGGTGATGGAGGAGATCATCAAGTACGGCGGGACGCCCCGGCGGGAGCGCGTCGGCCATTCCTATATGAAGAAGGCGATGCGCGACACACATGCGATCTTCGGCGGCGAGCTTTCCGGGCACTTCTACTTCGAGCAGAATTTCTACGCGGATTCGGCCGCCATCATGCTGATGCACACGCTCAACGTGGTGGATGAGAAGAACAGGCCCATAAGCGAGCTGGTCAAGCCGCTGCGACGTTATCACAGCAGCGGGGAGAGCAACTTCCGCGTGGACAACAAGGAACTGAGGATGGAGGAACTGGCCCGCCGGTACGGCGAGGGGAAGGTCGATCACCTCGACGGCGTGACGGTCGATTTCAAGGACTGGTGGTTCAACTGCCGGCCGAGCAACACGGAGCCGATGCTGAGACTGAACGTCGAGGCCAAGACCAACGATCTTCTGAAAGAGAAGTACGGGGAGATCGAGCAGCAGCTTGGGGCGCCGGCGTAGACGAGGACACGGACCGACACGAACGGGCACGAACTTATAGAGAATGGAACCAGACGAAGTATTTGCACTGATTGCCTGAGGAGCATGGGGAATTAAGCATGGGGCAGAATAATCTTTCCCGACGGCATTTTGTTGGTGTGTCCGGAGCCGCTCTCGGAGCTGTCTTGTTCGGGGGCCGGCCGGCAGGGGCCGCCGCAGAATCGAACTCAACCGGCTCGGCTGGGGGCTGCCTCTTCCGGTTTTGCCTGAATACCAGCACGATCCGGGGCCAGAAGCTCGGCCTGGAAAAGGAAATCGATATCGCCGCCGAGGCGGGCTACAGCGCCATCGAGCCCTGGGTCTCGACGATTCAGGAGTACGTCAAGGCCGGCGGCAGGCTCGCCGACATCCGCAAACGCGTCCGGGATCACGGTCTGACGGTGGAAGGGGCGATCTCATTTGCGCAGTGGATCGTGGACGATGACAACAGACGGGCCCAGGCGCTGGAGCAAATCAAGGGTGAGATGGACCTCCTGGCTCAGATCGGCGGACAGCGAATCGCGGCGCCGCCGGCCGGCGCAACGGGCGAGCCACTGCTCGATCTGGCGAAGGTCGCCGAGCGATACCGGGCGGTCTTGGAACTCGGCGATACGACCGGCGTCACCCCGGCCCTCGAATTGTGGGGACCTTCGAAGAACCTGCATCGTCTCGGGCAGTGTATGTTCGCGATCGTCGAAAGTGGCCACCCCAAGGCGTGCCTGCTGGGCGACGTGTATCACATTTACAAGGGGGGCTCGGATTACACCGGCCTCAAGGCGATCAGCGCCGGCGCGATGCCCGTGCTGCATATGAACGACTACCCGGCGAATCCGCTTCGCGACCGGATCGCAGACCGGGATCGCGTCATGCCGGGCGACGGTATCGCTCCACTGCCGCAGATCCTTGTCTCGCTGCGCGCCAACGGCGGCCCGCGGGTTCTCTCGCTGGAGTTGTTCAGCCAGGTGTACTGGGAGAAGGACCCGCTGGAGGTGGCTCGAACCGGCCTGGCGAAGATGAAGGCCGCTGTGGAGAAATCGTTTGCCACAGCGTAGACGTGGTGTTCTGGAACCGACGCGATGGAAGGGAGAGAGTATGGCCGGATTCGTGTGTATCGTCTGTTCGTGCCTTGTGGGCGGTTCTTTGACATCGGCCCAGGCTGCGCCGGCCTCCGGCCGGCTTGTTGTGGAGCCCGATCCGCTGATCTCGGCCAATCTGGCTCTGTCGGATGTCAATGAGGTGCGCGTTCTTTTGGTTACTACCGAGGCGACCCATGCCGCTTCTTATGAGAAGCTGGCGAATCGAGTGCCGGCAGAACTGGAGCGTGGAGGAATCGTGCACGCAAAACGCGACGTCGGGTCAATTCCCAGATTGGTTATTCGGATTGAGAGTAGTTTTATCCCGGAGTGCGACAAGTGTGTGTATCGTGTCCAGGGGGCGATGCATCGTCCGATGATGTTGTCGGGGGATTCCTCTACCCCTGTTCAGGCCGAAGTCTGGCGTCTCAAGCCGGCCATGGGCTTGGTGTCCGGGTCAGCAGTGGCTGACACGGTCGAATCAGCCGTGGTGGCGCAGGTCCGTGCATTCGCCGGCGCCGTCAAAGCGGCCCGTCAACTCTCGACTGCCGACGGCAGCGCACGGCAGGATACCCTCGATGTGCAACCGCCATCAGGCAAGCCTGGCTTGGAAGCTTCCGCAGAGCCTTTGTTCATCGCCTCCAAGAGCAGTACGGTGTTCCACCGGCCGGAATGCCGATGGGCCCAGAATATCTCCAGTGACAACCTGGTCGGCTACAAGACGCGGGAAGAGGCCATTGCCGGCGGCAAGCGACCGTGCAAATCCTGCAAGCCGTAGCGATACGCAGCCGGCCGGGTGCAGGTAATCAGGCAACGACGATGGCGAATGGACAGAGCCATCGGCAAGCTGGCGCTCGTCGCTGCTGTCCGAACATCGACAGTCTATTGAGAAGGGGCGCAACCGCGTCGGAAAGGTTTTGGCGTGACGAATCGAGAACGTGTGTTGGCGGCGGTGAGCCACAGATCGCCCGACAAGGCGCCCTACGACATTCGGTTCACACAACCGGCCCGCGAGAGAATGGCCGCGTACTATGGTGATCCGGGCTTCGAGTCCCGCCTGGGCAATTGCTTCACCCGGCTGCGGCCTCACCTGCCCGACGCCCGCTTCGTCGAGGTCGCCCCCGACATCTGGCGGGATGAGTTCGGCGTCCGGTGGGATCGGCGCGTGGACAAGGACATCGGCGTCGTCTGCAATCGGCTCGTCACGCCGGAGAACGTCGGCAGCTTCGAGTTCCCGGACCCGAACGACCCCTCGCGTTACAGTTCCTTCGACAAGGCGGTCCAGCCCAATGGCGACACTGCCGTGCTGGTCAGCCTGGGTTTCTCCCTCTTCGAGCGGGTCTGGACGCTGGCCGGGATGGAGACCGTCCTGATGGCCATGGTCTCCGACAAGCGGTTCGCCAACGCACTGCTCGACCGCATCCTCGAATTCAACCTGGCGATCATCGAGAACGCCTGCACGCGGGTGGTGGATATCTTTCGTTTCGGCGACGATTGGGGTCACCAGCGGGGCGTCCTCATGGGTCCCGACCTCTGGCGAGAATTCATCAAACCCCGTTTTCGGCGGATGTGCGAGCTTGTGAAATCCAAGGGCAAGCTCGTGATGCTGCACTGCTGTGGCAAGGTTGATGAGCTGTTCTGCGACCTGATCGAGTGCGGCCTGGACATCTTCAATCCCTTCCAGCCGGAGGTGATGGACGTCTTCGAGGTCAAGAAGCGTTACGGCGACAGACTGACCTTCTACGGCGGCATCAGCATCCAGCGGACGCTGCCGTTCGGCACGGTTCAGCAGGTCCGGGACGAGGTCCGGCGGCTTATCGACGTGGTGGGCGACAGCGGCGGCTACATCGCTTCGCCCTCGCACGACATCCCCGGCGACGCCAAACCCGAGAACATCGCCGCGATGATCGAGGTTCTCCAGAACCAATAATCCCTGCGCACAGTAATGTGAGTGTACATGATTGGCAGAAGTGACTTTACCGTATTGCCCGGCGGCGCCAAACGGCTGCAACTGATCGCCTGCAAGGTGCTGCAGCGCGAGGCCTATGCCTGTGCCGCCCGATCCAGAAACGTCGTGGACGTGGTGCTCATGCCGCAAGGCTTGCACAATGAGCCGGACCGGCTCCGCACCGAGGTGCAAAAAGCTCTTGCCTGCACGCACGACATCCAGGGCCGGCGCTACGATGCGTCGCTCCTCGGTTACGGCCTGTGCAGCAACGGCGTGGTGGGGCTTTGCGCCGAGATTCCCATCGTTATCCCCCGTGGTCACGACTGCATTACTTTGCTGCTCGGCTCCAAAGATCGCTACCAGGAATACTTCGACACGCATCGAGGGGTCTACTGGTACAGTCCCGGCTGGATCGAATCGGGCACGCAGCCCGGCAAGGAGCGATATGAAAAACTGCTCGAAGAGTACACCACGAAGTACGGCCCGGACAACGCGCAATACCTCCTGGAGGTCGAGCAGACCTGGATGAAAGAATACCAGTGGGCCACCTATGTCGATTGGGGCCTGACCGATTCGGGCGACTACAAGGCGTTCACCAGGGATTGCGCCGCATTCCTCGGGTGGAACTACGGCGAGATGACCGGCGATCCGGGGTTGATGCAGCGGTTTATCGACGGCGTCTGGAGCGAGGAGGAATTCCTCATCGTCCAGCCCGGGCAGCGGATCGCCGAGGACGTCACCAATAAGGGGATTATCAAAGTCCAATGATTCGTGCAATGTCGCCTCGAGAACTGGTTTCCGTGCTCTTTTTCCTGCTTGTGATTCTCACCATTTGCGGCATAGAGGTCGTTGTGCTTGTGCGCTCGGTCCGTAACCGTGCCCGTGGCCTGTTCGCCAGGAGGATCCTGTTTGCGAAGCCGGCCCTCGTCATTCATGCCCTTGTCCTCGCCATCTTCGCTTGTCTGCTGTATGGGCATTTCATCGAGCCTCGCTGGATTGACGTGCACGGGATGACGCTATACACCCCACAACTCAGCGAAACCGGCTTTCGCATCGTCCAAATCTCCGACCTGCACTGTGATAGGACGGCCCGGAATGAAGAGCGGATGGTTCGGATCGTCAATAGCCTCAAGCCGGATGTCGTCGTGGCCACGGGCGACTACCTCAACGATCTGGCTGGACTGCCTCGCCTGCGTCAAACCCTCGGGCAACTCGAAGCGCCGCTCGGCAAGTTCGCCGTGACGGGCAATTTCGAGGTCCGCTGTTGGTCGGACCTCGATCCATTCGAGGGCACCGGGTTCCGCAGGCTCGAACGAGAGACGGTCGTCGTGACAAAGGGGGACGACTGCATCGCGATCTCGGGGATGGGTTACGTCCCGTCCGATGCCTCGACGGAGCCCATCGAAGGCCTCAACGGCGACCGATACGATGTCTTTCTTTTCCACACGCCCGACCTCATCGAGGACGTCAGCCATCACGGCGTGGACCTGTATCTCTGTGGGCACACGCACGGCGGGCAGATCGCCTTGCCTTGGTATGGGGCCCTGATCACGTTCTCGAAGTTCGGCAAGAAGTATGAATCGGGCATGTATCGCGTTGGTGATACAGTCCTCTACGTCAATCGTGGGCTGGGCATGGAGCCGCGTCCCGCGCCCCAGGTGCGGTTCCTGGCAAGGCCCGAAATCGCGGTCTTCGACGTGCTGCCCCGGCGGCAGTGACAGCGGGTTCAAGGGAAACGATCTCGAATGCACCTTGCTACGATTGTGCTGATAGCCGTGGGCCTGGCGATGGACGCCTTCGCGGTCTCCATCGTCACAGGCAGCGTCTACAAAGAGTTGCACGTCAAGCACGTGCTTCGTATGGCATTGTTTTTCGGCGGTTTCCAGGCGGTCATGCCGGTGATCGGCTTTCTGGCCGGCCTCGGCTTGAAGGGCTACATCTCGGCCTGTGACCATTGGATTGCCTTTGCCTTGTTGTCCTTTGTGGGGGGCAAGATGATCTACGAGTCGTTCCAGATCGAGACCGCCCAGAAGGACCGCGATCCATCGAACCTGCTGATCCTTTTGGCCCTGTCCGTTGCGACGAGCATTGATGCCCTGGTCGTCGGCATCACGCTGTCCTTGTTGACGGCTTCGATTGCCCTGGCCGTGACGATCATCGGCGCCATCACGTTCGGCCTGTCCTATGCCGGGGTCTATATCGGCAAGCGCTTCGGCCACTTTTTCGAGAGTCGGATCGAAGTCGTTGGCGGTTTGATCCTCATCGCCATCGGCATCAAGATCCTGATCGAGCACCTTATGGTCTGAACTCGCTGCGTCGAGTCATCAAGACATGTGTTCATCCGCCGGCCCAGACATGCCTTGCAGCAAGCGTGTTGCGCGGGTACATTGGCAGGGCCGCGGCGTGTGTACTGTACGCCCCAGGCATGATGTCGGAAGGTTGGTAAGATGCACAGGAAAGACATTCGAATCTCGGCCCTGCGCGCCGTTCTCTACGGTGTCCTTGTATTTCTCCTGGTGGGTCCGGCCTGTGGCAAGTCCGATGGGCCGCCGCGGGAGGCCCCGAGCGGCGGCAAGCCGTGGACGCGAATCGAGCCGGCCGGCCGATGGTCGTTCGTGGGCGAGGTCGCCGAAGACCAGGATTTGAGCGGTCTGGCGTGCGTCTCAGAACGGTTCGGCCTCATTGGGGCGGACGAATCCCGCGAAGTGCAGGTGGTCGAGCTGTCGCGCCAGGCCAGGACGCTGCGGATCGTGGAGACGATCCCACTGGCCCGCACAGGAGACGAAATCGACACCGAGGCCATCGCCGCCGAGGGGGATTGCTACTACATCATCGGCTCGCACGGGATCTCCAAGAAGCAGGGCGAGTATCAAGACAACCGCTATAGCATCTTTCGCCTCCGGGTGGACCCTGCGACGAGAATGCCGGCCAGGCCAATCTCAGTAGATCGAGCAAGCCTTGCCGATCTGTTGCGTGCGGACCCCGTCCTCGGCCCGCACTTTGGGCAGCCGCTTCAGCAGCGGGGGGTGAATATCGAGGGACTGGCCGTGCGAGATGGGCGCCTGTTCGTCGGGTTGCGAGGTCCCAACCTGGAGGGCAATGCGTTCGTTGTGGAGGTCCGAGCGGATGATGTGTTCAAGGGCGGCTCGATCCCGAGTTATACACTCCACGGACTGCCGCTTGGTGCCGGACTGGGCATCCGCGAGATCGTCGCAGCGAAGTCGGATCTTCTGATCATCGCCGGTCATTCCGCCTCCGAGCCTTCCGAGAAGTACACGCAATCTGCGGATTACGACGAAGATCGCGAGTTTCTTCTTTTCTCCTGGGACGGCAAGAGGCCTGATGTGCACAAAATCGGCCCGATCCCGGACGTTCGCGGCAAGGCGGAGGCCATGACGATCCTGGAGGAGGCTGAAGATCATGTGACGGTGCTCATGCTTTTCGACGGCCCCCGGCAAGGACGGCCCACCGCCTATCGGATCTATTGAACGGCTCGTGTTGTTTGCCGGGATGGGCAAGCTTCCATCGTTCTCAAGGAGCCTTGTCGTGGGAAGCACCGGTGCCTTCCACTGGCGCGCGGCGGGCAAGTATGTGTCTTCGGAGCCAGCCCGGGCGGTTGGTGGTGATTCCGTCAACGCCCAGGGCATGGAGGCGGGCGGCGTCGGCAGGGTGGTCCACGGTCCAGGCATACAGCTTCAGGCCGGCCTTTCGCACCGCCTGGGCGAACCGCCAGGTGATGCCCGACCAGTGCACGCTCATTCCATCGAGCCCGTGAGCTTTCGCCTTCCTCGCAAGCGAGAGGCCAAACGGCCTCCACGCCTTCTTGTCGCACAGCCAGTGGCCGGGGATATCCGGCAGGATCTTCTTGGCCGCTTTCATCGTGGGCAGGTCGAAGCCGATGAGGGCAACCTGTGACCGCTTGCCGCTCCTGGTGAGGGTCTCATTCAGGATGGGCAGGATCTCGGAGCCGCATTTGACCTCGACGAACAGATGCCGGCCGGGGGGCACCGTGTCGAGCACCTCTTCCAGGAAGGGGATGGTCTCGCCCGCGAAGTCTGCGTGCTTGTGGCTGCCGACGTCCAGCCGGCGCAGGCGCGAAGAGTGTGTTGCTGCAACCTCCAGGTCCGCGCCCGACGTGCGGATCGTCGTCGGATCGTGAATGGCTACGATCCGGTTATCCCGGGTCAGGTGTACATCCACCTCGACGATGTCCGCACCGTGCTTCCACGCCAGGTTCACCGAGGCCAGCGTGTTCTCCGGCGCCAGGTGCGACGCCCCGCGATGGGCGATCACCTTCACGCACCGATCCAGATGCGCGCGGCGCAACCGCCCGGGTACGAGCCGGCTGCACACGACAAGCCAGTGAGCGTACACTCGTGCCAGAAGAACCTTGCTCTTCACGATGATCTCCAGCTTCATGCGAACTCCCGCGTTGCAGGAACCGCCGACCACCAGGATCCATGAGCGGAACACCCTCGCGGCACGTAACAATCCGCAAAATATATATTATACCACAGCCGACAGTCTCCGCCGTGTGATCGGCCGTGCAAAATTCCCGATGAAGTCGGCAGAACCCCCCAAACACAAGAAAATACGCAAGAACCGGATGAGCCCAAAAGAAAGGCGGCGCGGGAGTCGGCGTCAGCGGCAGTGCGCCGTCCATCCCCAAATGGTGAGTTGTCTCGGCACGCGTTTGGCCTGGGCGCCATGCTTACGCTCGCGTAAGTATGTCTTGGCGATCCGGTGTCAAGATTTCGCCCGGCAAGGGAAAGAATGGCTGAGATCAGCTTCCGCCGGACCCACGGAGAACCAGCAAAACCGCGAACAGGCACAGGACGAGCAACGCAGCCCTCATGATCCGCATGAACTGCGTTCTGGGCTTGACGACAGTCCAGACAAAGCCACAGATCGCTGTCGTCAGCAGCAGACGAAGAACAAACAGGAGCATATCGAGCAGCATATCAACAATATACCCTATTTTACCAGTCTGTGTCAAGTGAGGTAGTCCCAGATTAACATGCATGTGGAGGGGAGGGAAGGCGATGCCCCAAGGCGCGGTGGACGGTCTTTCGCTTGCCTCTGGATCTGCCGGTCAACGATGCACATGTCTCTCGGATATCTCTCAGAACGGAACGTCGCGTCAGGCCCATGCGTCAAAAAACTGTGGAAATTTCTCTCGGGAAAATCCGACCGTTATCCGGCCGACAAGGCGTCATTCTCAATACTGATAGGCTCTTTTCGGAGCGAGGAAGGGCTTGCCGGGTCGAGTCGCAGGAGCGATTTTCAAGTGATAGTATCTGAGTCAGAGGAGGATCAGGCTAAAGAAAACTGTGCGAATGAGCCGAGTTCTGTGAAACGAGACATATAGAAGTGTTGGAGCTTTTTGGGACACACATTGATTAGGAGAATTGGCCATGCATTATCTCGAAGAACTGAAGAAATGGCTGGGCGAGATCACGGAGATTGCCCTCTTACTGGTTGCTCTGGGGGTTGTGGTTGAGATCCTGTTCGGCGACGCCGTGCCGTTTTTTGGCGGCATTGTGGCGAACTTGACGCAGCTTCTCAACACGCTCGGCGAGAACGGACTCGTGGGGCTGATCGCATTGGCGATTATCCTTTTTCTGTTCTATCGGAAAAAGGCTACCGCGTAACAGGGCGATCCCGACCGCTGGCAAGCAGGAGTAACTGGTCTGGGTGCTTGCGAGCAGCCTTCCGTGTAGTGCGATAGCCGGGCGACTGGCTTCCTCTATTCCTTTGTTCTAAGCCAACGCTCTTGGTTCGTGTCGGTGGATGGACCGCAATCGAAACCGCCCGAATGTGGGGACATCTCGCTCAATTCGGTGGGGAATTGATTGGGGTGCCTCCAGATTCTCCGGATTTTCGTAGAGATGCCTCACCACTGAGACACAGAGGCCACCGAGAAGACCTGTTCGACGTGTTTCGGGACACGGGTCACGAGCCGCAAGTCGTATTCTCCCGGCCGTCCAAAGTACCGTACCTCTTCAGTTCGCCTCGCCGGCCTTGCCCAGAATCTCCTCGGGGAAGTTCAGGTATGCGAACTCGCCTTCCAGCTCCCATGCCTTGCGGTCGCGGGCCTTGGCCGCCGAGCGATTGCGGCGTAATCTGATTCGATACGCCGCGACCGATCTGCCGCCCCAGTTTGACGAGCAACTCATGGGCTAGTGAGACGCTGTTTCAAAATGTATTTGTTTTTGTTCTGCACGCTCCTGCTGCCACCGACCCTCTCCATTCCCACCGGGATCGGCTCTTGGTTCGGCCGGCAGATTGTACCTGTCCCGGTCGTCTCGCAACAGAACATGGAGGTGGCTGGGTCGTCTGTCTCTATGGCAGGGGAGGGTGCTGCCGGGGTGCCGGCCGTGCAGTCGCCTGACCGTGCGCCCGCGATCATTGAGCCGACCGAGTCCGCCGGGGCTGGTTTCGAGCCCCTCACATGGCAAGAGGGCGTTCTTTTGCTCTGGAGTGTCGGTGTGATTGCGTTCGCCGGATTGGTCGTGCAGCGATGGTTCTTCGTGAGGAGGCTGATCGCCCAGGGTCAGCCGGGGCACGACGATCTGGCAGGCGTGCTGGACCAGTGCCGACGGCGAATGGGTGTCCGTGGGGGGGGGACCTCAGATTGTCACCTAACACATTCAGTCCCGCCGTCTGCGGATTGATACGCCCCACGATTCTTATCCCGGTGGCGATGCTGGAGAAACTATCGCCGGAGGGTCTGAGGGCGGTTCTGATGCACGAACTGGCCCACGTCAAGCGGGGCGATCTCTGGATCAACTCGCTGCAAACGGTGCTTCAAGCCGCATACTTCTACAATCCGCTGGTTTGGCTGGCGAGCGCGATCGTACGGCGTGTTCGCGAGCAGGCGGTTGATGAAATGGCGATCGTAGCTCTTGGCGCGGAGGCCAGGAGCTACGGCAATACGTTGATCGACATTGCGGAGATGGCGTTCCTGCGACCGAGTCCGGCCCTGCGCCTGATCGGCGTGGCCGAGTCCAGGAAATCGCTGGAAGGGAGGCTCAGACACATGATGATGAGACCTATACCGAAGAATGCGAGAGTGGGAGTGATCGGAGTATTGTTCATTGCAGCGATTGGCGCGATCTTGCTGCCGATGGCCCGGGCGACCCGCAACGATGGGAACCAGCCGGATGACGGCGGGTATGCACTTGTCGTCCTCGACGACTGCGATGCGCAGT
Organism: Phycisphaerales bacterium UBA2218; assembly: GCA_002327785.1. GTDB lineage: Bacteria > Planctomycetota > Phycisphaerae > Sedimentisphaerales > Anaerobacaceae > PLanc-01. Next base: position 39,588 of record DCUI01000040.1, read on the forward strand.
CCGAGGGCAAAGACCGCTACGATGACCGCCTGTATCTGCTGGACGGCGAGGGAAACGTCAAAGGCGCTGTCTCTGGATTCAATATCTGCGAGACACTGGGTTCTCCACACATGCTGGCCGTAGACGAGACGCGGAAAACACTTTGGGTCGCGGAGAACGTGGGCACTCGACTGCGGCAGTTCAACCTGGCGACCGGCGAGCTCCTCCGCACCATCCCGGATCTCAGGGCAAATTCCTTGGCGGTCGATCCCGATACAGGCAACGTCTGGGTCCAGATAGCCGAAGGGAACGTATACGATGGTCGTGTGCGTGTGGTCTCCCCCAGTGGGCAGATGGTGGCGGAGCACCGGATTCCGGGATTCGATATCGTTTATAGCCATCACGATGACTGTTTCTGGGTAGTGGGCCAGATTGTCCATAAAGTTGCAAAGAACGGAGGGGTCCTTGGCAAGATTGCCGGCCAGATTCCTTTCACGGCGGTCTCGGTCTCGATCGACGAAAAGACAGGAGCTGTCTGGGTTGCCATACGGGCCCACGCGCAGGTGACGGGCAGCACACCGGAATTGTGGACTGTCAGTAGTACGGTTCAGATCGAGCGGCGGATTGACTTGGGAGAGCTGATCCCGTACAGCGTCGCCGTGGATACGGATAACGGAGTCGTTTGGGTGGGCTGTGTGGGGACGACCTTGCGATTCACGACGGGAGGCGAGAAGCTGTTGTCGGCACGCGAGATTTTCGGTTACTCGGTGGCCGCCGGACCATCGGCGAACAGCGTGTTTGCGGCCAATCGGTGGGGCCTGACGAAGGCTACCGTCGCCGAAGGTGGATTCGTGCATATGAATGGCCTGGGCGAAGGTGTATTTCGCAAACCGGCGAGCTCGGACCAGAAGTGGGTGGCGAAGATACCCTGGGCCGGGGCGAAGCTTGGGTCTTCGCCGGAACTGGCTGGCCTGGCCGAGGTCACAGACTCCAATTCGACATCGGCCAAGCGTCTGGTGGCTCTGGGCCGGGCGGTGCTGATTTGCGCGGTCAACCATCAGCACAGACTGCCGGCCCGGATCGAGGATTTACCGGACGATCCAGAGCTGCCGAAGTCCTGGCTGCTGGAGAACGTCACATATCTTGGCAAAGGCATGAAGACCCACTGCGAGCCCGACACGCTCATCGCCTACGACAAGACACTGCTCCTCGGGGGCCACGGCACGTACGTCTTGCGCCTCGACACGCAAGTCGTTTTCGAGTCACCGGGACGGCTCAAGGAGCTCGTGGCCGTCGCTCTGCGAGAGGCTTCTCGCACGCAGTTGACACGTTTGAGCAAATCGCTGTTGATCTACGCAAGGGAGCACCAGGACAAGTATCCCGACACGCTCCAGGATGCGCGGGACTATATCAATGAGAATGGCGATTTCTCCTGGGCGCTGGCGCACGTGGCCTATCTGGGCAAAGGCGTGACGACCCTCGTTGCGCCTGATCGCATTCTGGCCTACGACAAGACTCTGCTGGAGCAGGGAGAGGGCACGACGGTTCTGTACTGTGATTCCCATGTGCAGTGGGTCCCGGCCGACCGGTTGTCGGGCCTCGGTATTCAGACCTCCCAAACGGCCGAGCGGGTCGCAGCAATACATCATCTCAAGTATCTGGCTTGGGCGGCACTCATGTATGCCGACGAGCACAACGGCGAGTTTGCACGCGGCATGGGTGAGTTGAAGCCTTATGTGGGTAATGAGAGCCGCTTCGCGTGGATCGCCGCAAATGTCGAATACCTGGCGGCCGGAGTGAAGGTGAACGATGTCTCGAATCCCGCGATCAAACCTCTGGGCTACTGGAAGACCGCGCCGGCCGCCGTCCCATTCACGGCGGTCGCGTTCTTCGATGGACATGTGGAGTCCGTCGCGGCCGACAGACTGGCGGCACTTGGCATCCGACTGAAACCTTGAGGGACTACCTCAGAACGGGGCTCCGATTTGTCGTGGTGAGCGAAGTGAACCATCTGGCCGCCGAACAAGAGGTTTCTCAGGTCCGCGGCCCGGATTCTTCGCTCCGCTCGGAATGACGTCGCCGTTCTGAGATGGTCTCCAAGCAGTAGGCTATCGCGTTGTGATGTGTGTTACCGGTATTCGTTGAGGACCTGGGATGCGATCCGGCGGACATGGCGGTAGAGCGGGGCGGCCAGACCAAAGTGGTCCATGAGCCGCTCTGCGAACCCCGGCGAGAGAATCGCGTCGTCGATGGTCCGGTTGCTCGTCAGGTAGAAGCTCTTGTAGCCGTACCAGGTGCGGATCGGTTCGGGCTTGTCCCGGCCGATGGGACGTTTGTATCGCTCGCCTTCCAGAGTGAAGATGTCCTGCTTTGCGAACCACTCGACCGCTTTGAGGAAGGACTGCGGGTCCTCGTCGATCTGCTGGCGGAACCGGGCCATCAGGTCGGGAGCGGCGTCGTAGAAGCCCAGGCCGTAGCGATACGATTTGGGGCCGATCTCGAGGAAATAGGCGGGAGTGTAACGAGCCCAATTCCGGTCGGACCGCTTGAACACAATCCACGCGCAGTCGTGGAAGGGCGATTTGTCCTTGGAGAACCGCGTGTCGCGGAAGATTCGCGAGATGGTCTTGCCCACGGCCGGCGCAACCTCGAACGACAGGTCGATGCCGAGCATGAAGTCCGCGACATCCGTGACGAGATCCCGGAGCGGCTGCAGCACGTGCTCATCGTAGATGGCTCGATGCTTCGTGAACCACGTCTTGTCGTTGTTGCGAGCCAAGTCGCGGAAGAACGCAAACGCCTTGCGCGAGAAGCCCGAGAACTGTCCTTGTGGTTTCGTTGTCACTGCATTGCCCCAATCCCAGATCGTCTCTGCCACAGGTGAGTATCGAACCAGTTTGCTATCAAGGCCGTGTCGTCCTCCCAGCCGTCCCAACCATGTCCTCTATCTGACCTGACCACCAACTGGGCCCGTCAATTCGTTCGACGTCAGATCGCCCGGCTGGGCGTGCCTGTGAACAATCCGGCCCCAAGGTCGTGGCCGGGCGCGCCCGGCGTGACGTGCAGATAATCCCGAGGCTGGACTGTGCTGAGAGCTTCCGGTGCGACCACCGATCTGACGAGCGTCACTGTGCCATCCCTGACGACATTCTCCCATCGGAACGATGCTTCCGGGCCGCTCGGTCCGGAGATCCCGGCGGCGGTGCCATATCCGGAATCGTATTTGTTGTCCGTGATGACGCAGTCGTGCATCATATAGGTCGTTCGATTGGCAGGCGCCCGCATCCAGAGGTACTGGCTTCGCGTGACGACGTTGTGGTGGAACTCGAAATCGTCGGCAGTCTGGCAGGTCCACACCGCCGCGATGTCGGCCCCGTCCACGATACAGTACCGCATGGCATTGCCCCGGCTGGTCCCGCCTTCGGCGTCCCAGAAGATGACGGGGATATCGCACCTGTAGAACACGCAGTGATCGACCACGACTCCCTGTCCGTTGACGCAAACGGGGATACTGTACGGCAGGGCTTCCTCGTCGCCCACGAACAGGCACTGGGTCACGACCAAGTCCGTGAGGTCCTTGCGAATCCGGTAGACGGAGTAGCCCCACGTGTTCGGCCTCGGGTTGCCCAGGAACTTGACGCCTCGCACGGTCGCATGGCTCACCTCGATTTTCAAGGCGACGGCGTGTTTCTCCGTCGGAGAACCTTGGCCTGGCACGGTTGAGATCACCACGGGCATCATGGCCGGCGTCCAGTCGGTCGCGTCGGGCAGGATCGCGGCCTCGATCACAAGCCGCTTGTTCGCCGCGTACGCCCGCGAGTTCTCGAAGGCAACCGTCTCGGTGATGCAGTAGGCCCCCGGCGCGAGGCGAATGACCGTCGGGCCGGGCTCACTGGAACCGTTGACAATCTGTGCCGCCCTGACAATCGTCCGAACGGGCTGGTCCTGTCCGCCGGAGAAGGCGTCATTGCCTTTCTCGGAATCCACATATACGACTTCCGCGCGCAGCGGCATCCCCGCGCCGGCGGTCACAATCACCATGCCCAGCAGGCACGCCTCCAGCCATTTTCGGATCATTCTGTGCTCCCTTCCTTTTCGCTATCTCTTGTCTGGACCGATTGCCGGCCAATCTGTTCTATGGCGTATAGTACTACATGGAACTGATGTCAAACAGAGAATTGCCGTCGCCGGCCGAGATGGTTTGACTCGCCTGGCGGAAGAAGGTACAATGAATCCTGTCATTGCGCGGTAGAGCAATCATCGTCGGAGCTGAAAGGCAGGCGTATGGGCGAGATGCGGCATCGAATCGGGCTTCTGCTGATTAGCGTGTTCTGTGTTGGCGTTGCAGCGGGGCGGTGGGGGTCGCCCAGTTATATTCCGGCCGAGCGGCTCATTGAGAACGCCGCGGCCTATGTCCAAGAGCATCCGAATGACGCCGGAGCGGATCGTGCGATTCGACCTGGATGGCGATGGGATTGTCGAGCGCCGGCCGTGGGTCAAGCCGACGGCCGGATTGCTCGTGTGGGACGCAAACAGTGACGGGAAGATCACGTCCGGTCGGGAGTTGTTCGGCTCGGTGACGTGGTGGTTGTTTTTCACGAATGGCTACCGGGCCATGGACCTCCTGGACGACAATCGCGACGGCCTTCTGGCGGCGGGGGAATTGAAAGGGATCGCCGTGTGGTTTGACCGCGACTCCGACGGCCGGTCGGACGGCGGGGAGATTGTCTCGCTCGACAGTCTCGGCATTGCGGCGATAGCTACTCGCCCGACGGGCCGTGACGGCCAATCCCCCATGCACGATGCCGGCATCCGTCTGAAAGATGGTCGCACGCTGCCAAGTTACGACTGGATCGCCCCCGCAGTTCCGAACGAGTAGATACCCGATCCCGCCCCTGGGCCGGAGGGCGAGAAGGCTATCCTGCCTTGAACTACGCTGATTTCTTCCTTTCGGCGGGGCTGGTCTGGGTCTTGCTCACCGCCGGTGAGGTCTTGCCTTCGGTCTTGGTTTCCTTCTTGTCGGCGGTCGCGGTCGTAGCGCCGCCCGACTCGCTGCCGGCGGCCTTCTTGTAGCTGTCGCCGCGATAGTCGGTGCAGTAGAAGCCCGAGCCCTTGAACAGGATGCCGGCGCCGGTCCCGATCAGGCGTTTCAACGATGATTTGCCGCATTGGGGGCACTTCCGCAGCGGCTTGGCCGTGATGCTCTGAAAGGCGTCGAACTCATGGCCACATAGTGTGCATGCGTACTCATAGGTTGGCATAGTCGCTACTCCGCGTCACTTTCTTGCTCCGAAGCGTCGTGCGATGCGTCCGTGCCCTCATTGCCGACCGCTTCGTTGGATTCCTGCTGGACTTTGTTCACGACCACCCGGCTGGGCCGCAGAATACGATCTTCCAGCCGATAGCCTCTCTGGTATTCCTCCAGAACGGTGTCGTCGGGCTTGTCCGGATCGCACTTTCGCAGCATGGCCTCGTGCCGTTCGGGATCGAACCTCTCGCCTGCTGCGGCAATGGGCTCGACGCCGTGTGATTTCAGCACGCCCAGCATCTGGTTGTGAACGATCTCCACGCCTTTGACAAGGGCTTCCACGCTCTGCGTGGAGGCCTCCGCCCTCAGTGTTCGCTCGAAGTTGTCCAGGACGGGCAGGAGCGATCTGAGGATTCGTTCCTTCTCATAGTTTACCGAGTCGCTGATCTGCCTGGGCACCCGCTTCTGGAAGTTCGCGTAGTCCGCGTAGACGCGCTGCAGTTTCGCGAACAACTCATCCTTTTCCTTCCGGATGTTGTCGAGGTCCTGCTGGGGGTTGTCGGACGCCTCCGCGGGCGTCCGGACGTCTTCGCCTTGCGGCTCCTGCTCATTTGATCGTTTCTTCGTTTCGTCACTCATGAGTGGCTACCGAAATGTCGTTTCAGTTTCTCGAAGAACCCTTGCGACTTGGGAGAGACGCTTCGATTCTCCATTTGGGCGAATTCCCGCAACAACTCCTCCTGTCGGTCGTTGAGATTGGTCGGGGTCTCGATGGTTACATGGACCAGCTCATCGCCGTTTCGGCCGGTGCGAATGTCGGGCAGTCCCTGCCCGCGAATCCGGAAGGTGCTGCCGTACTGGGTGCCGGCGGGAATCTTGAGCTGTCGCGTTCCGTCGAGGCTGGGCACTTCGATCGAGGCTCCGAGCGCCGCCTGCGTGAACGTGATCGGGACAACCGAAATCAGATCGTTGCCGTCGCGTTCGAGGAACTCGTGCGGCTTGACGCGGACGTAGCAGTACAGATCGCCGTTCGGTCCGCCGTCGCGTCCGGGCTCGCCCTCGCCGCCGACGCGAATCCCCTGGCCCTCGTGTACGCCGGCCGGGATCTTGATCGTCACGGTTCGCTTCTTCGGAACTCGTCCGCTGCCCCGGCACTTGGAGCAAGGGGTTTGGACGACGTGGCCGCTGCCCTGACACTGCGGACAGGTGGACACCATCTGGAAGAACCCGCCACCCTTGGCGACCTGGCCGTTGCCGCCACAGACCGGACAGCGAACGGGCTTGCTGCCCGGAGCGGCGCCGCTGCCGGCGCACTCTTGGCAGCGGTCCTGACGGGTGAATTCGATGGTCTTCTCCACACCGCCGGCGATTTCGTTGAGCGTCAGCTCGACGCCGGTTTCGAGATCGTAGCCTCGGGCCGGACCGCCCCGACGCGCGCCGCGGCGCCCGCCGCCGAAGACGCTGCCGAAGAAGTCGTCGAAGCCGAACATGCTGAAAATGTCTTCGACGTTCATCCGCGAGAAGTCGTGCATGCCGGTCCCGCGGAGACCTTCATGGCCGAACTGGTCGTACTGCTTGCGCTTCCCGGCGTCGCTGAGCACCTCGTAGGCCTCGGCGCACTCCTTGAACTTCGTCTCGGCTTCCTTGTTGTCCGGATTCTTGTCCGGGTGGTACTTGATCGCCATGCGCCGGTAGGCGCGTTTGATCTCATCCTCGGAGGCGGTCTTCTCGACCCCGAGGACTGCATAGTAATCCCGTTTCGCCATAGGCTTCTATCCCGACGGCGTGGCTCATGCCGTCGCAGGGCCATCCTGGCCGTGTCCTTCACGGGCGCTCGCACCCGTGTTGCGGCGATGAGCCACGCCTCGGGATCTCGACTATCGAACGGAGCCGTGGATCGGCTCTTGCTCTTTGTCCTTCAGCTCGGTGATCAGCACGTTGGTGGTCAGCATGAGGCCGGCCACGGAGGCGGCCATCTCCAACGCCGTGCGGGCCACCTTGGCCGGGTCGATGATGCCGGCCTTGAACATATCGACGTATTCGCCTGTGTTGGCGTTGTAGCCGACGTTCTTTTCTTTCTCCAGCTTTTCGAGCAGTTCGGCGACGACGACCTCGCCTTGTTCGCCGGAGTTGTCGGCGATCTGTGCCGCCGGGGTCTTCAAGGCCTTGATCACGATATCGAAGCCGATCTTCTCGTCGCCTCTGGCCTTGGCCCGGGCCTTCTCGACCTCCTTGATCGCCCGCAGGAAGATGACGCCGCCGCCGGGGACGACGCCCTCGGCCGCCGCAGCTCTTGTCGCGTGCAGCGCGTCGTCGAGCAAGTCCTTTCGCTCCTTCATTTCCGTCTCGGTGGGCGCCCCGGCGTGGATCACGGCAACGCCGCCCGTGAGTTTCGCCAGCCGTTCCTGGAGCTTCTCGCGGTCGTAGTC
>DCUI01000112.1 GCA_002327785.1 Phycisphaerales bacterium UBA2218
GTTTCACTGACGCACCGAAACACGCAAAAGGGTGGTTTCGACCACTGAGGGTGCGGAGGATAAAGAGATGACCACAATCAACTCACGCGGATGCATCGGACCGGAGACCCCATGAGCAACCCAAAGAAAAAGCCGCCCCGGCGGGCGGCTTGTGAATGCGAATCAATCGAGTCCGGCCTATGACTGCCCATTGTCTCCGGTCGAGTCTTCCGGCATGTAGCTGTCGTGCATCATACTCTCTCGCGGATGGGCGTTGTCGTAGACTTCCTTCAGTTTCCTCGTCGTCAGGTGCGTATACACCTGCGTGGTCGAGAGCGACTGGTGCCCGAGCAGCTCCTGCACGCTCCGCAGGTCCGCCCCATTGTTGAGCATGTGGGTCGCGAAGCTGTGCCGCAGCGTATGCGGGCTGATGGCTGGATCCAGACCGGCGGCCTTGAGGTACTTGTCCATCTTGCGACGAACGCTCCGCGTGCTCAGACGCTGCCCGTGCTTGTTCACAAAAAGCACCTTCGAGTCGAAGTGATTGTTGCTCTGGGCCCGCCGATTGCGGTACTCCATGTAGTGCTGGATCGCCTGCAGGGCCGAAGAGCTGATCGGCGCGATCCGTTCCTTCTTGCCCTTGCCGCGGATATGGATCACCTCGCCCAAAAAGTCGATGTCATCCATGTTCAGCCCGACCAGCTCGCTAACGCGAATCCCGGTGCTGTAAAGCGTTTCCAGGATGGCGCGATCCCGGGCGCCGAGCCAGGAATCGGTCGGCGGGGTTTCGAGCAGGCGCTTGACCTCTTCAAACTCGAGGAAACGCGGCAGCTTCTTGTCCTGCTTGGGCGTGCGAATCGCACTGAGCGGATTCGAGTCCCGTCGATTCATCTTCACGAGGAATTTGTAGAAACTGCGAAGCGTGGCCAGCTTCCGCGCGATCGTGGCCTTCGAGTAGCCCTTGTCATTGAGGAAGCCAAGATACGCCCTCGCCTCATTCACGTCGACGGCCAGCAACCGCTGATCGATCTCCACCTCGGTCTGCGTGGCAACTGCTGTCGCCACACCTCCGTCGTGATGGCCCAGATCGGACGCCGAGCCGGGGTCTCCGAACCCATCGTTTCGCGGGTGCCCCCCCCCGTCCGGCGTATTCAACAGGAACTCGGAGAACTGCGCCAAATCGGCGCCGTAGCACTTGGCCGTGTGCTCCGAAAACCGCTTCTCGAATTTCAGGTAGTGCAAGAACTGCTCAATGACTGCGCTTCCTTCTTCCATATTCCACCTATTTATCTGATCCATCGGCATCATCGATCACCTTCTTGATTTCTGATTTACGACGTACAATTCCAGGGTCCACAGCGCAGCACAAGCTCCGCCTCAATGGTAATCTCAAATCCCAATCTCTATGGCATTGTCTTGACATCCGAGTCTTCGTGAAGCAGTTGCTCGGCCCGACCAATCAACGACTGCGTCAGCTTGAAGCTGATCACGGCCGCATCGAACCAGTCGAAATCCGTTCGTCTGTTCTTCACCTGGTCGATCAACACATCGAGCAATTCGTCCTCCCGCCCCTGCTCATAGCGGAAGATATACTTCTCGGCACCTTTGTTGAGCACGAGTTGTCTCTGCGGCCTTCTCATGACTACGCCTTACCGAGTGACCCCGCCGGATACCTCGGCCCCGGGGGCCTTCCTGCGGCTACTACACCGTCCGCCTGGGGCTTACCTTGGCCTCGGCGAAACACTACAACGCTTTTATCGGCCAATGGAACGTCCGGCTTTACAAAAAGTGGACTTATGTACCGCTCATTTATGCGGTCCTTGCGTACAGACTGTCACTGCGTGCCGCTTGCGGCTACGGAAAAGGACGGGCAAGGACAACCACTATGGGATGTCCGACCGGATGTGAAAATAGGTAATACCCCCCTGTTGCACGGAGCAAAGCATCCCCAGCCCCTGCAAGTGACCGACGTGCTTGGCAGCCTCATGGCGGGTCATTCCCAGTCCGGCGCAGATGTCTTCCATGGTGCAAGGCCGCCGTTTCAGCACAGAAATCACGTCCGCCTCGCCGCGGGTCTCATGGCGGTCGCGAAGTCCGGCCGGGGCCTCGCCGATCACCTCGCAGACCCCGCCGATCTGCCGGGCAATCCGGTCCAGCACCTCGCGAGGCACAGCCCGAACATCCGGCTCAGCCACCGGGCGGACCGCCGTATTCAGGTGGACTTTATCCGGCTGAATTCTCTGAATCAGGCGTTTGATTTTTTCAATCTGCTCGGCATCGGTGTTCATGCCCGTGATGAGAAAGACCTCCAGCCAGATCTCGCCCCGGAATTCTTTGCGGAACTGCTCCAGCCCGGCGACCAGCTTCTCAATGGTGATATCGGGGTTCGGCCGGTTCACCGCCTGAAACACCGCGGCATCCCCTGCATCCAGGGAGGGCGCCACAACATCAGCCTTCGCACATTCGGCCCGGACATCGTCCCGATAGAACAAGGTCCCGTTGGTGAGGATCGCCACAGGGGTATCCGTCAGCCGGCGGATGCCGTCGATCAGATCACCCAGCCGGGAGTTCAGCGTGGGCTCGCCCGATCCGCCCAGAGTGATGTAGTCGGTCTTAAGCCCGGCTTCCAGCTTCGCCTTGATTTCGGCAAGGACCGTCTCGATCTCCACGAAATCCCCTCGCGTCGTGCTGCTGACCGTTGTGCGGCCAAGCTGGCAGTACACGCAATCCAGCGTGCAGATCTTGGGCCGCACAATGTCCACGCCCAGGCTCAGGCCCAGCCGGCGGGAAGGCACCGGGCCGTACGTATAGGAAGTCTGTTTCAGTTTCTCAGCCATGGACGATCTCGAAAATCCCCTTGCACGCTCGCACCACACCTTCCAGCCAATCCAGCGGCAGCATGGACGCCGCATCTGAAAGCGCCTTCTTCGGTTCGGGGTGGACCTCAAGGAACAGGCCGTTGACGCCGGAGGCCACCGCCGCCCGCGCCAGAAGAGGGGCCATTTCCCGCCGGCCGCCGCTTGCCGCTCCCAGGCCGCCGGGCTGTTGCGTGCTGTGCGTGGCGTCGAAAACCACCGGGCACCCGAACTGCTGCATGACCGGGATGCCCGTCATGTCGTTCACAAGGCGGTTGTAGCCGAAGAAGGTCCCTCGCTCGGTGAGGATCACCTTGTCGTTCTTGCAAGCCCGGATCTTATCGACCACGTTTCCCATCTCGGCCGGCGAGAGGAATTGCCCCTTTTTGACACTGATAGGGCGGCCCGTCTCGGCGCAGGCACAGAGCAAGTCGGTCTGGCGGCACAGGAACGCCGGGACTTGCAGGCAATCGACCGTCTCGGCCGCTTCGACGGCCTGGGCAGGCTCATGGATGTCCGTCATCACGGGCAGGCCGGTCTCGGCACGCACCTTCGCGAGAATCCTCATGCCTTCCGCCAGACCGGGACCGCGAAAGCTCGAAAAACTGCTCCGGTTGGCCTTGTCGAAGCTGGCCTTGAAGACCATCCGCACGCCCGTCCGTTCGGAGATCTGCACCAGCCGTTCGGCGATCTGAAGACAGCCATCCTCACTCTCAATAACGCATGGCCCCGCCATCAAAAACAGCGGCGTATCCAGTCCGACGGCCACGTTGCCAATCTGAAAGCTCGTCCCTGTCGTCACGATTGCCTACTCACTTCCCACCGTCGACACCCTGCTGGAGATACACTTCTCGCTCGTCTCGCCCGAGTCGGGATAGCTCCCGACCGATCAGGCGCGCGTAGCTGTCCATGATATGGGGCACGGTCTCCAATTTCAGCATCGTCTGAACCTTGGCAATGGTTTCGGAATCGGGCCCTTCGATCTCCACGAACACGCCCACCAGGGGCAATTCATCGAGCGACACCTCGCAGCCGTTCAACTCCCACAGCCGGCGTCGCTTGTTGAAGGCGAGGGCCTTCTGGTAGCCCAACAGGCCCAGGAGCAATTCGGCCGAGACGGCGTCGCTCACTTCAAATTCCACCTCCACGCGTTTCTTGTAGTCGTCCTGCTCCTTGGGACCCTTGAACGTCAGAACGAATCGCTCCTGGCCGTCCCTGCTGTCGGCTCGCAGACGCAGGGCCTTGTCCCCATGGGTGAGGTCCCTGCCCGCGTTGTCATAGTATCGATCCGTCTGGATTGTCTCGCGCAGAAACGAGGCCCCGCACCAGGCGAGCCTCTGCTCGACGATCTCCAGCGAATCCACCTTCAGTTTGGCCTCGATCTCCGAGTGCATACGGCCATCACACCACGATATTCACCAGCCTGGACTTGATCACGATCACTTTCCTGGGGGCCTTGCCGGCCAATGCGGCGATTACCTTCTCGTTGCCCAGCGCAATGGCCTTGACGGATTCCTCATCCGCCTCGGCGGCCACCACGATGCGGTCCCGAACCTTCCCGTTGACCTGGACCGCCATCTCCACCTGCTTCTCCCTGGCGAGGTTCTCGTCGTATCTGGGCCACGGCTCATAAGCCAGGCTGCTGCTGTGGCCGAGCCGCTCCCACAGCTCTTCCGCAACATGCGGGGCGAACGGGGCCAGAATCAAGACGAAGGGCTCGACCACCAACCTGGGCTTGACCTCCTGCCTGGCGAGGTGATTCACGAAAATCATCATGGCGCTGATTGCCGTATTGAACCCGAACGTCTCGACATCGCCGCCCACCTTGCGGATCGTCTGGTGCAACAGTCGCAGCGTCTCCTCGTCCGGCTCGGCCTCTCGCACCGCCGGATCGAGATCGCCCGTCTCTTCGTTCACAATTGTCCGCCAGGTCTTCTGGAGGAACCGGTACACGCCCTGGACGCCCTGCATGCTCCAGGGCTTCATCGCCTCCAGCGGGCCCATGAACATCTCGTAGAGCCGCATGGAGTCCGCACCGTACTCCTTGATGACCTGGTCGGGGTTCACCACGTTGCCACGCGACTTACTCATCTTCTGGCCGTCCTCGCCGAGGATCATGCCCTGGTTGATGAGCTTCTTGAACGGTTCGGCCGTGCCGACAAAGCCGAGGTCGCGCAGGAACTTGTGCCAGAACCGCGAGTAAAGCAGGTGCAGCACGGCGTGCTCGGCCCCGCCGATGTAGAGGTCCACCGGCATCCAGTATTTTTCCTTCGCCGGGTCCCAGCCCTGCTGCGCATTCTTCGGATCGATGTATCGCAGGTAGTACCAGCAACTGCCGGCCCACTGCGGCATCGTGTTCGTTTCCCGCTTGGCCGGACCGCCACATTGAGGGCAAGTCGCCTTCAGCCATTCGGTCGCCTTCGCCAGGGGCGGCTCCCCTGTCCCGGGAGGGGTGTAGTCTGTCATCTCGGGCAAGGTCAGGGGCAAGACCGTCTCCGGAAGCGGAACGACGCCACATTTCTCACAATGCACGACCGGGATGGGCTCGCCCCAATACCGCTGGCGGCTGAACAGCCAGTCCCGCAGCTTGTAGTTGATCGCCTTGCTGCCCAGGCCCTGCTCCGCAAGCCACGCGGTGATCTTGCTTTGGGCCTCGGCGGTGGGCAGGCCCGTGATGGAGATATCCGGACCCGTGGAGTTCACCGAGATGCCGTCCCCTATGAAACCTTGCCAGTCTGTTTCCGGGTCCGGCGGCTGCACGACCTGGATAACAGGCAAGTCGAATTTCTTCGCGAACTCGAAATCTCGCGTGTCGTGCGCCGGCACAGCCATGATCGCACCTGTGCCATAGCTCGCCAGCACGTAGTCTGCGATCCAGATCGGAATCCGGTCCCGATTGACCGGGTTGACAGCGTAGTTGCCCGTGAAGACACCTGTTTTCTCCTTGTCCAGCGACGTGCGCTCCAGCTCGCTCTTGCGGGCTGCTTCCGACCGATAGCTCTGCACGACCTGTCGCCGCTGCGGCGTCGTGATCATCTCGACCAACGGATGCTCGGGCGAGAGCACCATGTACGTCGCGCCGAACAGCGTGTCGGGTCGGGTCGTGAACACCCGCAGCTTCCGCCCCCCCGCGGGGCCATCGGCAATCTCAAAGTCCACTTCCGCGCCTTCGCTGCGGCCGATCCAGTTGCGCTGCATCTCCTTGATCGACTCCGACCACGTGACGAGCCTCAGATCGTCGAGCAATCGGTCGGCATAGGCTGTGATTCGGAGCAGCCATTGTCGCATCGGACGACGCCCCACGTTCTGGTGGCCTTTGCGATCGCACTTGCCGTCCTTCACTTCCTCGTTGGCGAGCACCGCCTTGCAGCCTTCGCACCACCAAACCGGCACCCAATCCTCATAGGCGAGACGAGACTGCGACACAATCGTCCGAACAAGAGCCTGCCTTTGATCGGAATCCTCCAACGCCGTCTGTGCCGAATCTGTAGCCGCGCGAGCCGACACCGCCGCAAAAAGGGTTGCCTGCATATCCCAAGGCCAGCCCCGCGTCGCCTCGTGCCATGACATCAGAAAGGCACTACGCTCCCATTCAGACTTTCGCTTGGGCTCTTCCGCCAGCGCGTCTTCCAGGAGCGTGATGTCGGCCGCTTTCGCCCATGACGGATCGTAATAGCTGTTGAACAGCTTCAGGAAGACCCACTGGGTCCACTTGAAGTAGGCTGGATCAGTGGTGTCCACCTCGCGGTCCCAGTCGTAAGAGAAACCGAGCATTTTGATCTGGCGGCGAAACGTGTCGATGTTCTTTCTCGTCGTGACCGCCGGGTGAGTGCCCGTGTCGATGGCGTATTGCTCGGCGGGCAGGCCAAAGGCATCCCAGCCCATGGGGTGCAGCACGTTGAAGCCTTGCATCCGCTTGTACCGGGCAACGATATCGCTGGCGGTATATCCCTCCGGATGCCCCACGTGCAGACCCTGGCCGCTCGGGTAGGGGAACATGTCCAGCACGTAGTACTTGGGCCGGGAGGCGTCGCAATCCTTGGCCTTGAAAGTCTTGTTCTGCTCCCAATACGCCTGCCATTTCCGCTCAATCGCACCGAAATCATATGCACCGGCCTTCTCACTCATGCTCTCGGACACCTCTTTCGACACCTGCTGTGCCGCCTGGTCTCGCAGCACCTCACACAATCCACCGGCTTGCTCGCCGGACCATCCGGGGCCATCCAGTCCGCGTGCAGCGAACCCGGTTCAACATCACGGGCCGCAACTGCATCGGGAGGCATACTATACCCGATTTGCCGCTGCTGTAGTAGGGAAAGTTCTTGAGTTGCCGGCGCGCAAAAGAAATGGGTGGCAGCGTCAAGGTCTTCGGCCTTGACGCAACCACCCGGATGTTATCACTGACTACCTGCGCCGTGCGAAGTCAACTCAGTTCAGCCAGGTCGAGGCCAGAAGAGCGAGATCGAAGAAGCTCATCACGTCGGAGGCCATGGGACTGCCCACGATCGTAAAGGACTTGTCGCTCATGTCGTAGACCGCAGGACGCGTCGTGCTCGATACCCGCACGAGGGCCTGAGGGGCATCCACGAGGGGGACAAGCCACTTGTACGTGCCGGTATTGCCGACGTTCGGCGGGTAGACCTCGGTCCACGAATAACCGTTGTCGATGGAGAACTCGACACGAACGGTCTCGCTGATGCCCTCGCTCTCCCAGGAGACATCGACCACATCGGCCATGGCCAGGGTCTCGTCGCCGTTCGGAGCAAGCACTGTGAGGGTCGCCGCAGCGGGCGCGAGGATCGGACGCAGCTTGCTGAAGCTCTGTGATCCCCAGCGGTTGGGCGAGCCGAACGTGCTGAAGTCATCGCCGTCGTCGTAGTCGGTCGAGTTCGCGGGCACCGTGTCGCTCGGATTGTCTTCCAGACGGAAGACCTCGGTCCCGCTGATTCCACCGGCTGGGCTGATGCCCTCGCCGGCAGGCCCAAACACAACTTGTCCGGCGATATTGCGGATTCGCAACTGCCAATTCGAGGAGCTGACGGGGAATGAGGACTTCTCAATATAGAGACCGTCGCCGTTGTTGTTCGCCTGCACGTTGATCCACCAGTCGCCGGCGTTCGGATCATAGCTGACGTCGCTGGGCAGGTCCTCGGAGACCGTGATGATCGTGCCGGCCCGCAGGTCCTTCCAGATCGAGTTGGCGGTCAGGGTAAGCGTCTCGTCGAGAATCCCATCCTCGTAGATGTCAAGCTGCCAACTGCGGATGTCCAGGTGATCCTTGATGACGACCAGCTCGAACCAGTCTCCGCCGTTGCCCCGGACGCGACCGAAGTAGCTATCGGAGGCCCTGCCGCCGCTCTCGTCCGCCGAGGCATCGCCGCCGCCGAGGAAATCGTTGCTGTCCACCGCGTTGTACTCGTTCAGAATGATGTCCGCCCCCCACACATTCACCCCGAATAGGGTCAGGACAATAAGAACAGCCGTCATTCTGCTCACACTCATGATTCCACCCTTTCCTTCTTCTTGAGTCGAAAATCGATGCAGGCCCTGTCCGCCGCGTCACGGCCGGTTCTGCGCCCACATCTATTATAGCATCCGCTATCGAACTTGTGACGTTTTTTCCGTCAAGATCCCCGTTCGGACCACGGGTATCGCCCCTGCACCAAGCTCCCACATCCCGTCCGGACGAACCTGAAGGACCTCCGTGTCGCGATAGAAATTCAGCGTGGCAACGACGTAATCGGTCAGGGCATCTGCAGCTTCGTTCCTTGCGTCGTACAGGTGTTCCAGCGCCGTCAACACGCGCCGGCTGCTCACCCGTCCGTACCGCAGCAACTCGAACGTGTCTTCTACCCGCTTCTGCGCCAGATCCACCCCCTCGGACAAGACCTGATACCGCTCCGCTGCCTCCAGCAGTTTGCGGTGGGCCTCGCGAACCTCCATCCGGACGGTGTCGGCGGTTAGGCCGTACTCCCGCTCACGCTGGTTCAACGTCACTAGCGCCTTCGCATACAGGTCTTGCTCGGCCACACGGTCCAATGGCAGATCGAGCGCGACGCCGGCGGTCGTTGTCTTGTCGCCATTCGTCTCGATCCGCGTCTTTCCGACAACGCTGAGCCCGGTGCGCAGCCCATCCGCCGCCACATACACGGCCCGCTGGGCATCGATCACCATATCGGCATTGTTCGTCAAGTCCAGACGGCGAACCAGGGCCGACTCGACCGCTTCATCAAGCGAGAACTCGGGATACGGGATGCCCTTGGCCTTCAGCGCGTCGAAGACGCGGACATCCAGATCGAATTCCATCGTGGGCGGCACGCCCAACGTGATCTTGAACAAGTCGAGGAATCGCTCGTATTCCTTCACGGCCAGGATGTGGGTGTCCCGAGCCCGCAGGGTTTCCTGGCGGACCTGGTCCAGTTCCTCTTTAGGCAGCCGGGCCGCCCCAACCAGCTTCTCCACGCGGTTCTCCAGCGCCACGAGCGAGTTGACGCGGGACTCTGCGGTTCGCACCATGTCCAGCAACTCCAACGTCTCGTGGTATTGCGTGACGACGGATACAACCAGCAGTTTTCGGGCACGGCAAACGGTCCTGATCTGGTAAAGAGCACTACGCTCCGCCTGAGTCAATGGCTCGCGAACGACGCGTGGATTGCTGCCCCGCAAGAGAGGCTGCACGACGCTCGCACCAAAAACACCCGACAATCCGCTGTCGCCGAGTCCCATGAGGATATCGGCCCATCGAGCTCCGACGCTGGCGCCGACGGCGGCCCCCGTCGCCAGGAGACGATTGAAACCGAGATTCGGCTCGACGACCACCCTCTCGTTCGTGCCGTCATTGGAGTAAAGAGCCTCGCCACCGCCGAAAAACTGCATTTCATAAGTGTGACGGATCAGCCGCATGTCCAGAGTCATCGTATACAGTAATTCTTTCTGGAGGTGGTAATCGCGATTGCGCGCCAGCGCGATGGTGGCCGCCTGGGGGATCGTGAGAATCCCCGTCTCCGAGACGACCTTCTCGATGCGAGCCACCTGCTCGATGTCGATGTCGTTCGGCGACGGCGGCGTTCCCGTGATCCGGTAGTTCGCGCGAGGGCCAAATTCAGGCTCCCATTTGCTGTCAACGAACTTGTAGACCTGCTCGTCCGCATCGTGCTTATAACTTTGGGGGCCGCATCCCGCCAACAGAACGACGCCGGCAAGGAGCAGCAGGCCCCAACCGGTCGATCCCCATTTGCAGAATGCACTTCTCATCGATCTCCCCGCGATTGTCTCACTCGGCGAAGGAACGAAAGCCACCCATGGCTACAACCCCCGAACTCCCACCAACTCACCGGGGACGAGATTGAGTCCCGGCGGAACATGGATCACCACCGGCCTCCCCCACTGCGGAATCGTCGGACTGCGCCACAAACGCTGGGGCAACAGCTCGATCGTCGGCCCGATGGACAGAACACGCGACTGCGCGATCTGCGCCGGATACCTCATCTTGACCAGTTCGACGGTCATATCGCTCTCAAGGTATCCGACCTGCTGTTCGTTGGCGTAGGCGATGATCTCGGTTGGTTGCGTCTGGGCCACGGCAAGGATGGGGTCCCCCGCGACGACGACCTCCCCGGCCCGCCGGATGGTCTCCTCTCCTTGCCTCTTGAGGAGCGCCTCGTTCGCCTTTCCGGAGATCGGGATGACGACGCCGTCGATCGGGGACTTGAGCTCAATGGCTGTTCGAGCCTTGAAGGCCGCGATCTGGTTCCGCAAGCCCTTGATCAACTCCTCCTGGACCTTCGCCTCCTTGCGAATGGCCTCCAGGGCGTTATCGACGGACGGCTGGGGCAGTTGCTGTTGTGCGAACTCATCGCGTCTGTGCTCGGCCTGCCTCTGATCCTCCCGGGCCTGTTTCAGCTCGTCCTGGTATTCCTCAATCTGCTTGACCGTGCTGTCATACTGGACCTTGATCTTCTCCAGCTCGAAGGGCACGACCACCTTCTCCTCAACCAGCTTTTCGGTGGCCTGGAGATCCACGGCCAACCCGTTCAGCAAGATCTCCTCCGCGGCGATCTCCGTCTGCACATGAAGTGCGTGCAGTCGGGCGGCCTCGGCGTCCACAGCGAACCGACGTGCGTTGTCCGCGTGGTTGATCTGGAGGTCGGCGGCATCGGCAAGCAACTGCTCCTGAGTGGGAATCAGCAAAGCCACCAATCGCTCGATCTCCGCAGCCGCGGTCGCCACCTGGCCCTGAAGCTCCGCCTCCGTAGTCAACTCGCTGGCCGGCACGGTGTTCAGCAGGGCGAGCGTCTGCCCTGCCGTCACGGGTTGAAACAGTTCGACCGAGATACCCATGATGCGAGCGGTGCAATCCGAGGCCACCTGGCGGACCTCGCTCTGGGCGATGCCGACCATCTGAAAACTCTCGGAACGCTGGTAAAACAACCAGCTTACGGCTGTCACGGCGCCCAGCCAGACGAACAGCGGCACCGCATGACGCAGGGAGGAGCGTTTGACCGTGTGACTCTTCCTGGGTTGTCTCTCTTTCATAACCGGTCGCTCAGACCTCGAGCAGTTTCTCCTGCATCGTCAGGTTGATATTCTCCATTCCATCGACCTTCTCCAGCTCCGCAATGAACTGCTCGTTCGTGGAGATGTTCCGCACCATGATCTGGTAGGCATACTCGGCCGGCCCCCCGAAGCCACTGTCCTGGGCGGAGATCAGCGTGAAATTGCCGCAGAAACGGCGTAGGATGCCGGGCACAGGGTGATCCGGCCCGATCGGCCCTCGCAGGCTGAACCGCAGGAAACCGTTGTGGGGCTCGTGAGCGCCGAAATCGGTAAAGAACAGGTAGACCGCGATCAGACTCAGGACGGCGGTCCCCAGGATCGCGGTCATGTAGCGGTGAGACCCGGAGGCCATCCCAACCACCAGAGAGGAGAAGATGAACACGATATCCCGCGTGTCCTTGACCACGTTCCGGAAACGAACGATGGCGAGCGCCCCCATCAATCCGACGGCGGTGATGATGTTGTTGCCGATGACCGCCATCACCATCGCGACGACCACCGTGATCAGAATCAACGACTGCACGTAGGAGCGAGAATAGGACAGACCGCTGTGCGTCAGGTAGTACACCCAGGCAATGACCTGACCGAGCACGAAGGCCAGCAAGAGCGAAAGCAGAACCGCCTGCGGGCCGAACTGTGTGCCGGTCAGCGGCGTCTCTTCAATCAGTTGCCACCATCTATCCATTCCACAGACTCCTCATGGCCGGTCCGCAGAATCCCAGCCGGTGCGATTGCTCCATCGACGTGGCAAACTTGGAGATCGAACGGGCTTCCAGATCAAAGTGCCGCACCATCCGGGAGAGCCACTCCGGATAGCAACCGGTAAACTTGATCTCCAGAATCGCACAACCCACCGTCAGATCGTTATACTGCCAACCGGCGCCGCCCAGGGAAACGACAGGCTCTCCAGTCACCTTGTAGCACAGTTCCCGGTCGAACGTCACTCTCACCCGGTTCTCCGAGGAACTCTCGAAGGCCTGTCTCAGATACCGGATCAGAATCACCGGCCCGGCGTGGATCGCCGCAACATAAAGTTGAAACTGGTTCAACGCCGCCTCATCGGTCGTATACCCCTGGGGCGGTAGAAACCTGCCGCCCAGCAGGGTGGCGACGTCCCGGTCCATCACCCTCGCCCGGCTCTTGAGAATCACGCGGTTGATCCGCCGCTTGATCTCAAAGAATCGCGGATACTCAGGCTCATCCGTATAGCTGCGAATTCGAAGCTTGAAACGGTTCTTCAGGCCGAACAAGCTTTCCCGGCACAACCGCAGGTCCGGCGAATCCAGATAAAGACTGACGATCGGGTACATCCCGCCCCGCTGCAGCTTCGAGTACTTATCGTATTCGAGAAACGGACGCACATAGCACGTAATCTCAGCGGCCTCAATGTCCGTTACGAGATACTTCATCTCATAACGGCAGGCGAGCATGCCGTCCACCACGACCTTCTTCGCCGGACGCGTCTTTTGTGCGCCATGGCCTATCGGATTCTCCGAGGGGCTGGGAACTACAACGGCCTGCCCTGCCTCGCTCGGCGCGGCAAGACCCATCACACCCCGGCTGGTGTCGGTCTTTCTACTGTCCACGTTGTCCTGTTTCCTTCTGTAATTCAGCCGGAGAGGCAGCATTCCTCCCAAATTGGGTGTTCCGCCAACACCCTCTCCTGCATCGGATGGAGCCGGTTACGACCCCGATCTTTTGTCTATTTTAACACAAGTGGCGTCTCTCAGTCAAGCAATCTGTTAGACATCTGTTAGGACGGTGGAAACACGCCTTCCTCCATAGAGATGCCGCATACTCTCCCGGCGACCCGGGGTGCCGGTCGGACCGTCGCCTGCCACGATCAGTCCCCTTCAACCGCCATTGGCTTGGCGTTGGGCTCCAAAGGCGTGGGGACAGACGATACCTGCATAAGACCCGTGCCATCCGGATACCGGCCGCAGGATTGATCGCCAGCCAAGCCTTCAATCGTGGCCGAGTCCAACAGCGCGTGGCCGTTCTCGATTGTGTCGAACAGCCAGATCGTCTCACCCTTGGAGGAGAGCTTGAAATTCGCGTGCAGTCCCGGCTCGTCTCCTCCGTCTTCGTCGGCCCAGACGAGAAGATACTCGCCCGGTTCGATCTCGGTTCCATCCGGGAACTGCCATTTGAGCGGATTATCCGGACTATCGCTCAAGTACATCCCGGCCAGACGGATCGTCTGCTCGCTGATGTTCTTCAGCTCGATCCAGTCGTCATACTCGCCCTGGGGATCTGCGATGACGGCCACGTTCTTGGCCATGATCTCGTTGAAAACAATCCCAGAATAGGCCGCATGGGGATAGGCCACGATGTGGGTATAAACGTCATGTTCCGCACCTTGCGGGTCGAAAGCCAGCGTACCGACGGCGTCGGCCGCCGTCGCCTGCACGTAATAGCGGACCCCTACCCCCTCATACACCACGCCATCGACCGTCAGAGTAGCCGCAAGGTCCGTCTTGCTCTGATAGTTGTTCTGCAGCAGGGTGTACCAGTTCGACTGGGAGAACTGCAACTGCAGGACGGGCATCACGCCTTCGTCGTAGAAATCCGCCCCGGAGACGGCATACGCCCCCCACAGTACTGCGCATACGCACAGAGTCACACACGCCTTCGTCGTCATACTGCACCTTCTCACACTGCAACTGCCCTTGCCGCGTCAGATAATAAGTGGCTCGCGCAGCCAAGCCGGTTACAAGGAAAAGCCCGGTTTCACATCGGCCATTGGCCCCTGCTACGACAAGAAGGTGGAAAAATCGACGGCACACCGGCGGAAGTCTTCGGCGGGAAGCGTTACGGTCCGCCACTTCCGGCTGCGGCCCTTCATGCACCGGAGATAGTCGTCCAGGCGGATACAGAAGAATACATAGCGGCTCGGGCCAAGGGCGAGCGGCTCGTGTCCGTCGAAATCCACGTCCGCCTGCACCACCCGATAGACAAAGACGAAAACCGCCTCATGGCCGGGTCCCAGCGCTTGTCGCCACACCTGGAGGCTCTTGATGTCGTCCGTGGTGACCCAGCACGCAAGGCCGGACAGCCCTGCCAGGCTCACACCCGCGAATGTTCGTCCCTTGACCTCGACAATCACCTTGTGGCCAGACTGTGGACAAAGCAGGAAATCGAAGTTCTTGACGGAATCCTCGGAAGGACCCGGGCGTCGGTGCTCCTCGCTTCGGACGTACGCAATGTGGTGGTCCAGCAACCAATTCTCGAACGCCCGTTCATAATGATTGGGAGAGAATTTCCGCATTAGTCTACACCTCGCCCGCTCCGTAGAAACGGAAACCATCGCCCCCGCCGGCAACCGGCCCGATCGTCAGCCCAGCCGGGCCAGAAACTGGTCCACGGCCACAGTCTCTTGCGTGCCGGCAGCCATATCCTTGACGACCACCTGCCGGGCATCTCTGTACTCCTGGCCGAGAATCACACATCTGCCCGTGTTCTGGCCGACCGCTTCCTTGAGTTGCTTGGAGAGACCGCCTCGCTTATAGCTGAAATTCGCCGAGTGCCCTTTCGACCGAATCTGGGCCGTGACCTCGTACATGGCCTCGGCAAACTGCGGGTCGGCAACAGCCACGAAGTACTCAAGGCGCCGCTTAGGAACCTGAGCATCGAGCAGACCCCGCTGCCCCAGGAGGATCTCCAGGACGCAATCGCCCATCCCCATCCCCGTCGCAGCGATGGCAGGGCCACCGAAATCCCGCAACAGGTTGTCGTAACGTCCGCCACCGCAGATGGCCCTCAACTCACCGGCGATATCGTGCACCTCGAACACAACCCCCGTGTAATACGCCAGGCCGCGTACGATGCCGGGATCGAATCCGCAGTACTCTCCCACCCCCATGGCGTTCAAAACGCCAAGGACGCCACAAAGCTCGTCGATCGCCTTGCCCAGGGCCTCATTCGACTCGATGATCCCCGCCACGGCCGTCACCGAATCAAGGGCCATGAAATCGAGGATCTTCCCAGCTTGGCCCTTATCGGGCACCTGCTCGGCCAGCAACGCCTCGAAGGTCTCGGCCGGCAGCTTGGGCTTCTTGTCCAGAACGGCGTAGATCGGCTCCAGCCGCTCGGCGGGGATTCCGATGCTGGTCAGGACCGCTGCCAGGAGCCTTCGGCTTGAGATCTTGGCCCGGATGTCCGTGGCGGTCAGACCAACCATGCGGAGATAGTCCAGGGTCGCGAAGATGATCTCCGCATCCGCATCGGCCCGGTCCTCCCCGATGATATCGATATTCCACTGGAAGAACTCGCGAAGCCGGCCCTTCTGAGGCCGCTCTGCCCGGCACAGTCGCGGGACCGCGAACCACTTGATCGGCCGGGGCAACGCGTTGACCTGCTGGTTCACCATGCGGGCCAGCGTCGGTGTGATCTCCGGCCGAATCGCCAAGTCCCGCCCGCCACGGTCCTGCAGGGAGAAAAGCTGCTCGACAATCTCCTGCCCGCTCTTGATCTGGTACATCTGGAGGTGCTCGAAGATCGGGCCGTCGTATTCCTCGAAGCCGTTCCGCTGGGAAACCTTCTTCCACCCATCAATGATCCAATTGCGGCAGGCCATCTGCGGCGGATAGAAATCTCTCGTCCCTTTGACCGGGGGTATCTTCATGCCTTGCGTCCCCTCGATTTCCTGGTCTTCCGCTTCTCCTTGACGTTGTTGTCGAATTTCACTCGGATGTACTCCTCCATCTGGCTGTCGCTGGTGAAATGCAGCTCGTAGTCGTACTCGCCCTGGGTGAAATCACAATCCACATGTTTGTACTTGCGGCAGATCTCCGGCCGGCGCTCGTAGATGAGGCATGTATGGCCCTTCTCGGACAGGTGCCGACACTTGTTCTTGACGTTGAGGTACCAGTCGCCCTTTTCAACGAAAACGGTGATATCCTCGTGGCAGAGATACCACCGGATGTCGTCGTAGTCGGCCCTGGTCTCGGGCGTTTCGATCGGGAGTGCGAAATACCGACAACACAGCCCCGTGCACTTGTGACATTGACCCTTTTCGGCCATCTCCATATCCTCTTTGTAAGGCCCCAGCGACCGCTGATGCCATAAACCCGAAAACTATATGCCGTCCGTCGCACCCCGTCAAGACGGGTGGCTGGAGTAGACAGCCACGGCAATCCTGCTGCGGACAGTGCCGATTCTTACGCCGGCCGCGCGATGAGGCCGACTCACGGACCGTAGAGGAGGCTGCACCGGGAGAGGAGAACCGACCGTAAAGTCAGGTTCTATCAAGAGTAACGCACTATCCGAGTCCCGCGATGTCGGGGCCGCATATTTTTTTCGAAAATTCCGGGAAAGCTGTTGACTTGGCTCTGCGCAGCGGATAGCATACACATAAATAAATTGTCCACAGGCCCCCGCATAGTCTCGCTTCCTCTCCCTCATCAAAAAGCGGGGGCTTCTTTTCATCTTCTTTGGACCCCGCCAAGCTCAAACGTCTGGGACTGTCCAGGCAAGTTCTCGATGTGCGAGGACATGACAAACCTTGATCGTTTCTCCTGCAACATCTTCCGGGCGATTTCCACGCTCAAGGCAGGATGTTTCGACAGGGCCGCGAAGTCCCGAATGGCGGAAAGATCATGCAGCCACCCCGCCAGCTCGACAATCTCCGCGTCAGCCCCAAAGGCCTTTGCCAATCTCGTGGCGTACTCGATCACGACCGACAGATGCTCATCAAAGAAGGCTGGTCCAAATGCGTTCCTGCCGCTTTTGCATTCGTTGAATACACATTCTCTTGCCGTTTTCGTAATCACTCTGCATCCCTTGCCGAGGCGTTCATCGCCCTGCGACCCACCAACGATACCAAAATGCTCGAAACCGGCGGCCTCAAGACTGCGGACGTATCAGGTTGAAGCTCGAACGCACAAACCAGCACACACAGGTCGTCCAGATTCGGGACAGCGATCCAGATTGGCCCCAGCCCAGGCCGGTTCCTTGTCTACCAAGGATTCACCGCGTATTCCTCGTCGAACGTCGGAAGGCAGCGGCCAACTTGCGCACATCCGCAACACTGCCTATTCATGCCCACGATGTCCCGTGCTCCTCACGGGCAACAGGCAACTTCTATGTCCTCCCGCCCGGCGAGATCATTAGGGTGGATTATCGAATTCCGTTTTTCCGACGCCCTCCTGAGCTGTGCCCAGAATGGCTGCTTCTCGAGCTTGGTGCCCGTGAGGGCGTTATAGAGCTTTCGGTGCTTCTCGTTCGCAAGGTTGTGTCCATTCATCAGGCCGTCCACAGCGTCACGATCATGTACTCAACGCCGTGTTCTTCGAGCAATCGCAACAGTTCTTCGAAGTCGGGATGGATATTCATAGAGGAACTTCCCTGCTTCCAGTCGCAGTCTCTCCACTTCGTCCAGGCGTTCTTCGGGCGTACGGGTACGCCAGTAGGCCCGATCCTGTTTGGCTTGCTCTGCGTGGGTCGTGATAGTCGGTTTCATACTCATTTTCTCATGCCAGATCGACTCTCCGATTCTCATAGCTCAAGAATACCCTGTTGCCCCCCCCACAAACAAGATTGAAGTTGATGTTTCAGTCGAGGGGGGGTAGTCTCTGGAGTGCCGTGCGGGCAGGTGCGCTGGCGGGTTTGGGGCTCCTTTCGGCCGGCACGCCGAGTTGGGCTGTAGATGACAAATGGATTCCCGCTTTCGCGGGAACAATGGGAGGCGCGCGATGGCGAAGGACATGGAGCAGCTTTACCAAGAGCGATTGAACCGATACGTCACGGCGATGCGGAACGAGAAGCCGGACATGATCCCGATGCGGCCGTTCGTGGCCGAGTTCGTGGCCAAGTACGCCGGCTATACGTGCCAGGACGTGGCCCACGACTACACCAAGGCGTTCGAGGCCGCCGTCAAGACCGCCAAGGACTTCCAGTGGGACGCGGTCGTCGCGAACATGGTCTATGTCTGGACGGGTCTGGCCCAAGCCGCCGGACTGCGATACTACGGCATCCCGGGCGTCCATATCCCTCCGGACAAGGGTTTTCAATACCGGGAGCCCCCCCAGGAAGAGGCCTTCATGAAGCCCGATGAGTACGACGCCCTGATCGACGACCCGACGGCCTTCCTCTACAATACCTGGCTGCCTCGCGTCTCCACCGAAGTCAGCAAGATCGGCGAACCCTCCACCTATCGCAACAACCTGGCTCTGGTCAAGAGCGCGATGGCCATGCTGCAGTACTTCTATGCCTTCGGGCCGCAGGTAGGCAGGCTGCGGTCGGAGTGCGGCACGGCGTCCGCCATCGCGGGCATCTTCAAGGCCCCGTTCGACATCCTCGCCGACAAGCTGCGAGGCTATCTCGGGCTCGTGAACGACATGCACACGCAGCCCAAGAAGGTGCTCAAGGCCTGCGAGGCCCTGATGCCGCACTTAGTCAACGTGGGCCTGACGAGTTGCGACCCGAGCGGGCTCGTGCCCATCGGCTACTGGATGCATCGCGGCTGCGTGCCGTTCTTCAATCCCAAGCAGTTCGAGTCGCACTACTGGCCCACGCTCAAGCCGTGCATCGAGGAGTTCTGGAAGAACGGCCACCAGACGCTCTTCTACGCCGAGGGCCGCTGGAAGCACCACTTCGACACCTTCCGTGAGCTGCCGGACCGAAGCATCGTCTTCCACTGCGATCAGGACGACATCTTCGAGGTCCACCGCCGGCTGCACGACAAATTCGCCATCAGCGGGGGCATCCCGAACATGCTGCTCAGCTACGGAACGCCCGAAGAGGTGCAGGAGTTCGTGATGCGGGTCATCAAGGAGGTGGCCAAGGACGGCGGCTACGTCATGGACGCCGGAGCGATCATGCAGGACGATACCAGCGTCGAGAATATGAAGATGATGACGCAGGTCTGTCGCGAGCACGGCGTGTATTCTTCCGGCACATGCCAGCCGCCGACCGCGACGCCGCCCTGCGACCTGCCGTCGTCGGTCGAGTCGAGAAAGAAGATCAAAGGCATGGCGGGCCGGCCTGCGCCGAGGGTCAAGCCCGGCGCCTGCTTCCCGTGGGAGCAGCGAGTGAAAGACCTGCCCGCGATCACCGGCGACAAGGCCATGGTCCAGAGGATCTGGGAGGACATCGACGCACTGGGCAACATGTACATCTGGCAGATGCTGCTGTCATTTTAGATCCTTCGTA
The DNA here is from genome assembly GCA_002327785.1 of Phycisphaerales bacterium UBA2218. Classification (GTDB taxonomy): domain Bacteria; phylum Planctomycetota; class Phycisphaerae; order Sedimentisphaerales; family Anaerobacaceae; genus PLanc-01. The sequence goes on from DCUI01000112.1 coordinate 19,542, forward strand.
GTGACGCCACAGCGCGTTTGTATATATGTCCTTACGGGCACACGACGAACCAGGACGTCCGGCGTTGAGGCTACCACCCAGAGCCTCGTAATAGATGGTTCGAGAAACGGAGGATTTCCATGAGCCGGAAGATCGGCCGCAGAGTGCTTTTGAAGCGAGCCGCCATCACTGCATGCGGCGGCATCGCGATACCGTACTTCGTGCGCCCCTCGACATTGGGCAAGGCCGGGACCGTCGCCGCCGGCGAGCGGATCACGCTCGGCATGATCGGCACGGGGGGCCATGGCAGGGAGATGAACCTCAAAACCTTCCTTGGGCAGCCCGATGCGCATGTAATCGCAGTCTGCGATGTGGACCGCGAACAGCGCGAGATTGCCCGCGAGATGGTCAACAGCAAGTATGACAACAAAGACTGCGCCGTCTACAACGACTTCCGTGAGATCCTCGCCCGGGCCGATGTCGACGCGGTGATGATCTCGACGCCGGACCATTGGCACGTGCCGATTGCGATTGCCGCCGCGAAGGCGGGCAAGGACGTCGAGTGCGAAAAGCCCACACTCACCGTGGAGGAGGGCCGCAGGCTCGTCGAGACCATGAAGCGGTACAACCGGGTCTTTCAATGGTCTACCGAGGACCGCGCCGTCGATGTCTACCACCGCATGTGCGAGCTGGTCCGCAACGGTCGGATCGGTAAAGTTCACACCATTAAGGTGGAGCTTCCGAGCGGCCCGGACCAGCCGGGGAACCCCGAGCCGATGCCGGTGCCCGAGGGATTCGACTACGACATGTGGCTCGGCCCCGCCCCCTGGGCGCCCTATACAAAAGACCGCTGCCACTGGAACTTCCGCTGGATCTTCGACTACTCCGGCGGCATGCTTACCGACTGGGGCGCCCATCTGCTCGACGGCGCCCAGTGGGGAAACAACACCGAGCACACGGGCCCGGTCCAAGTGGAGGGCAAGGGCGTCTTTTGGGGCGAGGGGCTGTACAACACGGCCAAGGACTTCCACATCGAGTACACCTACGCCGACGGCGTGAAGCTGATGGTCGATTCCGGAACGCCGAGCCTGCGATTCGAAGGCTCCGACGGCTGGATCGGCAACCACGGCTGGCGGGCCCCCTTGCAGGCGGAGCCCGCCTCTGTCCTCGATTCCGCCATCGGGCCTGATGGAGTTCATCTGTTTACGTGTCCCCAGGGCGAGCAGAGGAACTTCCTCGACTGCGTCAAGTCCCGGCAGGAGTGCTACTTTCCACCGGAGATCGGCCAGCGATGCTTTACGATTGCGCACATCGGCAACATTGCTATGCTGACCGGCAAGAGACTCCAATGGGACCCGCAGGCCGAGCGGTTTACGAACGACGACGGGGCCAACAGGATGCTCAACCGGGCCATGCGGAGTCCCTGGCACCTGTTGTAGCAACCATTGGATTTATCTGTCATACCAGACGAAGATGAAGATGGTGCGTGATACGCACCGTTCAGCCAGAAACTGGCAAGTGAGGAAGGATGTGTACAATGCTGAACTGTATCTGCTCGATAGCAGCAACCGCGATGGCGTTCGTCGTTTGTGCAGTCCCTGCAGTCGGAAAGGACTGCGCCCAGTGCCACCAGCTCCAGCTCACGGGCGACGATCTGTCCGCCTGGCGGGACAACACGGGGCAATGGAGCGCCGTCCGGGATGCGACACTCGCCCCCGACAACGAGAAGCTTCTGGTGGCCGAGCCCGGCGCGGGGGCCCTCGTCAACGGCCCGACCGGAAAGACCGCCAACCTTTTCAGCAAGCAGGAATTCGGCGATGTCCGCGCTCACGTCGAGTTCATGGTGTCGAAGGACTCCAATTCAGGCGTGTACTTCATGGGGCGTTACGAGGTCCAGGTGTTCGACAGTTGGCAGAAGAACTCCGAGTATCCCGGTATCGAGTGCGGCGGCATCTACGAGCGGTGGGACGAGAATCGCGACCCAAAAGGCTTCGAAGGTCACTCCCCCCGAGTCAATGCCTCGAAGCCACCCGGCCAGTGGCAAACCTTCGACATCGTCTTTCGCGGTCCCCGATTCGATAAGAGCGGCCGCAAGGTCGCCAATGCCCGATTCGAGAAGGTGGTGTACAACGGGACCCTCGTCCATAGCGACATCGAGCTGACCGGCCCCACGCGGGCCGCTGCATACGATGACGAGAAACCCTTGGGGCCGCTCATGCTCCAGGGCGACCACGGCCCGGTGGCGTACCGCAATCTCTGGGTCGCGCCGGCCGGACCCAATCCCTTCTTCGCGATGGACACCGCCACCAAGGACCCGAACCATACCACCGCCGGACAGCAGGCGCAGATGCTCAAGGAGCTCGGCTACCCCGGCATCGGCCCCGGCTACGCAGGAGCCGGCCCGCTGACCGAGATGCTCAAGGAACTGGACTCGCGGGACCTACAGCTTTTCGCCATCTATACGGGCATCAACATCGATTCCGGCGCACAGCCCTACGATCCTTCGCTGAAGGAGGCGATGAACCTGCTCGAAGGGCGCAACACGATTCTGTGGGTCTTCGCACAGAGCAAGGAGCACGAACCCTCGACGCCACAGGGCGACGCCCGCGCGGTGGAAATCCTCCGCGAACTCGCCGATGCGGCGGCGGAACACAAGGTGCGCATCTCGCTCTATCATCATAACGCCTTCTGGCTTGAGACGATCGAGGACGCCGTGCGAATCGCGGAGAAGTCGGATCGCCCGAACCTCGGCGTCACGTTCAATCTGTGCCACTGGCTGCGGGTGAGCGAGAGCCGGGACGCCAGGACCGTCATCGAGAAAGCCATGCCCCACCTGTCGGTCGTGAACATCAACGGAGCGGATACCAGCGGCAAGGATTGGAAGACCTTGATTCAGACGCTGGATTGCGGTACTTTCGACATGCGCGGGTTCCTGGAAATCCTTCGGGACGCCGGTTACACCGGCCCCATCGGCTTCCAGGGCTACGGCATCGGCGGCGATGCCTACGACAATCTGAAGCGCACGATGGCCGCCTGGGAGAAACATGCCCAGGTCCTTCGCGGCGATGTAAAAGGATTCGGGGAGCCGAAAAAGGCGCCATGAGAAACACGGCCCCACACGGCTATAGGACCAATGATGGAAACGCTGAAGCTGCTGCGTGATTATTTTCCGACGGCGGTGTACACGGGCAAGTGCCTCGTGTTCATCAGCGAGAACTGGCGGGTCGAGCTGACCGAACACAAGGACAGCGACTACACGAAGGCCCTCTCGCAGCCGTCGATCATCCGGGTGAGAATCTTCAAGCGGGCGCTGAACGGGGAGTTCGTAGCCGGCTTCTACGAGGATTTTCAGTTGCCTTCCCTGGGGGAACTGGCGGAGCAGATCGAGAAGTACGTACAGATGGCCATCGGTTCGAATCTGCGGGAAAACGTCGAGTGACCTATGTCCAAGCCCGCCATTCAGGCAGACGGCGGCGGCGTGGTCTTCACCGCCAAGATCGTTCCAGGCAGCAGCAGGACGACGGTTTCGGGCATCTTGGACAATATGATCAAGATCCGGGTGGCGGCCCCACCCGAGAAGGGCAAGGCCAACGAGTGCCTGATCGCGTTTCTGGCCAGACAGCTTGGTGTGAAGAGAAATGCGATTGACATCATCGCCGGCCAGACCCACCCGGTCAAACACGTGCGGGTCGCGGGTATCTCGGCGGCGATGCTCCTCGATCGACTCGGACTGGGCAAGCAAGGCACGACATGAATATGACATCCCGTCCCGACTCGCGGGACCGTCCCGAATACGAAACCTCTCTGGGCTATATGCTGAAGCTCTCCGGGCCGATGATCGTCTCGACTATCTCCCTGACGCTCATGCAGTTCATCGACCGTATCATGATCTCCCGGCTCGGGACGGATGCACTGGCAGCGGTCCTGCCCGCCGGGTTCGTAGCCCTGCTGCCCGGCGGCTTCGCCCTCGGCGCGATGACCAGTCTCAACACCTTCGTCAGCCAGAGCCTCGGGCGAGGCGAGAAGGCCGAATGCTCCAGCTACTTCTGGCAGATGACCTACATGGGCACTCTCTACTTTCTGCTGGTCGCGGCAATCCTCTGGCCGGCAGCCCCGGCGATCTTCCGGCTAATGGGGCAGCCCGCCGGCGTGATCCAACTCGAAGTCATCTACTTTCGAATCCTCCTGGTCGCCCACATCGCGGCCGTCATCAACTGGTCCAGCAACCAGTTCTTCATGGGGATCCACAGGCCGATCGTCACGATGTTCTCCTCCCTCATCGGGCAGGCCGTGAACATCGTGGCCAACTACGCTCTGATCTTCGGAAAATTCGGCTTGCCCGCGATGGGGATCGCCGGCGCCGGCTGGGGCACGTGCATCGGGATCGGCGCCGCGGCCATCATCAATATGGGGGTCTTTCTGAGCAGCCCGGTCAACGAGGCGTTCCAATCCAGGAGGAGCCTCGAACCGGACCCGGCCAAGATGCGGAGCCTGCTGGCGGTGGGCGTCGCAGCGGGCGTTGGATTGGTCTTGAACGTGGCCGTTTGGGGCGTCATGCTCTCGGCGCTGGTCGGACGCTTCGGCGAAGGGGCCCTGGCGGCCACCAGCGCGGTGCTCGCCTACACGAACCTCTCGGCCATGCCCATCGTCGGCATCTCCACGGCGCTGAGCGCCTCCGTCGGCAAAGCCATCGGCGCCGGCCGGAAGGACCGTGCAGTCCAACAAACCCGGATCTGCATGAGGATGGGCATGATATACATGGGACTAACGGGCTTGTGCTTTCTCCTGTTGCGCCGCCCGCTGATGCGGTTTTGGTCACAGGACCCGAGGGTCATCCAGGCCGGGTCGCAAATCCTGATCTGTGCGGCCCTGTACCAGGTCTTCCATGCCGCCCGCATCATCTACGGCGGCGCGCTCCGCGGGGCCGGTGACACAGTCTGGCAGGCTGTCGTCGCAGGCATCGGCGCCGTGGTCATCCTGGGGATCGGAGGCTCGCTGACCGTGTGGTTCTTCCCGGAGTCCGGCGCGATCGGCCCGTGGATCGTCGCCACGCTGAGCATCGTCGCCATCGGGCTGGCGAACCGCTGGCGGTTCTTCAGCGGACGATGGATGGAAATCGACCTGTTTCGCCACCGGGCGGCGACCGTCCCGTTGACAGCGGATCCAACCGGTGAATGACGGAAACCCGACGCCCCCTATGGGGCCTGCTCCGGCAGTTCCCTCAACTTGATATTTCGAACGGCCCCCGCGGTCATCCAGGTGGCAATCCCCAGCGGCTGCGAGAGATCGACCTCCACCCGAATGCCGATCTTGTGGTCTGTAGTATCGAAGTCAACGAGTTCTTCGCCGTCCAGCCACGCCTGGATTCGATTGGGCACGACACGCAGGCGGACGAAGTACCATTTGCCTTTCTCGAAGTGGATCACGCGTGTCGTTTGGTTCTCGGAGGCGTCAAAATAGTCGATGCTGGACAGGCCGCAAATGCTCCCGCCCCACCCCCCAAGGACCAGGGTGCACGGCTTGTCTGCCACGGGAAAAGTCAAAGCACAGAAGAAATCATTGCCCTGGACCCGCATCGCCTCCAGGGTAATCTCATAGTTCATGCGGATCACGGGCCCGGACCAGGTAATTCCGGTCATGTAGTTGCCCATTTCCAGGTAGATGGCCCCGTCCTTGACGTAGACATCGCCCTGCCCTCCGAAATCCGTGGATTTCCACTGTCCGAGCGTCTGGCCGTCGAAAAGGCTGATCGGCTCGCCGGTCTGCGAAGCAGGCTGTTCCTGTGCTCTGGGCGTCTCTGCCGCCTGGACCTGGGGCGTCGCCACGGGCTCAACCGGGGACTGCGTCCGAGGCTGTACCTGGATGGGTTGCTCCTGCGGCTCTTTCGCAGTCCGGCAACCTCCCAGCAAGAGACCCGCCACCACGCCGGAAAGGCACCAGACCGCGATGTTATTGGTCTGGCTCGGCAATCCCGGGAAGGTCCGATACCTCTGGGCGAAACGCAAGCATCTCATAGTGTCCTCCTGACAAGACAGACAGATTTCGATTGAATAGCCTAAACGCAGGGCTACAATTGCACAAGAAGAAATCGGAGGGATCGCTTGTTTTGCGGGCCCTGTGCGCCGATGTCTCAAGCGGGTAGAACCGCATGACGATAAGAAACGTATGGGCAAGTACTTGCGCCGATACAGGCATCATACGGTGAGGTCTCCTCCCGGCAACGGGAACTGGGTTGGGCAAACAGTCAGGTTCGAGAGGGATACATGAAAAGAGTTCTTTTGTGCATCATGGTTCTCGTTTTTTCTACGCCCTGTGTGGCTTTTGGGCAACGGGTGCGCCTTGCCAACGCCGGCAAGGCGGGGCTGAAGGTCACATCCCTCGATCAGGTGCTGCGGCTCTCGGAGGAGCAGATCGATCTGGCCACCGCCACGCTGATCGCCTCGGAGTACTGGAGCGACATGGTCGCGGGCCGACGATACCTCGATGAATTGGACGCGATGGCTACGGAGATCCTGACTCGGCTGCGCCAGCAGCGAGTGCCGGTGGACTCCCGGGCTATCCCGATCATCAATCAGTACCTTTTCGAGGAACTCGGCTTCCAGACCATCTCCCACGCAGACGATCCAAACGACCTGTTCCTTCACTCCGTGATGGACCGGAGACAGGGCTATTGCCTGAGTCTCTCAATCCTTTATCTGTCCATCGCCGAGCGGCTGGGACTGGAAGCCTATGGGGTCGTGGTCCCGGGGCATTTCTTCGTCCGCTATGACGGGGGCCACGCCCGGTTCAATATCGAGACAACCAGCAACGGGGCCAGCCCGCCCGATGAGCACTACAGGGGAAAGTTCAATGTCCCCGAGAACAACCGCAACTCCATCTATATGAAGAACCTGAACAAGCGCCAGTCCCTCGGCTGCTTCTTCAACAACCTGGGGAACGTGTACAGCGAGATCGGGGACGTGGACACCGCCATGCTGGCGCTGGAACGCGCCGTCGCCATCAACCCGACCTTGTCGGAATCCAGGGCCAACCTCGGCAACACCTACCTGCAGAAGAATCGGGTGAACGAGGCCATTCGGCAGTATCGGGCAGCCCTGGACCTGAACCCCGGCGATCCCAAGACCTACAACAACCTCGGCAACGCCTATATGGCGATCGACGAACTCAATGCGGCGGCCTCCGCCTACCGCCAGGCCATCCAACTGGACCCCAATTTCGTCGATGCCTATCGCAATATGGCCCTGCTCTTGACAAGACAGGAGCGCTATAGCCAGGCAATGACTCAACTGAACAGGGCGCTCGCTATCGACGGTGAGAACGCGCAGATCTATAATCAACTCGGCGAGTTGCACTATCGCTTGCATGAATACGACAAAGGGCTGCAGCAGTTTCGCAAAGCAATGAATCTCAAGCCGGATTCGGCGGAAGCTCATTACGGCCTGGGGATGTGTTACGGCGGGCTGCATCAAACCGACGAGGAGATTCAGTCCTACACGCAGGCTCTGATACTCAAGCCTACGATGCTGGCGGCCCTGGTGGACCTGGGTACGGCGTACTTCAACCAGGGCCAATACGACCTGGCCATCCAGTACTACAGGCAGGCGACAATGACCAAGCCGAACGATCCGAGGATCCTGTTCAACCTGGGCTCGGCCTACCTGAAAAAGCAAGAGTGGGACCTGGCGGTTCAGGCGTACCTGCAGGTGGTCAGGATGGATTCCCGAACGGGGGATGCATACCACGCGCTGGCATACGGCTTCTACATGCTCGGCAACTATGAGCAGGCTTGGAGCCACGCGAATACAGCCAAGAGACTCGGGACGGAGATCCCGGAGGACCTGCTCAAAGCCATCCGGAGCCGGCTGAAGCAACCCGCCCAAGGCTGAGCAAGAAAATCCGCCGACCTCTTGACAGGATCGCGGACCTCCGGTAGAATACAGGGGCAAAGTGGGAGTCAGCAGCGTAGCTGCCTGAATGTGGTCAATCCCAGCAGAAAGCCAATTATTGGGATCATCGGCGGAGTCGCCTCCGGCAAGAGCACTGTAGCGGCGGAGTTCGGAAAACTCGGCTGCCAGGTCATCAGCGCCGATGTCATCGCTCACAAGCTACTGAAGGAAGAACCTGTTCGCGATCAGGTCTGTGAGTTGTTCGGACGGGGGATTCTTCGGCCTTCCGGCCAGATCGATCGCAAGGAACTGGCTCGAATCGTATTTGCCGATGAAAAGAAATTGGCCGCACTGAACAAGGTGATCCATCCTCGCGTACTCCGGCGCATCGAGGAACTGATTGCCAGGTACAACTCGTGTGAGCCGATCAAGGCGATTGTACTGGATGTGCCCCTGCTGGTTGAAATCGGATGGGCAAACCGCTGTGACCGGCTGATCTTTGTCAAATGCGACCGTAAACGGCGAGCCGACAGGGCCAGGCAGGCAGGCCGCATGGACGGACAGGATGTCGATATTCGCGAAAATTTTCAGATTTCTGTGGACAAGAAGGCAGAGCTCGCCGATAATACCATAGACAACAATTCTGACTTCTTGACACTGGTCAGGCAAATCCAAGATATCTTCTCTGACATGGATAGAAGCAGTTAGCGTGGTTTGTGTGGAAGTCATGCTATCGGCTGCCGTCTTGCCGGGCTGCGTATTGTAGCGGTGTAGTCTGAGGCGCCCATCCCCCGGAACCGCCGGAGAGAAGATACTTCACGTCGGCGACAGGCGTGTTGCCCGCATCGGTTGCGGAGGCAGGTGCCTACCTGCACAAACAGGGGCAAGGGTGACAGTAGAGTTTCGTATCAGAAGAAAAAGGAGTAGTTATGGCTAAGGCCAAGACAACCAGAAGAAAAGGAACCAGGAGAAAGGCTGCTGGGGCGGAAATGCGGGAAGAACAGCTCGAACTATCACAAGAGCTGCAGACCGCCGCCGCGGATGAACAAGCAGCCGGTACCCAGATGGCCGAAGCTGTAGAAGGACTCGAGACCGCCGAGGGCATCGAGGTTACAGAGGAAGAATCGACTCACGCCAAGTACGAGCGAATCAAGAAGGGCAACCTGTATTTGACGGACCTCCAGCGGCTCACCGTCGGCGAGCTGCATGAGATGGCCAAGAAAGAGGGCATTACAGAGTACAGCGCCCTGAAGAAGCAGGACCTGATCTTCAGGATTCTCAAGGAGCGCATCCGCCAGAATGGGCTGATGTACGGCGAAGGCGTTCTGGAGGTCCTCCCGGACGGCTACGGGTTCCTTCGCAATCCCAGTTACAATTACCTGTCTTCCTCGGACGACATTTACGTGTCGCCGTCGCAGATTCGGCGCTTCGGCCTGCGGACGGGCAACATCGTTTCCGGACAAATCAGGCCGCCAAAGGATTCGGAGAAGTACTTCGCCCTGCTTCGCGTCGAGGCGATCAACTTCGAGAATCCGGACCTGCTCGCGGACAAGATCGTCTTCAGCGACCTGACGCCGCTGCACCCCGAGCAACGGCTCATTCTCGAAACGGCCGGCGATGAGCTGAACATGCGAATCATCGACCTCGTGACCCCCGTGGGCAAGGGGCAGCG